>CAIWFK010000497.1 GCA_903911905.1 uncultured Myxococcales bacterium
CGAGCAGGTCGTCGGCCAGCAGGGTCATCGAGGCCGCCATCAGCTCGGAATACGGAGCCACTGCCGCGCTCGAGGCCAGGGGGCCGGGGCCCTCGCCGGCGTAGCTCCAGAAACGCGCGAGCTCGGTCTGGGGCAGCCGCCCGGTCAGCAGCGCCACGGGGTCGACCAGGTCGCGATAGAAGAGCGCGTGGTGTTCGACCAGCCTCGCCACCGCGGGGTTGCTGACCAGCGACACGCCATGAATGCCCAGCCCGTAGCGACCGTGGGGCCTGGCCTCGGCCAGCTCGAGCGAGGCCGCCGCGTCGAGCAACCGCAGCGCCGCGTCGGGGCTGAGCCCCAGGCGATCCGCGAGCACCTCGACCGACTGCGGGCCCTCGGCCAGCAGCTCGAAGAGCTTGAGGCGCACGCCCGCGAAGAGCACCTGCGAATAGACGAACCCCGCGCACAGCTCGAAGAGCGCCGAGGTGCGGTGCGCGGCGATCAGCCTGGCCAGCGGCAGCCGCTCGGACCAGCGCTGGAACGGCGTGCTCATCAACATGCGGTTGCGAAGGGTGAACCACCAGTCGGACCACGACGAGCGCACGCTCGACGTCGGCGCGGCCTGGGCGGGTTTGGCGGAGGATTGCAGCTCGCTCACGGTGCAGCCCCTCGAGACAAGCCCGCCAGAAGGGGCGGGAAAAACCATCGCCGGGCCCCTCTTCGAGGCCCGGCGACGAGTGAAGCAGCTTTGACGAACCTCGAAGTTACTTCGCCGCGAGCGGCGCGAAGCTCAGGCACACGCCGTTCGGGTTGACCGCGCCCGTGAACAGCTTGCACGAGCCGCAGTCGCCGTACTTCTTGCCTTCGAACTGCGCGCAGAGGTGACACGCCTTGTCGGCCGTGTCCGACTTTTCCTTGTACTGCAGCGCGCGGCGCAGGCCCTTCGACGTCTCGTCGATGGGGGCCTTGTCCTTACAGTTCAGCGCGGCGGCGTCGGCGGCCGGCTTGGCAGCCGGGGGCGCCGCGGCAGGAGCGGGGGGCGCGGCCGCTTCGGACCGGCCCGCGACCAGCATCATGCCACCCGCAGCCAGACCCACGCCCAGCACCTGCATCGCCTTGCGTCGGTTCAGCAGCGTCTTGTCGTCGTTCATCTCGTCAGTCACGTGTGTGTTCCTCCATGGGTGCAACGAATCGGACTGGAGACTGCGACGGAAATTCAGGTTTCGCCACTCATTCTCGCCGGGCCAGCCGCAACCGCAGGTCGAAAAGGTGCGCCGGAAATGACGCAGTGAGCCAAAGCATGACCTCGGTCGCCGACCGGCCGAGGAGCACGGCGCGCAAGCCGAGCAGCAGCAAGACCCCCGCCAGCACCGGGCCGACGAGCTCACGCCACCCGAGCGCGCGAGCATCGCGGCGTCGCCAGAGCGCGAGGGCCAGCACCTCGAGCGCCACCACCGCCAGCATGAAGTCGATGGCGTGGCCGCTGTGCAGCCAGTCTTCCAGCCACGCCGGGCTGCTCACGTGGAATTGAAGCCGAGCAGGTGCGCCATGTCCTTGAAGAAGATGCGCACGTGCGCGGTGGGGCGCGCCTTGACCAGTTCCTTGTTCATGTACGCCTGCCAGGTCAGGAACTGCACGTCGGGGTCACGGCAGATCGACACGAAGCGTTCGCGGCGCTTGTCGCTCGAGTACCAGAAGTACTGCATGACCCCGAGAATCCAGAAGACCCGGCCGTGGGCCTTCATGAACTGCTTGCGCGCCAGCTTGAGCGCCGAGGCCTTGCCGGTCTCGAGGAACTGCAGGCCGGCCTTCGCCGCCACCTCGCCGCCGACCATGGCGTAATAGATGCCCTCGCCCGAGGCCGGAGCCACCACGCCCGCCGCGTCGCCGGCCAGCACCACGTCACGACCGTTGTCCCACCGCGACAGGGGCTTCATCGGAATCGGCGCGCCTTCACGGCGAAGGGTCTTCGCCTCGCTCAGCCCGCTCTGGGCGCGCAGCGCCGTCACCGACTTGCGCAGGCTGAAGCCCTTCACGGCGCTGCCCGAGCCGACCGACAGCGTGTGCCCGTGAGGGAAGACCCAGCCGTAGAAGTCGGGCGAGATCTTGCCGTCGTAGACCACGTCGCAGCGCACCGGGTCGACGCCGGGGGCCGCCTTCGGGGCCTCGAGAATCTCGTGGTAGGCGAAGACCACGTTGGCGCCCTTCGCGTCGACTTCCTGGCGGGCCACCTGCGAGAGCGCGCCGTCGGCGCCGATCACCAGGCGGGTCTCGACCACGCCTGGCGTGCCGTCGGCCTGGGCGAAGTGCACCATCGTGCGATCACCGTCGCGGCTGAGGCGCTCGTACGAACCCTTGCGCCGAACCGCCCCGTGCTCGCGGGCCCGCTCGCGCAGGAATTCGTCGAACACGTCGCGGTTGACCATGCCCACGAAGCCGCCGTTGCCGTCGTCGACCGCCATGTCGACCGCCTTGGCGGTGGGCGAGACCATGCGCGCCGAGCGAATGCGTGCGCACAAGAGCGAGTCGGGAATCTGGTAGTCGCGAATCAAGCGCGGGGGAATGGCGCCGCCGCAGGGCTTGATGCGCCCGGCCTTGTCGAGCAGCAGCACGCGCTTGCCTGCCTTGGCCAGGAGATCGGCCGCAGTGGCTCCGGCCGGCCCGCCGCCCACCACCACCGCATCGTAACGCTCGAGTTGCTCTTGCATGGAGTTCCCCACGAGATGAACGACGAAACTGGTCTTCAGTGCCCCAACAGCGAGCGCATCGCGAACGCGGCCGTCATCATTCCCGACACGTACAGCGTGGTGCCGGTGGCGTTGTAGAGCGGGGCGCGCTTGCGCGGGTCGCGCAGCAGCATGGGCATGAGCGCGAACTGGCCCAGCAGCACGCCCAGCACGATCGCCGCGTGGGTGGGGCGCCCTTCCTTGAAGAGCATGGCCGCCACCACCACCTGCGGGCAGGCCATCACCACGCAGGCCAGCGCGGCCGAATTGCCCACGCCCAATTGCACGGGCAGGGTGCGCACGCCCAGCTCGCGGTCACCTTCGATGGCCTTGAAGTCGTTGAGCACCATGATGCCGAAGGCGCCCACGCTGTAGAGCACCGCGAGCGCGGTGATGCGCGAATCAGGCAGCGTCGAGGTCAGCGCCGCCGCGCCGGTGAACCACGGCAGGCCTTCGTAGCAGAGCCCCACCGCGCTGTTGCCGAACCAGCCGTTGAGCTTCAGGCGCAGCGGCGGCGCGCTGTAGACCCACGCCAGCACCAGTCCGAACACCGTGGCCGCCAGCACCCAGCGCCCCAGCGCCGCACCGACCGCGAGCGAGAGGGCCGACCAGACCACGGCCACGCCCAGGCCCCAGCGACCCGGCACGCGCCCGCTGGGAATGGGCCGGTTGGGCTCGTTGATGGCGTCGACGTGACGGTCGAACCAGTCGTTGGCCGCCTGGCTGGTGCCACAGACCAGCGGCCCCGCCAGCAACACCGAGCCCACGATGGTCAGCCAGTTCTCGAGCAGCGGCACGCCCGCC
>CAIWFK010000498.1 GCA_903911905.1 uncultured Myxococcales bacterium
CATCTACCCCTGGCTCGAGGCGGGCGGGGTGTACGCGGTGCCCAACCTGCGCGGCGGCGGCGAGTACGGCAAGGCCTGGCACGACGCGGGCAAGCAGGCCCACAAGCAGAACGTCTTCGACGACTTCGTGGCGGCGGGCGAATACCTGGTGCGCGAGAAGTGGACCCAGCCCAGGCGCCTGGCCATTCGGGGCGGGAGCAACGGTGGGCTGCTGGTGGGGGCGGCCATGACCCAGCGGCCCGATCTGTTCGGCGCGGTCATCTGCGCCGTGCCCCTGCTCGACATGGTGCGCTACCCGCTCTACGGCTCGGGCAAGACGTGGATTCCCGAATACGGCGACCCCGAGAAGCCCGACGAGTTGAAGGTGCTGGCGGCCTATTCTCCCTACCACCACGTCACCGACGGCACGGCCTACCCACCGCTGCTCATGATGTCGGCCGACCACGACGACCGGGTCGACCCCTTCCACGCTCGCAAGTTCGTGGCCGCCGTGCAGCAGGCCACCGGGTCGCAGACGCCGGTCTGGCTGCGAATCGAGCGTGACGCGGGGCATGGCGGGGCCGATCAGGTGGGCCGGGCCATCGAGTCGTCGGCCGATCAACTGGCCTTCCTCTTCGGCATGCTCAGCGTGCAGCCGCCCCGGCCGGAATGACCGGGGGCAGGTGGGATAGCAATTCGATGTGAAGCGGGCGGTGGGGTAGAAGGGCCGCTAAGAAGGAAACACTTCGATGCTCTTCAGCCGCGACCAGAAGCCGACCCCGCTGCCCCTGCTGCCCCTGCGCGACATCGTGCTCTTCCCGCACGAGGTGCGGCCGCTGTACGTGGGGCGCGAGAAGTCGATCGCCGCGCTGAAGGAAGCGATGAACCAGAAGGGCGCCGACGGCAAGGCGTGGTTGCTGCTGGCCGCGCAGAAGAAGGCCAAGACCAACGACCCCGCTCCCGACGAGGTCTTCCACTTCGCGACCCTGGGGCAGGTGGTGCAATTGCTGCCGCTGCCCGACGGCACGGTCAAGGTGCTGGTCGAAGGGGTGCGCCGCGCGAAGATTCAGGCGTTCGTGCCCCACGAGCAGTACTTCCTGTGCGAGTTCGAGGCGGTCGACGAGTCGCTCGAGAAGACCGTCGAGCTCGAGGCGCTCATGCGCGCCGTGCAGACCACCTTCAAGGCCTACGTCGAGCTCAACAAGCGCATCGCGCCCGAATTGCAGCAGCAGGTCGGCGCCATCGACGACGCCTCGCGCCTGGCCGACACCATCGCCATTCACGTGCCCTTCAAGGCCGTGGCCGACAAGCAGGCCATGCTCGAGACCGAATCGCCGGTCTCGCGGCTCGAGAAGCTCTACGAGCTGATGCAGGGCGAAATCGAGATTCTCAAGGCCGAAAAGCGCATCAAGTCTCGCGTGAAGAAGAACATGGAAAAGCAGCAACGCGAGTACTTCCTCAACGAGCAGATGCAGGCCATTCAGCGCGAGCTGGGTGACAAGGACGAGGCCAAGACCGAGATCCAGGAACTGGAGGACAAGCTCAAGGCCAAGAAGCTGACCAAGGAAGCGCACCTCAAGGTCAAGAAGGAAATCAAGAAGCTGAAGATGATGGGGCCGATGAGCGCCGAGGCCACCGTCGTGCGCAACTACATCGACTGGGTGCTCTCGCTACCCTGGGGCGACGAGACCAAGGACACCCTCGACGTCAACGACGCCAAGAAGGTGCTCGACGACGATCACTTCGGGCTCGAGAAGGTGAAGGAACGCATTCTCGAGTACCTCGCGGTGCAGCAGTTGGTGGGCAAGTTGAAGGGGCCCATTCTGTGCTTCGTGGGGCCTCCGGGCGTGGGCAAGACCTCGCTGGGCCGGTCGATCGCCCGGGCGCTCGGTCGCAAGTTCGTGCGCATGTCGCTGGGTGGCGTGCGTGACGAGGCCGAGATTCGAGGGCACCGGCGTACCTACATCGGCGCGATGCCGGGCAAGGTCGTGCAGTCGCTCAAGAAGGCCGAATCGAGCAACCCCGTCATCCTGCTCGACGAAATCGACAAGCTCTCGAGCGACTTCCGCGGCGACCCGTCGTCGGCGTTGCTCGAGGTGCTCGACCCCGAGCAGAACAACACCTTCAACGATCACTACCTCGACCTCGACTACGACCTGTCGAAGGTGATGTTCATCTGCACCGCGAACTCGATGCAGACCATTCCCCAGCCGCTGCAGGACCGAATGGAGATCATTCGCATCGCCGGCTACACGGAAGAAGAGAAGCTGGCGATCGCACGCAAGTACCTCATTCCGAAGCAGAAGGAAGCGTGCGGGCTCGAGAAGACGCCGGTGCAGCTGACCCGCCTGGGCCTGCGCACCATCATTCGCAGCTACACCCGCGAATCGGGCGTGCGCAGCCTCGAGCGGGAAGTGGCCTCGGTGTTCCGCAAGGTGGCCCGCGAGCTGTTGCGTGACGACACCACCGACGTGGCCGCGCCCTTCCTCATCAACCGCAAGAAGGTGCTCAAGTTCCTCGGCGTGCCGCGCGTGCCTCGCGACAAGAACGAGAAGCACGATCAAATCGGCATGGTCAACGGCCTGGCCTGGACCATGTACGGCGGCGAAGTGCTGCACACCGAGGCCGTGGCCATGCCTGGGAAGGGCAAGCTGATCGTGACCGGCGTGCTGCGCGAGGTGATGAAGGAATCGGCGCAGGCGGCGGTGACCTGGGTGCGCTCGCGCGCGGGCAAGCTGGGCATCGAGGCCTCGTTCTTCGAGAAGAACGACCTCCACATCCACTTTCCCGGGCCCGACCCGAAGGACGGGCCGTCGGCGGGCGTGACCATGGCCACCGCCATCGTCTCGGCCATCACCCGGGTCGCGGTGCGCAAGGACGTGGCGATGACCGGCGAAATCACGCTGCGTGGTCGCGTGACTGCCATCGGCGGCTTGAAGGAAAAGGCGCTCGCCGCCCACCGCCTGGGCATCACCACCATCATCGTGCCGCGCGAGAACAAGAAGGACCTGAAGGAGATCCCCCGGAACGTGCGCAAGG
The DNA here is from genome assembly GCA_903911905.1 of uncultured Myxococcales bacterium. GTDB lineage: Bacteria > Myxococcota > Myxococcia > Myxococcales > Myxococcaceae > Xiheilimnobacterium > Xiheilimnobacterium phototrophicum. Next base: position 3,019 of record CAIWFK010000498.1, read on the forward strand.
CCATGCGCATCGTGCTGGTCGAGCACGTCGACGAGGTGCTGCGCGAGGCGCTGGTGCTCGCCAAGCCCGAAGAGCTGGCGCCGGCGGCTGGCGGCAGCACGCCCGCGCCGGTCTGACGTGGGCCCGCGCCGCCCCCTCATTCTCGTGCTGGTGGCGGTCGGGGTGGCGCTCTCGTGGTTCGCAGCGACCCGCGAGCCGCGGTTCAAGTCGTCGCACGAGGACTGCTTGACCGACGCCGACTGCGTGAAGGGCGAGCGGTGCACGGTGTTTCCGAAGGACGATGGGTTGGTGACGCTCGGGGTGTGCGCCGAGCCGTGCGTGGATGCGTCGACGTGCCTCAATGGGTGGAAGTGTCTGGCGTTCGCGCCGGGTGATGGGGTGCTGCTGCCGGCCGATTCGAAGGGCACCAGCGGGCCGCCGGTGTCGGTGTGCGTGGCGGGTACGCGGAAGTGATGCGCGGTCGGGCCTGAAGGTGAGTTGGGCGGGCGGTGCTCCGTCGCCGTGCCGCGTGTGGTGGGCGGGCGCCTGAAGGTGGGGCAGCAGGGGCTGTTCGCCCGCGCCTTGCCGAACGACCGCGAGCTTCTCGGCGCAGACGAATCGGCGGGTGTGAGCGCTTCGTTGCTCGGTGGAATGCCGCGCGTGTGGCGACCGAGGCACGAGCCTTCGTGTGGCGTCACCGTTCAGCCGTCGAGGGCGGCTGGGGCTGGCATTGCGGTGTGTTGTGCGGGCAGCCCCGTCCAAGGAGCAATACTGTGTATATTTCACTGTCTCTGCGACAGTAAGAGATACACAGTTGGCCATCGTGCCCCGAACCGAGCGACGAAGCGCTCGCCGCGGCCGGTTCGTCGGCGCCGAGGAGCTCGAGGTCGTTCGGCGCGGCGCGCGAGCCCAGCCCCGGCCGCCCGCCTTCAGGTTCGTTCCTCGACCTTCTCGGCCTTCCTCAACCGTCCCGCGCCCGCGCCATCGCACTCCGCAACGCGCGTCGAACCGCTCGCCGTACCCGACTCCAGCCCTTCGAAGCCGGGCAAACCCCGCCCACCCGTGCCAAGGTGCGCCGCCATGCGCCTTCTGTTGAGCCTGACCCTGCTGCTGTTGTCCTGTGCCACTGCCTCGGGCGTCGCCACGGCCTCGACGGCCGTCGAGCCGTCACCGGTCGTCGCGACCTACCGCGATCGGCAGATTCGCCTGGCCGAGGTCGACCAGAAGGCCAGCGACGACCTGCAGAAGCTGCAGGACCAGATCTACGAACTTCGCTCCGAGACCGCCGAGCGCCTGGCCCTCGAGGTGCTGGTCGCCGACGCCGCCAAGGCCGCGAACCTGTCCGAAGACGCCTGGCTCGAGCAGCAACTGGGCCAGGGCCTGCCGGCACCGACCGACGCGCAGCTGCGAGCGCTCTTCGAGAAGGCCAAGGGGCAACTGCCTGCTGGCGTGGGCTTCGACGACGTCAAGCCGCAGCTCAAGCAGGCCATCGAGCGCGAAGGCAAGACCCGCCGCGCCCGCGAGGTCTTCGACGAGCTGAAGAAGAGCGCGAAGTTCGAGCTGGTGCTGCCCGCGCCCGCCAAGCCCCGCAAGAACGTCGAAGCGGTGGGCCCGAGCAAGGGCGACCTGACCGCGCCCATCACCATCGTCGAGTTCGCCGACTTCGAGTGCCCCTACTGCGCCCGCGCCACCGAGACCGTGCAGCGCGTGCTGGCCGCCTACCCGGGCAAGATTCGCCTCGTCTTCCGCCACTTCCCCCTCTCGTTCCACCCCAAGGCGCCCAAGGCCGCCGAGGCGAGCGCCTGCGCCGATCAGCAGGGCAAGTTCTGGGCCTTCCACGACGCGCTCTTCGACAGCCAGGAGCTCGAGGTCGACGCCATGAAGCAGCAGGCCGCCAAGCTGGGCCTCGACGCCAAGCGCTTCGACGCCTGCCTCGATGGCGGTCAGGCCCTGGCGACCGTCAAGAAGGACATGGCGGC
>CAIWFK010000499.1 GCA_903911905.1 uncultured Myxococcales bacterium
CATCTACCCCGACGTGATCGAATCGGTCTCTGTCAAGGGCCCCTCGGCCACCATCAAGAGCCACCACAACGTGGGCGGCCTGCCCGAGAAGATGAAGTTGGCGCTGGTCGAGCCGCTGCGCGAGCTGTTCAAGGACGAGGTGCGCGCGGTGGGCCGTGAACTGGGCCTGCCCGACGAGATGATCAGCCGCCACCCGTTCCCCGGCCCCGGCCTCGCCATTCGGGTGATCAGCGATCTGACCCGCGAGCGGCTCGACCTGCTGCGCAAAGCCGACCTGATCGTCCAGGAAGAAGTGCGCACCGCGGGCCTGATGAAGGAGCTGTGGCAGGCCTTCGTGGTGCTGCTGCCGGTACGCAGCGTGGGCGTGATGGGCGACGAGCGCACCTATGAATGCACTGCGGCAATTCGCGCCGTGACCTCGGTCGACGGAATGACGGCCGACTGGGCCCGCCTGCCGTACGAGCTGCTGGCCCGCATCTCGAGCCGCATCACCAACGAAGTCCGCGGAATCAATCGGGTCGTGTACGACATCAGCTCCAAGCCGCCCGCCACCATCGAGTGGGAGTGAGCCCGGGGCCGTCACGTGGCCGCTACCCACAGCCCTGAGTCCTCACCATGACGGGGATGGATGACGTGGCACTGGAAGTGGAAGGGGCGCGGCGGGGCGAAGACGCCGCCTGCCGGTCGCTCTATCGGCGATTCCGGCCGGCGGTGCTGCGTCTGCTCGAGGGCTTTGGCGGGCTTGATCGGGACGATCGCGAGGACATCGTGCAGGAGACCTTCACCCGGGCATTTCGAGGCGTTGCCAGCCTGAAGGCCGCCGGTGCGTTCGAGGGTTGGCTGTACACGATTGCCCGCAACCGGGCGCTGACCACCATCGAGCGCAAGACGCGCAACGATCGGGTTCACGGCGATCTGGCCTTCGAACTCGACGACTCGGCTCCTCCTGTTCCGGTGGCACTGCACGCGGAAATCGACGGGGAAGTGGTGCGCGAGCTGATCGCCGCGCTGCCCGAGGGCCCCGAAAAGGAAACGGTGACGCTCTTCTACATCGAGGGTGAGTTGTCGGCGCGCGAGATCGCCGACCGCCTCGGAGTGGGAAAGAGCGCGATTACCATGCGGCTCGAGCGGTTCCGGGCACGCGTGAAGCGGGACCTGGCGATTCGCCTGACGAAGGCGCGCTGGGAGTGAAGTGACACGGGGGACCACGGCCATGAGCCAGTCCGTTGCAGCAGGGCAGCACCTGACGACCGAGACGTGGAAGGCCATGCTGGCCGACCCCGACGCGCACGCCGCGATGTTCGAGCACGTGGCTGCGGGCTGCGAGGTCTGCGACGCGGTGCTGGCCGCCACGACCGATGCGCTCGACGGGCAGGTCGACCGCGCGTTGCTCTCGCTGCAGCCCCGCTTGCAGACCCAGCCGCTCGACGAGCTGGCGTGGGCCCGCTTCCGCAAGGCGAACCGCACCAGCTCGGTCGCTCCGGCGGCGAGCAGCGGTCGGTTCCTCGCTGGCCTGGTCGTCGCGCTGGCCGCCGCGCTGGTGGCGATCGTGTCGATCACGCCGCCGACCACCTCGGCCGCCTGGAACGGCCTGAAGGGCAGCTCGCTCACCACCGGCCCCGCGCTCTCGCTGCAGACGGCCCTGCGGCAGAAGGACAACACCTTCCTGCGGCTCGACGACGGCACCCGCGTCTCGCCGTCGTCGGTCATGGTCTTCCGCGCCACCTCGTCGATCGAAGGCCCGGCGCGGGTGTTCCTGCAGCGGGGCAGTGCCACGCCGGTCGAGGTCGGGCAGACCGCGGTTCGCGCGGGCACCTTCGACCTGCAGAACGACACCGGGCTGTTGGGCGTCACGCTCGAGGGTGAAGTGGGCGAGGTCTCGGTCTGGGTGGTGGTCGGCGAGACCCCCTTCAGCCAGCAGGCCGCCGTGACCGCGATCACCTCTGGCGTCTTCAACGAACTCGGGGTCGCACGGGTGCGTTTGACCGTCGAGTAGGTCAGACTCGGAACCGACCTCCGTGACCCGACCGCTTGCTTCCGCGACGCTGGTACTGCCGCTGCTGATCGCAGCGTGTGCCCACACGTCGACGTGGCAAGGCGAGAAGGGCGGGGTGGTCACCGTTTCCGCCTCGTCCGAAGCAGTCGGCAAGGCCTTCGCAGGTCGGCGTCTCGCGCTGGTCATCGGCATCAACCAGGTGTCCGACGAGCGCTGGCGCCCGCTGAAGTTCGCCAACAAGGACGCTGCCGATCTCGCCACCGTCCTGCAGGACAGCGCGAAGGGCGGCTACGATTCGGTCACCACGGTGACGCTGGGTTCGCAGACCACCCGCGACGCGTTGCGTGAGTCGATTCGCAAGCTGGCGCAGGAAGCGACGCACCCCGAAGACGTGGTGCTGCTCTACGTGTCGGCGCACGGCACCCTGGCCCGCGACGGCAAGGGCAACCTGCGGCGCTATCTGGTGACCAGCGACGCCGATTACCGGCGGGTGGCCGAGACCGCGCTGCCAGTCGAAGAGCTCTCGAGCCTGCTCGAGGCGTCGGGTTCGCGGCGGCGGGTCATCGTGCTGGCAACCTGTCACTCGGGCAGCGGCAAGTCGTTGCTGCCAGCCGAGGTCGAGGCCGAGCTGGCCTCGCTCAAGGGCCCCGCGCTGCGCCCGCTCGAAGAGGTGTCGCGCGCGTCGATCGTGCTGTCGGCCAGTGACTGGGGCGAGACCGCGCGCGAAGACGAGACCCTGCAGAACGACGTGTACACGCACTTCCTGGTCGAGGCGCTCTCGGGCACCGGCGACCGCAACGGCGACGGCGCGGTGACGGCGACCGAGGCGCACGATTATGCGCGGCGCCGCACCTGGGTCTTCTCGCAAGGTCGGCAGCGACCGAGCGCCGAGATCCTCGAAGTGGGCGCCGACCCGGTGGTGCTCTCGGGCTCGATTCGGGGCGCCGGTCAGCCCGAGCTCTTCTCGTATTCGCCGCGGCTCGATGGCTTCACGCTGCGCATCGACGGTGAGAACCGTGCCGAGCTGCCGGGTGGGGTGGCGGTGCCGGCGGGTGGCCACCGCATCGAGCTGACCAAGGGCGACGAAATCCTCCTGCGTGACGACTTCACCGTCGAGACCGGGCAGCGACTCGACCTCGACCAGTTGGTGCAGCGCCACGAGCCCAACACCGCGGTGAGCTTCATCGGTGGCGGGTTCAGCTTCATCGATCAGAAGAGCCGCACCGAGCTGCTGCC
>CAIWFK010000500.1 GCA_903911905.1 uncultured Myxococcales bacterium
GCTCGACGTCGACATGCTCTATCGCACCCAGAACAACCTGATGGCCCTGGGCATCTTCCGCACGGCCGAGGTCGAGCTGCTCTCGCCCGAGCGCGCCGAGCCGCTCAAGACGGTGCTGCTCAAGGTGCGCGAGCAGTCGCACGCGGTGTGGAGTCTGGGTGGGGGGTACTTCGTGGCCGATGGCCTTCGCGGCGTCGTCGATCTCAACGCGCCCAACCTGGGGGGCAAGGCGGTGAACCTGACCGCGCACGGCCAGTTCAACCTGTTCGGCACCTCGATTCCCGCCGAGACGCGGCAGATCGACCTCTCGAGCCTGCAGCCGTACCAGACGCTCGGCGGTCGCATCAACGTGTCGCTGACCTCGCGCAGCCTCTTGCCGGCGAACATCGGCACCCGCTTCGACGTGGTGGCCGAGCGGGTCTTCCGTCCCCAGTTCTTCTTCACCCGGGCCGCGGCCATTCCCTCGCTCGACTGGTCGACCACCTTCGAGGTGCCCCGCATCGACTGGCTCAAGCCGAAGTTCAGCGTGGCGCTGCAGTACGAGGCCGAGGTGTCGATCGTCGACAGCACGACCGCCACCAGCGTGACGGCGCTGCCGACCTCGTTGGTCGATCAGCAGCGGCTGCGCTTCCTCTTCGGTACCTACGCGCTGCAGACGGTGCGCCTGAGCCCGACGCTCGACCTTCGGGACAATTCGCTCAACCCCCACAAGGGCCTCTTGCTGCAGGCCAGCGGCGAGGTGACGGGCGCCTTCTACACGGAAGACCTGCAGCACAACCACCCGGTGGTGAACTTCCTCAAGGCCTCGGCGCTGGCGACCGGCTACGTGCCGCTGGGCAAGGCGTTCGTGCTGGCGGTGTCGGCGCGCGCGGGCCGGGTGTTCGCGCTCTCGAGTGGTTCCATCACCCCGCCGGTGCACCGCTTCTTCATGGGTGGCGCGACCTCGATGCGGGGCTTCTACGAGGACGCGATGATCGCCGAAGACCTGCGCAAGTCGTACCGCGCCGAGGTGCAGCAATGCCAGGTGCTGGTGGTCAAGGACGGGTGCTCGCCTGCGGCGACGCTGGTGGCCAACGGCGGGTCCATTCCCTCGCAGGGCGGCGAGCTCTTCGCGTTGTTCAAGGCCGAGGTGCGCTTTCCGGTGTGGAATTCGATCGAGCTCGGGGTCTTCGCGGAGGCCGGCAACCTCTGGCTGTCGGCGCCCACGTCGGTGTCGCTGCGGTGGGTGGCCGGTTTCGGCGGTCGCTACAACACGCCGGTCGGCCCGCTCGCCATCGACCTGGGCTTCAACCTGAGCCCTGACCTGGTGATCAACGAGCAGATCGTCGCCGTGCAGTTCAACATCGGCGTCTTCTGACGTCGGCGCGCCGGCGCGTCGAAATCGCGTACACTGATCGGCCGGTGCTCTACGGCCTGATTCGATCGATCGTGGCGTTCGCGCTGCGGCTCTTCTACCGCCTCGAGGTGACCTCGAGCGGCGCCGACCTGTCGGGGCCGGTGATGTTCGTCGGCAACCACCCCAACAGCCTCATCGACCCGGCACTGGTCTTCGTCATCACCGAACGCCAGGTCACCTTCCTGGCGCGCGAGCCGCTCTTCCGGGTGCCGGTGCTGGGCCAGGTGCTCAGGGCGCTCGGTGCGCTCCCAGTCTACCGCAAGCAGGACCACCCGGGGCTGATGGAAAAGAACGAGGGCACGCTCGAGACCGCGGCGAAGGCGTTGTCCTCGGGCCGCGCCATCACCATCTTCCCCGAAGGCAAGTCGCACTCGGCGCCGCAGCTGTCCGACATCAAGACCGGGTGTGCCCGCATCGCGTTGAGGGTCGCCCGCGGCGGTACGGCGTTGCGCATCATTCCGGTGGGGCTGACCTACGAGCAGAAGCACCAGTTCAAGAGCGCGGTGCGCATCGAAGTCGGCGAGCCGCTGCTGGTCTCGGCGGTGGGCGAGCTGTCGGGCGAGGCCGAGGTCGAATGGGTGCGCACGCTGACCCAGCGGGTCGGAGACGCCCTGCGGCAGGTGACGCTCAACCTCGAGACCTGGGAAGACCTCGAGTTCATCGAGACCGCCGACCGGTTGCTGGCGCTGCGCAACGGGCACGTCGAGCAGCACCCGGAGCGCCTGCGGCTGTTGGCGCGTGGCGCGGCGCTGTTGCGCAACGAAGACCCCGAGCGCTTCGACGAGCTCAAGGACGAGGTACTCTCGTTTCGCACCCGCCTGCGCATGGTGCGGGCCGACCCCGGCGACCTGAAGTTGCAGTACGAGCTGACCGAGGTGGTGGCCTTCGTGGGTCGCAACCTGCTGGCGCTGCTCTTCGGCTTTCCGCTCTTTCTGGTGGGGCTGGTGCTCTTCGTCGTGCCGTTCCTGACCCTGCGCCTGCTGGCCGTGGTGGTGCCGGTGTCGAGAGATCGGGTGGCGACGCTCAAGTTCACCAGCGCGCTGGTGATGGTGCCCCTGTGGTGGGCCCTGCTCTCGGCGGGCGCGTTCGAAGGGTGGGGGCTGGTCGGCTTCACGGTGATGCTGGTGGGCGCGCTGCCGCTCGCCATCTTCACCCGCTACTTCCTCGAGCGGCGCGCGGCGGCTCTGGGCGACCTGATGACCTTCCTGCGGCTGGGCAACCGCAAGCGCCTGCGCGAGCACCTGCTCTTCGAGGGCGAGCACCTGCAGGAAGAAATCAATCGCCTCGCCGAACACCTGCTGCCCCGGCTCGAGGCCGAGCGCCGCGCTCAGTGAGCCGGAGGCCCTGACGCGGTCAGGGGAACGTCGGGCAGGGTGCGCCAGCCGACCAGCCAGATGATCGCGCCCACCCCGGCGGCGATGGGCACCATGACCATGGCAGTCTCGAGGCTGCCGCTGACGTCGGACACCACGCCGATCAGCAGGGGCGAGACCGCGTCGCCCAGCAGGTGAATCGACAGAATCGACAGGCCCACCGCGCGCGCCCGCATGCCCGGCGGCACCGAGTTGACGATGAGCGCGTTGACCGGCGCGTTGTACGCCCACAAGAAGAGCTGGGTGGCCACCAGTGCGCCGATGATGAAGGTCGGCTGCCGGAAGACGAAGATGGCGACGATGGCCAGGGCGGTGGCCGGAATCATCGCCAGGCCCGAGAGCGCCAGGTACGGCTGGCGGGTGTATCTGGCCAGCAGGTCGGCCGCCGCCCCGCCCCAGGCGGTGCCGACCAGACCGCCCACCACCGCCGCGGCGCCGA
>CAIWFK010000501.1 GCA_903911905.1 uncultured Myxococcales bacterium
TTCGAGCTCGCTGGCACGGCGCTTCGCCTCCGCGAGCTCGGCGCGCGCCTTGTCGTCGGTAACGACTGCCGGAGCTGCCGACGGCGCGCTCACCAGCTGCGGTTGCTCTTCCGTGGAGTGGCTCGAAGCCAGGAACCCGACCACCACGAACGCGGTCACTCCCACCGCCGCCCAAATCACTCGCTTCATGTTCTCTCCACCGTTGAACGCTGTGGAGCAACATACCCAACGCAGCGATCGACGGGCCGGTGAGAGTTTCGTAACTCGGCCACATGAAGCGTGGACGGGTGGTGGTGGTGCTGTTGATTCTCGCGGTGGTCGCTGTGTTCTTCGCGCGGCGGAGTGAGCCTGCCCAGGCGGCCGAGAACCCGGCGCCAGCCGCCACCACGCCGTCGCCTCAACCAACGGTGGCAACCAACTCGGGTTCGACTGTGCCCAGCGCTATTGACGCCAGCACCGCGCTGGCCGCGCCGACTGCGAAGCTGACCATTCACGTCACCGCCCACGGCAAGCCGGTGGCAGGCGAGGGTCACGAGCTGGCGCGACGCTGGTCTGGCCGCCGCGGGTGTGAGGCTCTGGGAGTCGGGCCCCGTCGGCACCAGTCAGGCTGACGGAGCCGCGTTGCTCGAGGTGATGACCGGGCGTTGGCTCATCGCCGTCGAACTCGAGGGCAAGCTCGTCCATCCACTCCAAACACAGCGAGCGACTTGCCGGTCACTTCGCCCTCACAGCAGCAGCATCTATTACGTCACGCGGCGAAGCTGGCGGCCAACCGGTAGCCCCGGGGAGCGAGCAGAACGAGTGCATTACTGAGCCATGCTGCCCAGCGAGAGCAGACCCGGTGCAGACACTCGCACCAGGGCATAGCGAGATCCCAGCATCGGAACACGGCATGCCGCAGGCCCCAAACACCGACGACTTGGACTGAAAGAAGCATCCTTGCCCATTCGGACAACCATCGTCAGTGACACACCACGAACTCGAGCGCCCGTCCTGTCCACCGACGCTCGCACATGCCACACAAAAAAGACAAAACCAAAAATCGAGACATACTCACCTACCACCCCCACCAGAGCCACGAAGACAAGCCCGGCCAGGCTCAGCGCCCTGAGTAGGAATAGCGCGGCACTCGAAACCCTCTGCACAAGATAGGAACCCTGACGGCGAACAAGGAATGATGCACACAGGACCGTCTTGCATGAGAATGCAAACCTGACCATCCGAACAATCCTGCGCATCAACACAAACCAAGTTCCTGTAGCCCGGAATGCGAACATTCGCGCACGAACACAACACCAAAACACAGAACAACCCAAGAGCCCCAGACAGAGGCGATCGCTGGCGCATGGAGGTTACCTTGGCGCAGGAAGCCCGGAAGGTCGAGTTGACGGTGAAGCTCCGGACTCCTCCCGCAGCGATGGTCGCCACCACCATCGAAATACGGAGCGGCCCCTGAGCGCCTCACCGACCGTCACCGCGGCGCCGCGTCAACGCGTCGAACTCGAGGTGACGCTGCAGCGTTCCGATGGTGGGTAGACCGTTCAAGGACCAGCGCCTACCCTGCGCGGCATGAAGCGTGGACGGGCGGCGGTGGTGGTGGCGATTCTGCTCGCAGTGGCGGTCGTTCTTCTCGCGCGGGGCGATCCTCACCCCGTCGCAGCGCCGGTACCGGCGTCTCCCGAA
>CAIWFK010000502.1 GCA_903911905.1 uncultured Myxococcales bacterium
ACTCATGACTCAGCTAGAGACCACTACGGGCGAGGTGATTGCACGCGCGATCCTCGCGCATGCCGAGCGGGGTGCCTTCGGCGTCCTGGTCAAGGACATGCCGGAGTTCGAGCCAACCGCACTCCTGGCGGCGCTGCGACAGCGGCCGAGGGGCGTCGCCATCCGCATCGCGATGCCGGGCTACTCGCCGACGATTACCAAGTCGCTGAAGGAGGCAGCCCACCGAGCCGGGTTCGGCGACGGCACGTTCGTGACGACTGTCGAGGGCGCAGAGCGCTGGCGGAACGACGCACAGGTTTCTGACACGATCGTCGTCGTTGCGCCCCGCGAGATCCCGAAGCTCAACTCACTGAACCGCTTTCAGACTCTCTCGGCCGACGAGCTCTATCGACAGGTCTGCCGCGAAGGCACGGAGCGACTCGGCGTCAACGAGGCTCAGCGTCAGCTGTGGAAGGCTCTGGGGCATAAGCCCGTTACCCGCGCCGTTCCGCTCGAGGGCCTACTGACCTACTTCGGGGAACTCGAGCAGACGCTGAAGCGAGCCGGCGAGGCTGAGCTTCCAACCAAGTCACGCGACCTCCTCTTCTTGCTTGGACTCCTCCCTGACCCAGAGCTCTTCACGTCGCCAACGGCCGCGAAGATCGCTCACCGCCTCCTCGAGAACCAGCGCGTGGTCGACCAACTCGAGGTGCTCTCCCGCGCTGACCGCCAGCGCATCTCCAAGGCGCTCGCGGCCCGCGGCGGAACAAAGGCGGGCGAGAGGCTCCAGGAGACCTACCAGCGCGCGATGCTCTTCTATCGTGAGCAGGATCCGTCGCGCCTGAAGGAGCTCACGCTGCGAGCCGTGCAGGATCTCCTGCGCGCCAAGGCGACCGAGCCCCCAGCAGAGGGCGATCAACAGGCCGGGGCATCCAGTGAGCCCGACGCGCGCCCGCAGAAGGTGGAGAAGAGCCCAACGGTGCGGGCGCTCGATCTGATCCTGGACGACAACGACGAGGCGCTCGAGCAACTGGCCGAGACTGTTCGACGCGCGATCAACGCGGATCCCGATGATGACGATGCCGACGCTAGGGATCCAGAGACCGGCGCCGCGCTCGAAGTCCATCGCTCCCACCCGTTCCTTCGCCTCGTAGAGCGCTACGTGACGGCGAGCTACTTCGGCGGCTTCATTGACAGCCCAGCCTCGACGCTCGACGAGGCGCTGGCGCTCCTAGACAAGGCGCAGTTTCGCCCATTCGATCCGAGCAATGGCGACTGGGCCCTGCGCCAGACGCTCGCCGACCTCGTGGCGGAAGTGCAGCTCGACAGCGCGCTCCTCCGCGACTTCGACGCCTTCGTCGAGGCGCGCACGATCCTCTCGCGTGATGTGCGAGAGCTGCTCCTCGAGCCGCTGATCGCGCTCAACTCGACCAAGGCCACCTTCTCGGCGGCCGAGCGCTACCTCGCCGCGTACAAGGCACTCACTGAGGGCCTGAAGCAGGCGTACGAGTCCATCGCGCAGGTCGCCCCCGAGGGAGTCGAGGTGCTCTGCTCGCAGGTGCTCGCGCTCGACAGCATCGTCTTCCGCACCGCGAGTGGCTTCAAGGCCGTGCTCTCTCCACTGCACCCGCTGCACCTCTGGAAGTTCATCGAGCTGTCACGTCAGCTGCGAGTTCAGGCCGGTGCGCTTTCGACAGGAGAGCGCGCACTGCTGCGCGACGCTGTGGAGGACCTTCCGAACTTCGTCACGACTCTGTACCTGAGCAACTACGTGACCGCTGCAGGTGCCCGCGTTCTTCCGGAGGCGGGCGTTCGTGGAGGCCTGCCGTTCTTCGAGGAACTCGCTCACCAGTACGCCGGCCGCGACGGCGTTCCCGAGATTGCGCGACTCCTCGAGAAGTTCTGTGTCCTGCACCCTCATGCGCGGCTTGGTCTTCGTGTGGCGCTGGTGGACCCGCCCGACATCGACTTCGTGCTCCGCGAGGTCGTCAAGCTCACGGAGGCCTCGAGTCTTGAGCTTGGCGGCGTTCATGTGCGCCTCTTCTTCACGCAGCGCATCGGGACTGCGGTCGCTGCAATCGGAGGAGGCGCCGAAGACGAGGAGGGCGCCGAGCGCTTCCGCGGCGTTGGGAGTGCGAGCCGCTACACGCTTGAGGTGCACGACCGTCCGCTGAGCGTTGGTGGAATCGGTGACGAGCTGAAGAACCATCCAGCGCATGTGGTCGTCTACTTCGATCCGTCCAGCGCCAAGACGCATCGCTTCGCCAGGACTCCCTCGCTCAGCGTTCACCCGCTCTGCTTGCCCATGCAGTTCAGCTACGACCGCATCACCAAGACGGTGCGGGTAGTTCCTGCCGCCGACGGCGGCGTGTTCTCGGATCACAACGATCTGCGAAATCGCCTCAGCCATCAGCTGACGGGATCCTTCTTCGGGGTCACAGCCGAGCTGAGGTCAGAGCAGCGCGATCTGGCGAAGCTCGCTGATGGCTGCTCGTGGCTGGTCGTTGCAGACCGAGCGCAGGAGGGCGTGCTCGCTTTCGGAGTCCCTCGGGTCTCCCTGAAGCGCTCGGCGAAGCGTGACGTCGCCGTCTATGCGAAGGACGTCCAGAAGTTCGTCGCCGAGTTTGATCGGCAGCTTCGACGATGCAACTACACGCCCACTGCTAAGTCGGTGGAGAAGCTGATCGGTGACCTCGGCTCCCTGCTCTCTGACGGTCTCCTGGCGCTGGTGTCTCAGTCTGCGCCCACTGCGCTTGACGAGAAGCGCACCCAGGGACTGGTCGGGACGCTTGTTACGTCCGCGTGGTACCGACAGCGACACACGCGCTCGCTCATCGTGAGCATCGATAGCGCCGAGGCCCGGCGCTGGCTCGAGCTTCGCGACGACGGCTCGCGCGCAGACCTCTTCGGAATCGTGGACGAAGATGACGGCTCGTGCACCTTGGACATCGTCGAGGTCAAGACGTACAGCGAGCCCGAGGATGCGTACCGTGTGAGTGGTGGAGAGATCACCGGTGAAGCCGTCGACCAGATCCTCAACACCTGTCGCATCGTCGAGGAGATCTTCCAGCTCGATCCGACGCAGCAGCGGCTCGTCGCGCCTCAGCGACGCGAGGTGCTCCGCCAGCAGCTCTTCCGCGAGTGCTTCTTCGAGGGGCGCAGCGAGGCCGAGAAGCAGCTCTGGAGCAAGAAGCTCAACGACGTGTTCGGGCTCGACGTGAAGGTGAAGCTTCGGCTGTCGCTCGTCGTTGTCGGGCTCACTCAAGCGCGAGCCAGCAGCGAGCGACTCCTGAAGTCCGCGACGCGCGAGATCCGTCTCATCGAGCTCACGGAGGACGAGGTCCGGCGACATGTGACCGGGTCGCCGCTGGGAGGGGCCCCGCCTCCCTCCGACCCGGGAACCCCGGCGTCACCCCCTCCGGCTGGTGGTGCGGGTAGTTCCGTTGCTGGCTCGAGAGCAGCTGTCGCTGGCGAGAGCGACCGCGCTGCCGAGGTCCGGGCCGAGCCCGCGCGAGCGGTGACGAGTCCTGCCAGCGGAACTCGGCCGGGCGCTGCTCCCACCGGGGTCGCGTCGGAGGAGCGCCAGCTTATCGAGAAGCAAGCGGCCGACCTCCGCCGGATCATGAAGGACCATGGCGTTCCCGTGCAGGAACTCGATCCCGACAAGGCTCAGGTCGGTCCAAGCGTCATCCGATATCGGGCGCGCCTCCGCGCCGGCGCGAAGCTCGCGACGCTGCGTTCACGGGCAGAAGACATCGGGAGAGAGCTCGCTTCGCGCACGACGCCATTCATCGACAACATCGCGGGAGAGACCTATGTCGGCATTGATCTGGAGCGGCCGCATCGACAGACGATGCCACTCCTTCCCGCACTCGACGCGCTGAGCGCGCCGCAGGGGCTCCAGCTTCCGGTCGCCGTGGGTGTCTCGCCGAGCGGTGAGCACGTCGAGCTCGACATCGTTCAGCTCCCCCACCTGCTGGTGGCGGGCTCGACCATGTCGGGCAAGACGGTCTTCCTTCACGCGGTCCTCCTGTCGCTGATCGCGCGGCTTCGCCCGGACGAGCTTGAGCTGCTCATTATTGATCCGAAGGCGACCGATTTCGTCCTCTACAACGGCCTTCCGTACCTGCGTGGTGGCCGGGTCTTCACCGAGGCGGAAGACGCTGTCGAGCAGCTCCGTCAGCTGACAGATGAGGAGCTTCGCGAGCGGACGCGCGTCTTGCAGCAGTCCCGCTGTCCGAACCTGTCGGAGTACAACGCAGCGAATCCAAGCCGTGCGCTCAAGCCGATCGTGGTTGTTATCGACGAGTACGCGGACCTGATGGCGGTCCTCGCAAAGAAGGAGCGACAGGACTTCGAGCGCGAGATCAATCGCCTCGCACAGCGCGCGCGCTCGGTCGGCATCCACCTTGTCCTCGCAACCCAGCGCCCGACCGCTGACATTGTGACCGGACTCCTCAAGGCCAACATGCCCTGCCGGATTTCGTTCCGGCTCCCCCAGCGCGTTGACTCCCAGACAATCCTTGACCAGACGGGCGCCGAGAATCTGTTCGGCAGGGGCGACATGCTGCTGCTCCAGAACGACAGGCTGACGCGGCTGCAGGGGTACTACATGTCCCCAACAGACATGACGGCGTTCCTCTCCAGCCGCTACCCCGGCAGCGGCTTCGCGCCTGTCGACGAAGAGCCGGGCGAGGTCTCGCTCGACCTCAGCGTAGACGACCGCGACCGCGCCAACCACGAGGACCTTGTCGGCGAGGTGACGGGGCTTGCGGTGGGGCCCGATCACGACGATCTGCTCGATGGCGACGTCATGACCATCGAGGTGATGGCGAAGCCCGGCGACGGGGCGGAGGTGACAGGTCGTTCGGGCGACGTACTCAAGCAGTCCGTGCTCGCCGCCTGGCGGCACGTACAACAGTACGGGGCCGACTACGGCATCCCCCCTGAGAAGCTCAAGGACCACGGTGTCAGCGTCCACTTGGTCAACATCTCCGAGTACCGGGAGGGTCCCTCAGCAGGCATGCCGTTCGTCATTGCCATGGTCTCGGCGCTTGCGGATAGACCTGTTCGGCGTGGCGTGGCGATGAGTGGCGAGGTCTCCCTGAAGGGCAAGGTCAGTGCCGTCGGAGGTGTCCCGCAGAAGGTCGTCGCCGCCTACAAGAAGGGTCGCAAGCGCGTCATCCTGCCGAAGGCGAATGCCCGTGACCTCGAGCGAGTACCGCGCGAGATCCGCGACGCTCTCGAGATTCGCCTCGTGTCCACGGCAAGCGAGGCCTTGAAGTTCGCCCTCACCTAGAGAGCTCGCATGGCCCGCATCGAGTACGGACGTTCGAGTTCAGGTCAGATCGTTCGCGTCGCTGATGCGAGGCGCGGCATGCGCTACACGTGTCCCACGTGTGGCCTCCTCCTCGAGTTGCGACGTGGCGAACAACTTGAGTACTTTGCCCACTGGCGCAACCTCCCCGGCACGAGTGACTGCGAGCTCTTCTCGCCCGGGGATGGCGGACATGGTGAAGCTGCCCATGCGACCTTGCGGAGACCGGTGGCGGGAGTCGAGGACTCGCCGCTGGAGCTTGGACTGGTGCTGGGTCAGGTCGACGGTCGCTGGGGCTTGGGCCTCCGCCTGCCGGAGATTCCGAGCGATGAGCTGGGGCAGACTTCGCTCGGGACGCTGCGCTCGGCTCTCGTGGACGTCTACTCGGGGGGGGATCGCCTCATCCGCGTGAGTGCGCTGGACCTGCGCCCCGGCGTTGGAGCCGCGCGCGTTGACGTATTGCCGAGCCTGCGAGCGTTTCGAACGCAGCCGTCTGGCTCATGGCCGAACACAGTCGACACGGATCGCTGGCAATTGGAGTCCCGTGGCCTCGAAGCCACAGGGGTGCTCTTCCGCCTCCGGCGCGGAGAGTGGATGCGCCTCCTCGCCGAGTCAGCGGTGCACCACGGCGAGTCGCTCCTGCTCCTCGCAGAGGCGCGCTGCACTCCTCCAGTCTTCTCCGAGCCCCACGCCCAGATCTCCAGCGGGGGCTTGAAGTGGGCCGTCTGGGATGTGCAAATCCCGAGCGAGCCCGACGACAGGATTACCAGCTGGCTCTCGCGGCTCGGGCACGACCTCGTGCCGAGGCCGTGGAGTCTGGAGCTGGCAACACCAGCCCGAGCACACAGCTCGCGCGGAGTGCCGGTCTTCTGGGTTGGCGACTCGCCGGTGATCACGCTGGAAGCGCCGCAGCCCGCGGCTACGGCACTGGTTGCGTTCTACAGCGACTCCAACTCTGACAGTGCCGGTGTGAGCGCTTCCCAGAGCCGGGTCGCTCACGTGGGCGTCGAGAAGCCGAACGCTGGTCCCACTCGCCTTACCGTCGTCAGCGAGCGAAGCGCGAG
>CAIWFK010000503.1 GCA_903911905.1 uncultured Myxococcales bacterium
CGAGCGGCTCGAAGACGCGGGCCCCACGCCCGACGGCATCTTCCTCACCCTCGAGCGCGACGAAGAGGTCTCGGCGGCCCTGCAGCGCGTGCGTCGCCGCATCGGCGACCTGGGCTGGGACATTCTTCAGGAGCGGCTCACCCAGGACAAGCCGCGCACCCTCGAAGAGCTGGGTGAGCGCTGGGGCGTCTCGCGCGAGCGCGTTCGCCAGGTCGAATTGAAGACCAAGTCGTTCCTCGCCCGGTACCTGGCCGCCTACAACCAGGACCTCGAGGTTCCCTTCGAAGAGTTGGACAGCAGCGTCGCGGCCTGATCGGGTCTCTTGACGCAATGAGTCGGCCCGCGTGCGCTCGCTTCTGAGTGCACGCGGGTTTCTTTTTGAGCGCGTGTGGGCAAGTCTTCGCCACCATGCGAACCCTGTTTGTCTGTCTGTTGGCCCTCTCCTCCGTGGCGCTGGCCGAAGAGCCGGCGGCTGCTCCCGCCCCCGCTGCCGCCGCTGACGGCCCCGCCGCGAAGCTCGACTCGTGCTGGGTGACCCGCGACGACGAAGCGTCGATCGCCGCCTGCAACGCCGCCATCAAGGACGGCAACGCCACCGCGCCGAAGGACTACGCGTTCCTGTGGAAGGCCGCGCGCTTCCGCTGGTGGACCGCCGACGGCACCACCGACGAGAAGGAAAAGCGGAAGGTCGCCAAGCAGGGCTGGGAATACGCCGAGCGTGCGCTCGAGGTGAACCCCACCGGCCCCGAGGGCAAGTACTACGTGGCGCTCAACATCGGCGCCTACTCGCAGGCGGTCGGCATCTTGAAGGCCATCGGCGACGGCCTCGAGGGCAAGTTCAACGACAACCTCGACTACGCCATCAAGAACAACGAGGCCTTCGATCGCTACGGCGCCCGGCGCGCCAAGGGCCGCTACTACTGGGAACTGCCGTGGCCCAAGCGCGACCTCAAGAAGTCGAAGGAAGAGCTGCAGCGGGCCATCGACAAGAGCCCCGAGCACCTGCGCAACCAGTACTTCCTGGCCGACACGCTGCTCAAAGACGGCGACGCCAGGGGTGCCAAGGTGGCCATCGACAAGGTGCTCACCGGTGACGGCAGTTGGGACCCGCCCGAAGCGCGGCGCGTGAAGGCCTGGGCGAAGAGCTTGAACGAGACCATCGCCAAAGAGCTCAAGTGACCGAAGCCAACCTCGTCCAGATGGTGATGGCGAGGGCGGCGGGCTCGACCTCGCCTGCCGCTCGTCACAAGACCGGCGCTGGGTGGGTCGACGTGTCGTGGGCCGAGGTGCTCGCGCGCGTCACCGCCGTCTCCAATGGCCTGGTGGCCCACGGCGTCAAGCCGGGAGACCGGGTCGCGATCTTCGCCGGCACCAGCCTCACCTGGTGTGTGGTCGATCTCGCGATCTCGGCCGCGCACGCGATCTGCGTGCCCATCTACGCGTCGAACACCCCCGACGAGGTGCGCTACATTCTCGAGAACTCGGGCGCGGTGCTGCTATTCGTCGACGACGACGTGCCCGACGCCCGCCAGCAGGGCCGGCTCACCCGCGCCAGAGAGAAGCTGGCCAGCACCGGCTGCACCACCGTGGTGCGCTTCACCGGTGAAGCCTCGGCGCCCGACGAACTGACGCT
Organism: uncultured Myxococcales bacterium; assembly: GCA_903911905.1. Taxonomy (GTDB): domain Bacteria; phylum Myxococcota; class Myxococcia; order Myxococcales; family Myxococcaceae; genus Xiheilimnobacterium; species Xiheilimnobacterium phototrophicum. Next base: position 1,634 of record CAIWFK010000503.1, read on the forward strand.
CGACGCGCTGATCGCCAAGGGGCAGGGCGTCACCGACTTCGAGCAGCGCGCGGCCACCATCGCCGCCGATGCACCGTGCCACTTCATCTATACCTCGGGCACCACCGGCGACCCCAAGGGCGTGATGCTCTCGCACGGCAACTGGACCTTCGAGGCCCAGGCCTCGCGCTCGGTGGGCATTCTGGCGCCCGACGACGCGGTGATGCTCTTCCTGCCCCTGGCGCACTCGTTCGCGCAGGTGGTCAAGGCCGCCTGGCTGTCCATGGGCTTCACCATGGTATTCGCCGAGTCGGTCGACAAGCTGATCGCCAACCTCGCCGAGACCCGACCCACCATTCTTCCCGCCGTGCCCCGGGTGTTCGAGAAGGTCTTCGGCGGGGTGTACGGCAATGCCACCAGCGCGCCGGGAATGAAGGGCCGCATCGCGCGGTGGGCCTTCGCGCTGTTCGACGAATACGTCGAGGCCCGCGAGCGCGGCCAGTCCTACGACACGCTCGGCTGGGCGCTGGCGAAGAAGCTGGTGTTCTCGAAGGTGAAGGCCACCCTCGACCAGAGGCTGGGCGGCAAGCTGCGGCTCTTCGTGTCGGGCGGCGCTCCGCTCCCGCGGAAGATCGGCTGGTTCTTCGACCTGCTCGGCTTCATCGTGTGCGAAGGCTACGGGTTGACCGAGACCACCGCCGGCAGCACCATCAACCGGGTGGGCGCAGTGAAGATCGGCACCGTGGGTCAGGCCTTCCCCGGCGTGGAACTGAAGATCGCCGCCGACGGCGAGGTGCTCATTCGCGGCCCCCACATCATGAAGGGGTATTACCGGAACGAGGCCGCCAGCGCCGAGGTGCTCGAGGCCGACGGCTGGTTCCATTCGGGCGACATCGGCGAGCTCGACCCCCAGGGCTTCCTGCGCATCACCGATCGCAAGAAGGACCTGATCAAGACCTCGGGCGGCAAGTACTGCGCGCCCCAGAACCTCGAGAACGCGCTCAAGACCCACGCCATCGTGTCGAGCTCGATGGTGCACGGCGACAACCGCGCGTACCTCACCGTGCTGGTGGCGGTGAACGAAGAGCACGCCCGCGCCCTGGTCGGCCCTTCCGCGAGCGCGCTCTCGTACGCGCAGCTCTCCGAGCGCCCCGAGGTGAAGGGCGCGGTGCAGCGGGCCCTCGACGCGGTGAACTCGAGCCAGCCGCCCTACGCCACGCTCAAGAAGTTCGCGCTCGCCTCCAACGACTTCTCGCAGGAGACCGGCGAGCTGACGCCCACCCTCAAGGTGAAGCGGAAGATCTGCACCGCGAAGTACCAGGCCCAGATCGACGCGCTGTACGCCTGACTCACGCCAAAAAGAATTGAGCGCGCTCCTCGTGGAGAGGGGCGCGCTCGTCGAAGGTCCTGC
>CAIWFK010000504.1 GCA_903911905.1 uncultured Myxococcales bacterium
CCACCCTGGTGCCCCAACAGCGAATTCTCAGCGGCGTGCCCTACCGCGAATACCTGCTGCGCTCGCGCGCGCTCTTTCCGCTCAAGCCCGGCACGATGGAAATCGAACCTGCCGAGGCCGAAATCACCACCGGCATCTTCTTCGCGGGGCAGCGGGTCAGCCGCAAGTCGAACGCCCTGACGCTCAAGGTGCGGCCGCTGCCCGCGGGCGGCAACGGCTCGAGCGCGGTCGGCCAATGGCGCTTCTCGCGCGAGGTCAGCCAGACCCACGTCGCCCTGGGCGACCCGCTGCAGGTCAAGCTCCACATCGACGGTACCGGCAACCTGCAGGGCGTCGCCGCGCCGCCCATCAAGGCCCCGGCCGCCTTCAAGACCTTCGACCCCGAGACCCGCGACACCACCGAGACCCGCGACACCGCGCTGCTGGGCCACCGCACCGTCGAATACACGCTGGTGCCGCAGCAGACCGGCACCTTCGAGCTGCCCCCGCTCAAGCTCGACTATTACGACCCGCAGGCCAGGAGCTGGAAGGTGAGCGAGGTCGAAGGCGTCACCGTCACCGTCACCCCCTCGCCCACCGGGGCGACCACCGTCACCACCTCGGGCCCCGCGGTCACGCTCGACACGCCCAAGAACCAACTGGTGGGCGGCGGCCTCAAGTCGCTGCGTCACACCGCGTCGTTCGCCCGGCCCTCGCACGCGCTGTGGAGCACTGCCTGGTTCTGGCCGGTGGCCTCGGCGCCGCTGGGCCTGTCGCTGGTGGTGGGCCTGTTGGGCCTGGTGCGCGGCTCGCTGGGCAAGGACACCCCCGAGTCGCTCAAGAAGAAGCAGGCGAAGGCGGCGAGAAAGCGGCTGGCGGCCGCCAACCAGCTCATCAACAAGGGCTCGCCCACCCAGTTCTACGCCGAGGTCGAGCGTGCGCTCACCAGCTTCCTCGAGGCGCGACTGGGCTCGCCGCTGACGGGCCTGACCCGCCCCGAGCTCGCCACGAAGCTCGAAGCCGCGGGCGTCCCCGAGGCCGAGCGCCAGCGCATCGCCACCGTGTTCGACACCTGCGACGTGGGCCGGTACGCGCCGGGCATGGGTGACATTTCGGCGCGCCGCCGCTCGCTCGACGACGCCGCGGCCGCCATGGAGGGCTGGGAATGATCGCCGCCCTGCTCGCGCTGACCCTGGGCCAGTACACGCCGCAGGAAGCCCAGGCCCTGTTCGTCGAGGGCAACGACGCCTACTACAAGGGCGATTACCCCACCGCCAGGGGCCGCTACGAGAAGCTGCTCGAAGCGGGCCTGGGCGGGCCCGACGTGCTGTTCAACCTGGGCACCACCCACCTGGCGGCCGGCGAGCTGGGGCCGGCGGTGCTCTACCTCGAGCGCGCGCGTCGGGCCTCGGGCGACGACGACATCGAAGCCAACCTCGCGGTCGCGCGGCAGCGGCAGGTCGACCAGGTCATCGGCGAAGACAACGCCGTGCCCTTCACCCAGCGGGTGGCCGAGATCATCAACGAGCCGGTGGTGTCGGTGGCCTTCCTGGTCAGCGTGTGGCTGGCCTTCGCCTCGTTCTGGTTCTGGCGCACCCGGGAAGGGTCGCGGGTGATCAGCGGCCTCGTCACCCTGGCGCTCTTCGCCGGCTGCGGCACGCTGGGCGGCGCGGTGGGGCTGCACGCCTGGGTGCGCACCCACGTGGTCGACGCGGTGATGCAGGCCCCCACCACGAAGGTGCTCGAGTTCCCCGGAGAGGCGGCCAAGACCACCTTCGAGGTGCACGCCGGCCTCAAGGTGCGCATCATGGAGCGTTCGGGAAAATACGTACGCCTTCGCCTGCCCAACGCACTCGAAGGCTGGGCCCCGCAGGACTCGCTGGTGGAGATCTGACCATGATCGACGTGCAGAACGTGGTGAAGGTCTACCGCCGCGGCAGCAACGAGGTTCGGGCGCTCGACGGCGTCTCGCTCACCGTGCCGCGCGGGCAGTTCCTGTCGATCATGGGCAGCTCGGGCTCGGGCAAGAGCACCATGCTCAACCTGCTGGGCGCGCTCGACGTGCCGACCTCGGGCACCATCAGCATCGACGGCCAGCAAGTCAGCCAGATGCCCGACGACGCGCTCTCGAAGTTCCGCCGCAGCCGCCTGGGCTTCATCTTCCAGTTCTTCAACCTGCTGCCCACGCTCACCGCCATCGAGAACGCCATTCTGCCCGAGCTGCTCGGCGGCAAGTCGCGCGAGGAAATGGAACCGAAGGCGAAGGCCCTGCTCGAATCGGTGGGGCTCAAGGGCCGGTGGAACCATCGCCCCGACGAGCTGTCGGGCGGGGAAATGCAGCGCGTGGCCGTGGCCCGCGCCCTCTTGTCCGAGCCCGCGCTGCTGCTGGCCGACGAGCCCACCGGCAACCTCGACTCGAAGACCGGGGCCGAAGTGCTGCGGCTGATTCGAGAGGCGACCCGCGAGCGCAACCTGACGGTGGTGATGGTGACCCACGACCCCCGCGCCGCCGAGGTGGGCGACCGGCTGGTGCGCCTGGCCGACGGCCACATCGTCGGTGATGACCCGGTGCGCGTCGCCGCCTGATGACGGGTGGCAGCCAAAGCTTTGCGCTGCGAACGCGGTTTGGGGTAACAGTTCGGGGCAAGTGGGGGGTTCGTGCCGGGAACCCAACGTGATCGCCATCGACGTCGACATCGCCAGGAACCGCCTCGTGCTGACCTTGAAGGGTCGGCCGAGCAACGCGCAGTTCGAGCAGGCGCGCGCCCAGGTGACCCAGGCCATCACCCGACTCAAGCCGCCCTTCGACCTGCTGTCCGACGTGAGCGAGCTCGAATCGCTCGAGCAGATCGAATCGCCCCAGCTCTCGGCCGTGGTGGCCCTGGTGCTCTCAGGCGGGGTGCGGCGCACGGTACGCGTGGTGGGCAAGAGCGCCCGTGGCGCCCTGCAGATGGAACGCATCGCGCGCTCGCTCAATCACCACGCCTACCTGGCCTTCTCGCTCGACGAGGCCGAACAGGTCTTCGCCCAGCGCTGATGGCGGTGGCCCGGGTCGACGGTTAAGGTCGCACGCCCACCGATGCTGTCGCTCCTGCGCCTGGTCTCGCTTCGCCACTTCCTGGGTTCGCCCCTGCGTACCCTCATCACCGTGGCGGGGGTGGCCATCGGCGTCTCGACGCTGGTGGGCATCACGTCCATCAACAAGAGCGTGATGAACGCCTTTCGCTCGACCATCGACACGGTCGCCGGCAAGGCCGACCTCACCGTGGCGGCCGACACCGCAGGCCTGCCCGAAGCGCTGCTCGAGACCGTGCGCGCGGTGCCCGGCGTGGCGCACGCCAGCGGCGGCCTGACCCTGGTCGCCCCCATCGACGGCGCGGCGGGCCAGAACCTGTACCTGATGGGCGTCGACCTGCTCGACGACGGTTTTTTCCGCACCTACGAGGGCGTCGACACCGACGTGGGCAAGCTGGCCGACGACCTCGAGTTCCTCAACTCGACCGACCGGGTGCTGCTGACCGACCGCTACGCGCGCGAGCACGGGCTGACGAAGGGTTCGACCTTCTCGCTCATCACCCCCGACGGCGCGAAGCCCTTCGTGGTGCACGGGCTCTTGAAGGAAACGGGGCCGCTCAAGGCCTTCGGCGGCGCGGTGGGGGTGATGTTCTTCGGCAGCCTGCAGGAGGCCTTCGGCCGCGGGCGCACGCTCAGCCGCATCGACGTCGCCGCCACCGACAAGAAGGACCTCGAGGCCCTCAAGCAGCGCCTGCGCGTGGCGCTGGGGCCCACCATCGAGGTCGATGCGCCCGAGCGGCGCGGGCAGTCGGTCGAGACCATGATGCGCAGCTTCCAGCTGGGGCTCAACCTGGGCTCGGGCGTGGCCCTGCTGGTCGGCATCTTCCTCGTCTACAACACCGTCTCCATCGGCGTGGTGCAGCGCCGCCGTGAAATCGGCACGCTGCGCGCGCTGGGCGCCGAGCGCTCGACCATTCGCGGTCTCTTCGCGCTCGAAGCGGTGGTGTTGGGGCTCATCGGCAGCGCCATCGGCATTCCCGTGGGGTTGCTGGTGGGCCGCGGCGCCATCGCCGGCGTGGCGCGCAGCGTGTCGGAAATCTACGTGCGGGTGAACGTCAGCGACGTGCAGGTGGGCCCGACCGAGGTGCTGCTGGGCGTGGCGCTGGGCGTGCTGGGCAGCCTCTTCGCGGCGATGCGGCCGGCGTGGGTCGCCTCGAGCGTGATGCCGGTCGAAGCGCTGCGGCGCGACGTGGCGCTGGGCGGCGGACAGGTGTCGGTGCGCTCGTGGCCCACGTACGTGGGCGTGGGGTTGCTCGCGCTCGCCTGGCCGGTCACCTGGCTGCCGGCGCCGGTCGAGAACCTGGCGTTCGGCGGCTACTTTTCCATCTTCCTCATTCTGATGGGCACCACCCTGCTCTCGCCGTTGCTGCTGCGCGCGCTCAACCGCCCGTTCCAGAAGCCCGCCGAGTGGGTGTTCGGCTTCGCGGGCCGGCTGGCGGCCGACAACTTCGCGCGCTCGCCCTTGCGCACCGCGGTGCCGGTCTCGGCGCTGTCGATCGGCGTGGCGATGGCCATCACCATCGGCGGCTTCGTGGGCAGCTTCCAGGCCAGCTCGCAGCGGTGGATCGATCAGGCCATTCCCGCCGACCTCTTCGTCACCTCGTCGGCCAAGCTGGCGGGGGTGCAGAACCAGCCGATGAGCGGCGAGTTCATCGAGCAAATTCGAAGCATCGAGGGCGTCGAGCTGGTCGACCCGGTGCGCATCATGCCGTGGGACGCGCTGGGCCTGCGCATCTTCGTGATCTCGAACGACTCGGCCATCTACATGAGCCGCGGCACGCCCCTGCTGCTGGCCGGCAAGCTGCCCGACGAGGCCCGGCGCAGCCAGGGCGCGGTGATCTTGAGCGAGAACCTGGCCCGGCGCCGCAACCTCACGCCCGGCAGCACCTTCACCATGAACACCCCCACCGGGGTGCACACCTTCACCGTCGACGCGGTGATCATCGACTACACCTCGGACCAGGGCTCGGTGATCATCGACCGCAAGGTGTTCGACCAGGTCTTCCAGGACACGCGGGTCGACAGCTTCCACGTCTACGTGAAGGACCGGGCGCGAGACACCGAGTCGGTGCGCGCGGCCATCACCGCCAGGCTGGGCCGGCGCTTCAACCTGTACGTGCTCTCGAACGCCGAGCTGCGCGACGAGGCCCGCAAGCTGATCGCCAACGCCTTCAGCGTCACCACCGCCATGGAATTGGTGGCCGTCATTCTGGCGTTGCTGGGCGTCATCAACACCCTGCTGGCCGCGGTGCTCGACCGCACGCGCGAAATCGGCCTGTTGCGCGCCGTCGGCGCCGACCGCGCCCACATCATCAAGCTCTTCGCCGCCGAGGCCGCGCTCATCGGGGTCACGGGCGGGGTGATGGGGGTCGCCATCGGGGGCGTGGTCGGGGTCATCGTCACCACCGTGGTCGGCGTGCAGGCCACCGGCTGGGACTTTCCCTTTCTCTTCCCCTGGCAGATCGCCCTTCAGATGTTCGTAGGCGCCAGTGTGTGCGCGATTCTCGCCGGACTGTACCCGGCCCGCCGCGCCTCGCGGCTCGACGTGGTCGAAGCGCTCGCATGGGAGTAGCGTGACGAGCGTTCAATGTTCCGGGTCCTGGTGGTGGAAGACGAGCCGATCATTCGCGAGCTCGTGAAGAGCCTGCTGCAGGAATCGGACTGCGAGGTCGAGTGCGTGGCCACCGGCGGTGAGGGTCTCAAGCTGTCCAAGACCCAGAGCTTCGACCTGGTGCTGCTCGACGTGGTGCTGCCTTCGACGGGCTCGGTGCAGCTCGACGGCGTCGCGGTCTGCCGCCTGCTGCGCGCCGACCCCCGACTGGCGAAGGTGCCCATCTACATGCTGACCGCCAAGGCCAAGCGCGCCGACGTCGACGCCGCCACCAGGGCCGGCGCCAACGGGTACATCATGAAGCCCTTTCGCGGGGCCGAGCTGCTCGAGCTGATCGCCACGCTCAAGGGCGCGGCGAACCCGCGGTGATTCAGAGCCGGGGGTGCACGAAGCGCGCGAGCGCGAACATGTCGTCCCAGTCGAGCTGATCGAACTCGATCGCCACGCCCTCTTCCGAGCACCGGCGAATGGTGGCGTGGGTGCGCACGTCGCGATCGTTGGGCAGCGGCACGGTGATGGTCAGCCGCTCGCCGGCCGAACCGAAGTCGCCGAAGAGCTTCAGCCCCGCCATCGACAGGTCGGCCGCCTTGGCGACGATCGACCGGCCGTTGACCCCCACCGTCACCATGAAGCCGGCGTCGACGCGGGGGTGGAACCTGGCGGGCAGCACGGTCTGCGCAGTCACGGTGAGCATTGCGGGTCTCCTTCGAACGGGGTTTTCAGCTACAGACAGCAATCAGTGTTGATCACGCTGTTGCACCCGCAAGTTTTGAACCCGCGTCCATGACCGCTCCCCGAATCGGCCTGGTGTGCTCTGGCGGTGGCGCGCGCGGTGCGTACGAAGCCGGCGTCATTCGCTACCTGCGCGAAGAGCTGCCGAAGGCCTCGCGCGACCACGTGCGCTTCGACGTGCTCTCGGGCACCTCGGTGGGCGCCGTCACCGCCTGCTACCTCGCCTCGACCATGCAGAAGCCGGCCGAGCAGGGCCGGGGCCTGGCGTCGATCTGGACCAACCTGAGCCTCGAGAAGGTCTACCGCGTCGACGGCGAGTCGATGCTC
>CAIWFK010000505.1 GCA_903911905.1 uncultured Myxococcales bacterium
CGTTCGCCTTCCACCAGGTGCTGCCCGGGCGGTAGAGCTCGGCCAGCTTCTTGACCTCGGCCTTGACCTGCTCGCGCTGGCGCAGGCCTTCGTAGCTCTTGATGATCGACTGCTGGTAGTCGGGCGCCGATTCGGACGCCGCGTTGTCGTTGAGCAGGTAGCGGTAAGACTTGATCGCGTTCTCGTGGTGACCGGCGCCCTGCAGCCCGTCGGCCAGCTTGCTGATGAGCGTGGTCTGCTTCTTCTTGCCCGCGTGCTCCTTGTAGTAGGCGATGGCGTCGTCGGCGCGGTTCAACTCGACGAACATGCGAATCGAGTCGTTCATCGCTTCGTTCTTCAGGTCGGTGAAGGTCTTTTCCTTTCCCTGCTTCTCGGCGAACGCGACCACGTCTTCCAGCTTCTTGAGCGCCTTCTCGTGGTCGCCGGCGTTGAAGTCGCACCACGCCAGCTTGTAGAGCGCGTACGACTTGATGCGCGGGTTGGGCGAAGCGAAGGCCTTCTCGTAGTAGGTCTTGGCCTTCTCGAGCACGTTGGCCACTTCGAAGTAGTGGTTGCCCAACTGGACGTAGGTGTCGGCCACGAACTTCGAACCCGGGTAGCCCTTGAGCAGTTCTTCGTAGCGCTTGATGGCCTGGTCGCGCTTGCCGATTTCGTACTGGTTGTAGCCGAGGTTGAAGAGCACCTCGTCCTTGCGATCGTAGGTCGGGTACTCGCGCAGCACGGTCTCGTACAGGCGCATCGTTTCCGAGCGGTAGAGCTCGGACTGGCGGTGGTCTTCCTTGGGCTCGGCGACCTTCTCGCCCTTGTTGCGCTTCTCGTCGGCTTCCTTCTGCGAGGCGAAGAAGGCGACCATTTCTTTGCGGTTCAGGAAGCGCGACTTTTCCCAGTAGAGCTCGCTCAACTGGAAGAACATGTCGGCCTTCTGCGGGTTGCCGTCTTCGATCTTGGGAATGATCTTCTTGAGCGACTCGATCGACTCGTCGCGCTTCTTGTCGGCGATGGCCTCACGCTCGACGTCTTCGACCTTGGGCGCCTCGCGGGCGTCCAGCTTCGCCGGGCCCTTGCGCTCCTCGGGCTTCTTCGCAGCGCCCTTGGGGTCAGCCTTCGCGTTCTTCGCGGCGGCGGCCTTCTTCGCGTCCTTCGCGTCGGCGCCGAACGCACCGAAAGAGACGACCAGTGAAACGGTGAACAAAACGCGAACTGCGAAGGCCTTCATCATCGCTCCCTGTGTCGGGGAAAAAACGCGCGGAACCTACACCGAGCCCATCGTGGAAGAAAAGGTGGGCTCCCTTAGCAGCAGCGACCGGGCGGAAACCAGCGGAAGCGCACAGGAAAACAGCCCGGGCCTTCTCGAAAATCGAGAAGACACCGGGCCGTGAAAAACCTCAGGCTGAGCGAGCGGCTCAGTTGGCGGTGCCGGGGCAGCCGCGCTTGAGCGTGTACTGGTAGTACCCGATTTCGTCTCGCCAGAACTCGCCCTGGAACTTCCAGTAATTCCAGTTCTCGGCAGGCGGGTGCGGGCGGTAGAGCGTCTGCTTGTCGAGCACCTTGCGGGTGTCGACGCCGGTCTCGGCCAGTTCCTTCTCGGCCTTGGCGACCTCGAAGCGAATGATTTCGGCCTGGTCACCGAAGCCCTTCACCGTGCGGTACGCCTCCATCAGGCGCGACTTGGCGAAATTTCCGGCGACCTGCTCGAGCGTGCCCTTGTTCTGGTCGAGGTAGGTAATCAGTTCGCTCGAGAGCTTGGCCGACTTCCACGCCTGGTTGGCGTTGATGGTGGTCTTTTCCTTTTCGATCTCAGTCAGCATGTCGAAGAGGCCCAGCATGCGCTCGTTCGAACGCACCCAGTTGAGCACCGCGCGCGGCACCTTGTCGTTCTCGGGCTGCGAGACGAGGGTGTAGAACTTGTTGAGGTCCTTCTGGTCGCCTTCGATCAGCGGCTTCAACTTCTCGCCCATCGGCAGGTAGATCTTCTCGAACTCGGCCAACGAGGCCTTCGACTCGTCGTACAGGCACGAGAAGTAATAGATGGTCGAGGTCAGAATCCACGACTCGGGCTGGAAGGCACCGGCGAACTGCGGCGCGTACAGGCCCTGCAGCGAGCCGAGGCCGCCACCCAGGTCGTCGTTCTGGAAGCGGGCGAACCCGTTCTCGAACAGCGACTGGTCCCAGTACTTCGAGAAGCGCGGCACCTTCTCGTACCACTCGACCGATTTCTGGAACTCGCCGGCGTTGTAGTTGGTGCGGCCCAGCGCCAGCCAGGTCAGCTGCTGGGTGTCGGTGTAGTCGACCTGCTTGGTCTTGATCTTCAACACGCCCTGGAAGGTGTCGATGGCCTTCTCGAGGTTGCGGCGGCGGGTCGCGTCGTCAGCAGCGGTGAAGCGCGGGTCGGCGAGCGTGATGCCCAGCAGGTACTGCGCGCGGGCGTAGTAGCCGCTGGTGTCGGGCACCGCTTCCAGGAACTGGCGGGCGTCGTCGAGCAGGCCCTTGCGGTGCGAGATGCGGCCGATCAAGTAGTTGATGCGGGCCAGCACCTCGAGCGGCAGCGTCGCCCAGGCGTCGTTGAACTTGTCGTAGTTGTTGTTGAGGATCGACGGAATCAGGTAGTCGTCGTTGAGCTGTTCCTGCAGGGCGATGAACGCCTCGACCGCCTTGGTGTGGAATGGGTGCGTGGGCCCCGCCTTGACGATCGGCGTGAAGTAGATGAACGCCGTGAAGGGCAGCCCCGACCGCTGGAAGCTCGAGGCCAGGTAGTACTCGGCCTTGAGCCGCAGCTCGTTGTCGGTGGTGGTGTTCGTCACCTCGAAGAAGTTGCGCGCGGCGTCTTCGAAGTTGTTCGAATTGTAGGCCGAGAGGCCCTTGTTGTAGGCCGCCAGGTCCTGCGCGGCGGCCACGGTGGCGAAGAGCGCTGCGGCGAGAGCAATCGAGCGAATCATTGGGTTGGTCGCCTTTGCCTTAGAAGATGAACGACGCGCCGATGTACAGGCCGAGGTTGTTGAGCACGTCGGACGACGGCGTCTTCACCAGCGACAGCGCCAGCGGGACGTTGGTCGAGTTCTTGTTGCCGTTGGCGTCGGTTCCCACGAACGTCTCGAGCTTGCAGCCCCCGCTGACGGTGGCGGTCGCCACGTCCTGGCCAGCGCGGAGCTTGGCGTCCATCGCGCGCAGGTCGTCGCCGTTGCAGCCGTTCACCCGGTCGGCGCGCGCGGTGTAGACCACGTCGCGAACCTCGAGGCGCAGCGCGAAGTGCTCGCCCAGGCGAAGCCGGAAGCCGCCGCCGATGCCACCCATGAAGCGCACCCCCGTGTCACCGAAGGTCGCGGGCGAAGTGGAGCCGTCCTGGCGAACGCTTTCGGGCTTGAGCTGGTGGCGCGTGCCGCCGAGCCCAGCGCCGCCGTTGAGGACGAGGTCGAAGTGACCGAGCGTGCCGTCGAAGAAGGCAAACTTCGCGTACACCGGCGTCACTTCGACGCCGGCCAGCACGTCCCACACCTGCAGCAGCGAGGTCGCGGTCTGCGCCTGCACGCTGGCCTTGGTGACGAGCTCGCCGTTGAAGGCCGACTCGTTGTTGAACCAGTTGTAGCCGCCGGTGATCTGCAGGCCGAAGTTCTCTTGCAGGTGGTACACGAACGAGAGCAGCGTGCCGAAGGTCTGCGTGAACTTGCCGTTGATCTGAATGGCCGCAGGGAAGAGCACGATTTCCCGGCGCCCCGAGTCCGAGAACTCCTTGCGCTCGACGATGTGCACCGCGACGTTCGGGTCGGCCAGCGGCGCGCCCGAGATCAACTTCATCTGATCGGTCTCGGCGCTGGTCGCCGCGGGAGCGGCCGTCGCCGGAGTCGCGGTCACCGCCGGAGCGGTCTTCGACGCCGGCGTGGTCGCGGCAGGCGTGGTGGCCGTCGGCGTGGTCTTCGCCGGGGTCGACGGCTTGGTGGGCTCGTCGTCGTCGTCGTCGTTCGCGGCCGGCTTGGTGGCCTGAGCCAGCAGGGGCGCGTCGGTCTTCAAGGGGGCGGGTGACGGCGCGGCCTGCGCGGTGCTGACCCAGATCAGTGCTGCCAGAAGCATGGTCGTTCGCATGGTCGAGTCCGTCAGAAGATGTACTGGTAGCCGATGTCCCACTGGGTCAGGTTGGTCACGCCCGCGTTGGGCGAGAGCGTGCCGCCAGCAGTCTGGTTGGCCACGCTCGCGGTGGCGCGATCGACGTTCTGGTAATACGAGTCGAGGTAGCTCCAGTCGCGGAACTCGAGGTGGATCGAGTGGTTCTGCGTGGTGGGAATGAAGAAGCGGAACCCGAGCGCCAGCGAGACCACCGGGCCCACCTGGTTCTGCGTGAAGTACTGGCTGCAGGTGTTGCCGCTCTTCTGCACGCAGATCAGCGGCGACTCACGCTTGAAGAGCGCCGCGCCGCCGCCCAGCCAGCCGTAGACCTGGAAGTGAATCGCCAGGTCCGAGACCAGGTTGATCTTGCCGTAGATCGGCTGGAAGCGAACGCCGACCACGCCGTGCGCGGTCATTTCCCACATGTCCGAGAGGTCATCGATCTTCGACTTGGCGGCGCTCGCCAGGAACTGCGCCGACACGTCGTCGGCCGTCGAGGTGTGGCGCGAGTACGCGTACCCGAGTCGCGCTTCGACCGCGAACCAGTCGGTGACGTTGTACGCGCCCGAGAGGTTGAAGGTGTAGTGCTCGGTCAGGCGGCTGAGGAACGTGAGGCCGACGTTCACGCCGAGTTCGAAGCGCTTGTCGACGGTGAACAGGCGATTGCGCACCGCGACCTTCTCGACCAACGACGAGTCATCGTTCGGGGCGACGCTCGACGACGCGCTCGCCATCGTGGACAGCAGCGCCACCAGCAGGCAGCCGACGGTCTTCAGGGTTCTTCGGTTCACGCGCATCACCTTTGGCTCACGAAACGAGGTGCAACGAAGGGCGCGGGAGATAGCACGTTCCCACGGCGGCTCCACACCGAATAATGACGGTGGATTGGGCGGTTAACGCATCGACCCCGGAGAGCTCGTGGCTCGCCGGGGTCGCGGGACCTGCTTGAAGTGAGGAGCGCTTACTTCTTGGCCTTGTGGGCCGCGCGCATCGCCGACTTGATGGCCGGCTTGACCACCACCAGGCCGTCGTTGTGGCCAGGGACCGCGCCCTGAACCAGGATCAGGTTCTTCTCGGCGATGATCTCGACCACGGTCAGGTTGGTCATCGAGACCTTCTCGACGCCGTAGTGACCGGGCAGCTTCTTGTTCGGGTACACGCGACCCGGCGTCTTGCGCTGACCGATGGCGCCCGGGTGCCGGCGGTACTCGTGCGTACCGTGGGTCTGGCCGAAGCCGCGGAAGTTCCAGCGCTTCATGACGCCCTGGTAGCCGCGACCCTTGGTCACGCCCTGCACGTCGACCAGCTCGCCGACCTTGAAGAAGTTCTCGGGCTTGACCGCGTCGCCCACGTTGAAGGTGGCGAGGTCAGCCTCGGACACGCGGAATTCCTTCAAGATGCGCTTGGCCTTCGCGCCAGCCTTCTTGAACGAGCCGATCTGGGCCTTGGTGAGGTGCTTTTCCTTGGCGTCTTCGATGCCGAGGACGACCGCAGTGTACTCGTCGGTCGCCTGGGTGCGCTTGCCGACGACTTCACAGGTCGAGACGTCGATCACCGTGACGGGGATGGCGTTGCCATCAGCCGAAAACACCTGCGTCATACCGACCTTCTTGCCGATCAGACCCTTCATACTGCCTTCTTTCTTTCTCTCGCACACAGCACGATGGCTGGCGGTGCGGCCCGAGGAAGTTCGGGGAAGCGCCAACTACCAGCGCGCTGGTCGACTGGCAAGCGTCTGGCTTACAACCAGCTCGTGGCGCTCGACGTGGGACAGATCGACCGGGGCTTGCGGCTGGTGTCGAACGCCGTGGCCGAGGCCATTCCCGGCTCGGGGGAAGTCGAGGTCGACGGCGGGCGGTGGTTGTGCGCCTCGACCGACGACGTGCTGGGCCTGGCGTCGGACGCCCGGGTGCGCGAGGCGGCCAGCGCGGCGATCAAGCGCTTCGGGCTCCACCGGGCCCCGCTGGCCGCCACCGTCGCCTTCGAGGCCACCCTGGCGCGGGCGCTCGGCCAGAAGGCGGCGCTGATCGTGCCCGACCTCTGGGAAGCGCTGCGGGTGCTGCCGACCTGGCGTTTTGCGGTCGATGACCGGTCTCGGGCCCTGGCCCACGACGCCACCGTGGTCGCCGACCCCGACGAGGCCGAGCAGTTGCTTGCCCAGCCGGCGCTCGAGGGCCTGGTGGTCGATGCGGTGCACCCCACCGAAGGCGACCTGGCGCCCCTGCCCCGCTATGCCGAGGTGTGCGGGAAGCATGGGTCGGCGCTGATCGCGGTGGACCGGTACGGGCTGGGCACCCTCGGTGCGCTCGGGGCCGGCGTGACGGAGCACCTGGGGCTGCAGGACCAGGTCGCTGTCTCCATCTCCTCCTTCGGGTACGGCATTCCCGGTACTGGCGCCGTGATCGCGGCCGAAGAGTCGGTGATCGCGGCGCTGCGGGGCCACCTGGGCGCTCCTTCTACGCCCACCGTCCTCGCCGCCACCAAGGCCTGGCAGATTCGCCGCGACGAGCCGCAGCGGGCCACCCGCGCGTTCGACGTGGCGCAGCGGCTGCTCAGTGGGCTCAAGCGCCTGGGGCTCGATACGGGCCCGGCCGTCACGCCGTGGATTCCGGTGTGGATCGGCGAGCCCTCGCTGTGCGCCGAGTGGCTGCACGCCTTCGCCGACGTGTCGATCGCCATGCGCGCCTGGGTCGCGCCCGGGGAATCGCGGCTGCTGGTCAGCATGAGCGCGACCGCGACCGATGGGCAGGTGCAGACGGTGCTCGAGGCGTTCGAGAAGATCGGCCGGCGGTTGATGCCGCCCTCGGCCGTCGACGAGCCGCGGGAGCCGCCCGTGGTGGCACGACCTGGGAGTTACGTGCTGCGAGCGCCCAGCTCGAGCCGGTGGTTCACCCAGCTGCCCCGCCCTACCCTGCCTGCCGCGCAAGAGCCGGTGCCGACCACGCCGACCATGCGGGAGCGGGTGTTCGATACCGTCGAGACGCTGACCTGGCGGGCGACCAACGTGTCGAGCCAGTCGATTCGGCGGACGACGGATGCGTTGCGATCGCTGATCGATCGCCGGCGGAGGTAGCAGAAGCGCCTCGAAGCGAAGGGCGGGGTCGTGCGCGAGCCTTGCTTCGAACGACCACGAGCCGCGTGTTGGATTGCACACAGAACCACGCACGGGAACTTCCGCTCGAGGCGAGGGGCTGGTCGGCGCAGCGCGCTCGCACCCGACCAGACCGCCCACCCTCAGGGCTTCTTCTTCTCCAACTGCTCCCGCTTGGCCTTGAGCGACTTGAGCAACCCGTCGAAGCCCTTCTGGGCGATCTGCTTGTTGAACGAGTCCTGGTACGTGGTGACCAACGACACGTCGTCGGTGATGACGTCGTAGATCTTCCAGCCGCTCTTCGGGTCGGCGCGGTACAGCTTGTAGACCACGGGCAAGGTGTCGTCCTTCACCGTCATGGTGGTGTCGACCGTGGCCTCGTTGCCTTCGACCTTCTCGTCGCCGTAGGTGATCTTCGCGTTGCTGCGGCCGTCACCGAGCGCCTTCTGCGCGTAATTGGCGCGCAGCACGCCCTTCATGGTGGCCGAGAAGTCGTCCTGCTGCGGCTTCTTGAGCGTGTCCCATTGCTTGCCCAGGGCGCGGTGCGCCAATTCGACGAAGTCGATGAAGTCGTCGGCCCGCGCCGCCAGTTTCTCGGTGGTCGCGTCCTTCCCCTGGAGGATCTTCTGGACCTCGGCGTCGGCCGATTGCACGAACGCCAAAGGACCCACCGGAGCAGCACAGACGACCAGCGTGATGATCGAAGCGAACACGAGACCTCCTTGAAGGCGAGCGTCTACCCCAGCATCGACGCGCGACGCGACAAGTCATTCACCGGCCTGCTCGGTATCAGGGCTTGGGCAGTCGGGGGTTGGTCGTCACGCGGTTCAACTGCAGCGGCTGCATGATGGCCCGCACCCGGTACGGCACCATGGGCGTGTCGAGGCCCTTCAAGATGACCGCTTCGTTGGCCTCGTTCATCACGCCCGGGCCCGCGCGCATCAGGGTGTCGGCGGTGATCAGCACCGACCCCGCATCGGCGATGCCGCACAGCCGCGCCGCCAGGTTCACCGTGGCGCCGATGGCCGTGTAGTCCGACCGCTTCTTGCCGCCGATGGCGCCGACGACCGCGCTGCCGGTGTTGATGCCGACCCCCACCTGCAGGGGTGAACCGTTGACCCGAATGGTGCTCGCGCGCTCGACCATTTCCAGCGCAGCCTTGATCGCCATTCGGGCGTCGTCTTCGCGAGGGCTGACCGCGCCCCACAGCGCCATCACGCAGTCGCCGATGAACTTGTCGACGATGCCGCCGTACTTCTCGACCGCGTCCACCGCTTCGCCGAAGAAGGTGTTGAGGAAGCGCACCACCTCTTCCGGGCGCATGTGGGCGCTGAGCGTGGTGAAACCGCGAATGTCGGCGAAGAGCACCGTGATGTCGCTGGCTCCACCCTCGAGCTTCACCTTCATGCGGCCCGAGAGCACCTCGTCGACCGCGGCCTGCGAGAGGAAGCGCGAGAGCCCGATGCGGGTCTCCATTTCCTTCTGAACCTGGGCCACCAGGGCTGCGTTGTCGAGGAGGATCGCGGCCTGGGCCGCGATCGAGTCGAGCAGCGGCAGGTCGTCGTCGGTGAAGGCCGCGCTCATCGACACCGACTCGACGTAGAGAATGCCGATGGTCTGGCTGGCGGTGCGCATCGGCACCGCCATCACGCTCTTCACCCCGCGCACCATCACGCTCTGCGAGCGATCGAAGCGCTCGTCGAGCAGGGCGTTGTGGGTCAGCACGCCGCCTGAGGTCGAGGCCAGCGCCTGCTCGATCACCGCGCGCGGCACCTCGATCTTGCGCGTGCCGTCCTTCGACTTCGAGGCGTACTGGCCAGACGACATCCACACCGCGGCGCCGTCGGCGGCGACCAGCTCGAAGATCACCGACAGAATGCGGTCGACCATCGTCTCGACCGAGCGCTCGAGGGTGACCCGGCGGTGGAACTCCTGCGCGACCCGGTACCGGGCGTTCTCGCGGCGCAGGGTGGCGATGGTGAGCGCCTCGAGGTTCACCATCACCGTCTTGCCTTCGGTCTTCCCTTCGCTTCGCGGCGCAGGAACGATGGTGTCGGTGCTCGCCGTGCCGGCCAACTGGGAAATCACCGAGGGCGCGAACGGCGAGACGGGCGCGACGTTGGTGGTCACCGGCGCCGCGGTCGACCGGTTCGACATGGACCCCGACGGCCGCGACGACATCGGCGCTGGCGGCGCCGGCAACGGAGCGCTGATCATCAACGAGGGCGCGACGTCGACGGTGTTGGTGTCGCGCTCGTCCATGCGCGAGATGGTGGTGCGTTCCTGGGGCGGCTCTTCTTCGGTGTCGCCGATCTCGACCTTGCCGGTGACCTGGGGCAACCCTGGCCCGCGCCATTGGCGGTGACCTGCGCGAACGCGTCGTCCTGGCGGTAGAAGGCCTTGCGAATGAGCGCCGACACCGCGCCCGCGGTGGCGACGTAGACGGTGACCACCCGCGCGCCCAGCAACTGCCGCAGCTCGGGCTCGAGGTTGCTCGAGAGCGGCGCGCCGGCGACGACGTGCAGCTCGGCGTTCGCCGGGTCCCACCGAATGGGGCACATGCGCAGCCGCTCGGCCAGGCGCACCCCGACGCGCTCGAGCAGCGCCTCGTCGAGCTTGAGCGTGCGCAGCTTTTCCGCCTTCACGAAGCGCGTCGAGTAGAGCTCGGCGAAGACGCGAAGGAAGTCCTGTTCCTTCACCAGGTTCATGCGCAGCAACGCGTCGGACAACAGGCTGCCGTTCTCGCGCGCGTACTGCCGAGCGCGATCGAGGCCGGGGCCGTCGACGAGCCCGCTCGCCCTCAAGGGGTTGGCGATGACCGCATCTGATTCGGGGGTCGTGCTGACGGACATGCCTGAGCGGGACAGCTTACGTCAGGGTCCCTGGCGATCGAAGTGCAACCTCACCGCCTGCGACGAAACCGTGGGCCCCAACTGGTTCGGCACCCGCCAGAACTGACCGGCAGTCGTCAGCAGCACCAGCTCGTAGTCACCCGTCGGCGGTGACGCGAGCGCGGTGGTCTGCTGCCGGCCCTGCGCGTCGGTCGTGACCAGGGTCGAGGTCGGCGAGAGCGCGATCTGTAGGTGATCTGCCTTCACCGAGAGCCCCAGCCGGCCCTGCAACACCCCGAGAAACGGAGAAGGGTCGAACACCACGGGCACCACCACCTGACCTGCGGCCAACTGCCCCGGCCGGGGAAGCCAGTGCAGCAGCACCTGCAACGAGAGGTCGGGCACCCCGTCACCGTTCGCGTCGTCGGGCCGGCCATCGCCGTTCGCGTCGACCAGGCCCAGCTCGATCGCGGTCTGCCCTGGGTTGAATTTTCCAACCGGGTCAGACTGGAGCACCAGCGTGGTCACCCCGCCCTGAGGCGCGTCGAGGGTCACGTCGCCGTCGGGGTACCCCTGCAGCGAGAACGAGGGCGGGTTCGAGGGCACCAGCTGCGCGATGGTCAGATCGCTCTGCGCGCCACGACCCGGCTGCACGTTGATCATCGGCGCCACGGCCGAGACGCGATCGCCGAGGGTCGGCTGCGAGAGCACGTCGACCTGCGCGTCGAAGTTGCCGTCGACGTCGAGCAGCCCCCAGAGCCGGAAGGGGTTGGGGTCGACGCCGGCGAAGACGAAGTGGGGGTCGGTCGTCAGCCGCCCTGCGCTCACCGCGGTCACCCACGCTGGCGCTGCGGCGCTCGCGGGCGGGCCTTCATTGGGTCGGTAGAGGAAGAGCCAGGCATCACCCGAGAGCCCGGCCGGGACCTGCACTTCGCCCGTCACGGGGCCAGTGGTGGACAGCGTCGGTGTCTCGGTCGCGCCGCACGCACACAGCCCCAGCAGCAGCGCCGTACGCAGGTTCATGCTCGTCAGCCCAGGCGCAGCAGCTCGCGCGCTTCCTGTGGAGTGGCCAGTCGACGCCCCCTGGCCTGCGCGCGCTTCGCGGCGTCGGCGACCAGTTCGTGGTTGCCCTTCGCCAGCACGCCCTTCGAGAGGAAGATGTTGTCTTCGAGGCCCACGCGCGCGTTCCCGCCCCGTTCGGCCGACAGCTCGACGAAGGGCAACTGGTGGCGGCCCATGGCCGCACAGGTCCACGTCGAGCCCGCAGGAATGTACGAGCGCATGAAGTCGAGCGCTTCGGGCGAGGCCGCCAGTGCCCCGCCCACGCCGAGCACGAAGTCGAAGTGCGCGGGCAGGCTGATGAACCCTTCCTTCTCGAGGGCGCGGGCCTCGTCGATCATGCCCACGTCGAAGCACTCGAGTTCGGGCTTGAGCCCCAGCGTCTTGATGCGCGTGGCGATCTCGCGAATGAGCGGGCGCGGGTTCGAGAACACGTCGTTGCCGAAGTTCACCGTGCCGGTCGACAGGGTCGCCATGTCGGGCCGGTCGGGGCCGGTCAGCTTCAGGGGGCCGCAGCGCTCCTCGGCCGACATGCCGACCGCGCCACCGGTCGACACCTGCACCAGCACGTCGCACCTGCGGCGAATGGCGCGAATGGCGGCTCGAAAGAGCTCGGTGTCCTGGCTGGGAGCCCCGGTGGCGGTGCGCACGTGAATGTGCACCATGGCCGCGCCGGCCTCGCGGCACTTCGCGGCGTCTTCGGCGATTTCCTCGGCGGTGATGGGCAGGTACGGAGTCTGCTCGCGGGTCACCTCGGCGCCGACCATGGCGCAGGTCAGCACCATCGGGCGCATGGCGCTCATGAGGTCCTCCGCTGCTTGTCCTTGGGGGTCACGCAGGTGCCGCTGGCCCGGCAGACGATCACCGGCGGGTCCAGGATCACGGCGGCCGACGCGCTGATCTCGGGCGCGGCGCGAATGACCTTGCGGGCCTCGAAGCTCATCTTGCGGCTGGTGTTGCCGACCTCGCGAATGGTGCCCCAGGCCTCGATGTAGTCACCCGCGTAGACCGGAGCGAGGAACTCGACCTGATCGTACGCGCGGAAGAGCCCTTCGTCGCCGTCGAGCTGAATGAGCAGCTCGGTGGCCACGTCGCCGAACAGGCCGAGCATGCGGGCCCCATCGACCAGGTGACCGCCATAGTGCGCGTCGTGCGCCGACATGCGCAGGCGCAGCTTCACTTCCAGCCCGACTCCCGGCTTCGCGTCACTCACCGGGGCGCTCCTTCGAAGGCGGTGCCCTTCGCTTCCTTGCCCAGCCGCTGCATGACCTGGTGCACCACGAAGTTGGCGACGTCGCTGGGCTTGGTACCGGGGCCGAAGCCGGCGTCGAAGCCGAGCTCGAGCGCCAGCTTGTGATCGACGCGCGGGCCGCCGAGCAGCAGGGTCATCTTGCCGTACACCCCGGCCTTCTTCGCCTCTTCGATGAACTGGCGCGAGTTGTCCTTGTGCACGTCACGCTGGGTCACCACCTGGCTGACCAGAATGGCGTCGGCGCTCTTTTCCTTCGCGCGGCGAATGAGCTCGGCGTTCGGCACCTGGCTGCCCAGGTTGAAGGCCTCGAACCAGGGGTAGCGCTCGAGCCCGTAGTCGCCCGAGAAGCCCTTCATGTTGAGGATGGCGTCGATGCCCACGGTGTGGGTGTCGGTGCCGGTGCAGGCCCCGAAGACCACCAGGCGCCGGGCGAGGTGCTCTTCGATGAAGGCGTTGAGGTCGTCGAAGCCGCGCTTCTTGATCACGATCTCGGGCGTATCGATCTCGGCGTAGTCGATGATCACCGGCGACTTCGCGTAGACCACGAAGAAGCTGTAGGTGTCGGCGGCCCGTTCCATGGCCGCCACCTTCACCTCGGTCAGCCCCAGTTGCTTGCAATAGAGCTGCGCGGCTTCCTTGGCCTTCTCGGAAGCGGCCACCGGCAGGGTGAACGAGAGCTGAATGACGCCGTCGTCACGGCGATCGCCATAGGCGCGAATGAGCTGTTTCTCGCGGGTCGAGGTCATGTCATTTCCCGTAGGACACCGAGTCGATGATGCGCTTGCTGACCGGCCCCAGGCGCACGGCCTCGGAGGTCCTGGTGGTGAGCGTGATGAGCCACTTCACCTTGCCGTTGCAGCCCAGCACGGTGGTGGTCGTCACCCGGTTGGCGTCGGCCTTGGCGCCCTCTCCCTGCCCCACGTAGTCGCTGGTCACCTTCTTCGCCGCGGGTTGCGCGTCGAGCGAGAAGGTCTCGAAGCCGTCCTTGCCGACCGCGTCGAGCATCTTCTTCATGCAGGCCGCGGGGGGAATGGGCTTCTCGAACGGAAAGGCCGAGACCGCCACCTTGCCGACCTCGCCAGGCGCGGTCCATTCCAGGGTGTTGTCGTCGGGCGCTTCCTTCGACCAACTGGTGGGTGCCTTGAAGGTCAGGCCCTGCAGACTGACCTGGGTGAGCGTGTCGGCCGGGGTGGCGGCGAGCGCCAGGGCCAGGGTGAGCGCGGAGATCATCGGCCCTCCATGAGGTCGAGGAAGGGGTTGAAGTAATCGGGAGCCTTCTCGATCACGCCGTCGAGACCCTTGCCGCCGGTCTCGGCGCGCTTGACGTCGCCGAAGCGGCCTCGGCCGATGGCGGCGACCATGCCGTCCTTCCGACATTCCTCGAGCAGCTCGGTCGCCTTGCCGAAGACGAAGCGGGCGCGGTTGGCGATCTTCCCGTCTTCGCGCACGGTGAATTCCTCGTCGATGCCGCGGGCGGCCTTGTGAATGTAGCTGGCCGACTTGAGCGCCACGTAGCGGTCGGCGAGCAACGGGGTATGCATGGCCTCGGTCATCATGCCCAACAGTTGAATGCCCTGCCGGGTCCACACCGCCACCAGGTCGGCCATCACGTCGTAGGCGTGGCTGAAGAAGATGTCGGTCTCCTTGTGCTTGGTGGGCGGCATGTACTTGAGCGGCGCGTCGGGGAAACAGCGGCGCACCAGCATGGCCTGCGAGAGCTCGAGCAACAGGGTGTCGGGGCGGTGGGGGTCGATTTCGTACGAATGGCCGATACCCAATTGCCAGTCGGCCAGGCCCGCGCGGTGCGCGAAGCACTCGTTGATGAACTGCGAGGCGATGACGGTGTGGGCCGCGTCGTAGGCGTCGGCGGTGGTGATGTAGTTGTCTTCGCCGGTGTTGATGATGATGCCGGCCGCCGCGCAGATGCGCCGCGAGAAGTACTGATCGATGAAGGTGCGGCGCAGGTTGATGTCGCGGAACAGAATGCCGTACATCGCGTCGTTGAGCAGCATGTCGAGCCGCTCCCACGCCGCCATGAAGGCGATTTCGGGCATGGCGAGCCCCGACGAGTAATTGGTCAACTCGACGTAGCGCTTGAGCTTGCGCGACTCGTCGTCGAGGGCCTCGCGCATGATGCGGAAGTTTTCCTGGGTGGCGTAGGTGCCGCCGTAGCCCTCGGTGGTGGCACCCTGGGGCACGTAGTCGAGCAGTGACTGGGCGGTCGAGCGGATCACCGCGATCACGTCGGCGCCCGCCTGGGCCGCGGCGCGCGCCTGGTCGACGTCGTCGAAGATGTTGCCGGTGGCGACGATCACGTACTTGTGCGGCGCCTGGGCCATGGGGAACTCGGCCTTGAGCGCGTTGCGCTTCGCGGTGTGGGCCTTGAGTTCGTCGAAGGCGTGCCGGGCCTCGGCCCGCACCTCGTCGCGAAGGCTGGCCTCGTCGGCGGCCGAA
>CAIWFK010000506.1 GCA_903911905.1 uncultured Myxococcales bacterium
CGGGGCGTCGCGAGGCCGTCGACGGTCGGGGAATTCGCCATGGCTGACCTGTACGTGAAGCGCGCTATGTTTCCCAGCATGACCAACGACTCGCTGGGGTCGGTGCCGGGCCTCTTCCGCAGGGCCCGTGTGTCCGACACCGCCTTGCTGGTGTTCATCGCCGCGTTGCTGGCGACCACCGCGTTCGCCCAGGCCACGCCCGATCTCGCGCCCAAGGTGGTGGTGGTGCCCTTCCCCGGAGACCAGCCGTACGACGCGGGCGCGCCGGTCGAGCCGCCGCCTCCCACGCCGGCGCTCGAAGCGCCCCCGGCGATGCCGACCGCCGAACCCGTGCCGCCTCCGGTGCCGGCCCAGACCCGCACCTTCGACGCCACGCCGCCCATGCCACCGCCGCCCGAGCAGCTCGACCAGCGCCCGGCGCAGTTCGAGCAGGTGGGCCCCACCGCGATGATCGACGGTCACCCGCGTGAAGGCGCGTTCCTCTCGGGCCCCGGCAGCTTCACCTTCATCATGCACCACACCTTCCAGACCGGCCTGGGTGTGCTGGCGACGCAGATGATTCCCCGGCTCATCGACCCCACGCCGGGCAGCTTCACCAACGAGAACGCGCGCGTCGCCTACCTGGCAGGCGGCCTCGGCGGCGCCGCGGTGGGGTTCGCGGGCTCGGCGGTCTGGCAATTCACGCATTGGATGAGTGAGCGCACCGCCAACTTCGGCATCATCAATTCGTTCTTCGGCGGCATGTTCCTGGGTGGCTTCAGCGATCTGCTGACGAAGGACCCGTACGCCATTTCGTGGCTGACGCTGATCGGCGCGACTGCGGGCGGCTGGCTGACGGCCATCGTCGGCGGCGGCGATCTCGCGCTCAACAAGGGCGCGCTCATCACGACGGGCGGGGCGTGGGCGGCGATCTACACGGCGCTCATTCTGGGCATCGTGGCCTCGACGGGGGCCGGGGGCAGCCTGCGCAGCGGCATGGACGCCATCATGCTCACTCCGGCCATCGGCGCGGCGGCGATGGCGCTGGCCACGCTCAAGTTCAACCCCAGCGTGGCGCAGATCGTCCGCGCGAACGTGTTCGGGGCCGGCGTGGCGGGCGCGGTGCTGCTGATTTCAGCGCTCATCCTGTCGAACCACTTCGCCAGCCCCGTGCCGTACATTCTGGCGGGCGTGGGGGCCATCGGTGCGCAGACCCTGGTCAGCCTGCTGTGGGTCGAGGCGGCCGAGGCTCCGGTCGCGCCTGGCGAAACCCAGCGCCCACGCGTCTCGGTGTGGTGGTAGTTGATTGCCGCCTCGGTCTGAGGCGAGATGCCGACGATGCCCCCACGGAAGGCCAAGCCCCCTCGTCGTCGTGCCGTGCCCGAGCGCGAGGCGAAGCCGTCGGCCCGCGCACCAGCGCCTCGCGCGCTGCACTACAAGGTCGTCGAACTCTCGAACGTCGACGAAGCGGCGCTCGAGCGCACCGTGAACGAATGGGTCGCGCTGGGGTGGGCCTTCGACGGCGTGCAGTTCGCGATGCGAGAGAGCAGCAAGCGCCCGTCGATGGCCTTCGTCTTCTTCACCCGCGAAGGCGCGCCCCTGAACGGGCAGCCCGACGAAGCCGAGGCCGATGGCGGTCGCTCGGTCGAGGTGGCGCAGGCGCACTTCGCGCGGCTGGTCAGCGAGCCCCAGCAGGCCTCGGGGCCGCTGCCCGATGCCTGGGAACGGCTCAAGGCCCTGGCCGACGACGAGCCGGGTGACGCATGAACGTCGACCCTTCACGGCTGCGGCTGGTCGACCCCGACGAGCCCAGGTACCCCAAGGCCTCGCTGCTGCTGCGCGCCGGCGCGCGCCTGGCCGACGTGGCCATCGCCTGGGCGCTGTACCAGTCGACCGGGCCCGCGGGCATCGTCATCGCGCTCATCTACCTGCTCTTCGCCGACGGCATGCTGCAGGGCCAGAGCCCGGGCAAGAAGCTCTTCGGGGTCAAGGTGATGTTCGTGCCCACCCGCTCGGGTGCGCGCCACCGAGACAGCGTGCTGCGCAACGCGCCGTTCGGGCTGATTCTGATTCTTTCGATGATGCCCGAGCTGGGCGCGAAGGCCTTCGTGTGCGGCCTGGTCGTCATCGGCACCATCGAAGCGGTGCAGTGCCTGCGTGACCCCGAAGGGGTGCGCCTGGGCGACCTGTGGGCCCAGACCCAGGTCATCGACGGCAAGGAATCGATGAACCAGCCGCAACGCGAATCGTCGCAGCAGCAGAACCCGGCCCGTGCCGGCGCCCGATTTTCCCCCACCTCGGCGGGTGCCGAGCTCTCGCAGGTCCGGCGACACCTCGCGCTCATTCGCGATCGCCGAGAAGACTCGTGACCCCATGCGCATCGCGCTGACGCACAACCTGAGGCTGTCGGACTCCGAAGAAGAAGCCGAGTTCGACACGGAGCAGACCGTCTCTGCCATCGCTGCGGCCATCGAACGACTGGGCCACAAGGTCGAGCGCATGGAGGTCAGCGGCCCGGCCTCGCGCACCGTGGCCCGGCTCGAGGCCTTCTCGCCCGATCTGATCTTCAACACCGCCGAGGGGCGTCGCGGCCGGTTCCGCGAGGCGTTCTTTCCCGCGCTCTTCGACGAGCTGGGGTTCCCCTACACCGGCAGCGAGGCGTACGCGCTGGCGGTCACGCTCGACAAGCAGCTGACCAAGCTCATTCTTCGCGAAGAGCACATTCGCACGCCTGGTTGGCAGTTCGTCGAGCAGTTGGCCGACCTGCGACCCGAAGACCTGCACTTTCCGGTGATCGTCAAGCCCAACTTCGAGGGCAGCAGCAAGGGCATCTCGCAGGACTCGGTGGCCGAGAACGTCGAGGCCCTGCGCACCCGGGTGGCCGAGGCCCTGGCGCGCTACCCCGCGGGCGTGCTGGTCGAAGAATTCATCACCGGGAAGGACCTGACGGTGCCGTTCCTCGAGCACGTCGACAACGAGTACGACGGGGTGCTGACCCCGGTCGAGTACGTGCTCGACGAGAAGTACACCCAGGCGCACACGCGCAAGTACGCCATCTACGACTACGAGCTGAAGACCACGTTCGAGAAGGCGGTCAGCGTGCGGGCCCCGGCGCAGATCTCGGCCGAGATGGCCGACCGGGTGCGCAAGATGGCGCGCACCATCATCAAGAAGCTCGACTGCAAGGACCTGGGGCGCATCGACTTCCGCCTGTCGGACGCGGGCGTGCCGTACTTCCTGGAAATCAACGCGCTCCCCTCGCTCGAACCGGGCGCGTCGATCTACGCGGCTGCCGAGCTCGAGGGGTTGCACTTCGACGGGGTCATCGACGGGGTGCTGCAGAACGCGGCCCGCCGGTACAAGATTCGCGACAAGCAGCGCGGGCTCTCGCGCGCGACGCGGCGTGGCCCGCTCAAGGTGGGCTTCACCTTCAACGTCAAACGCATCAAGCCGGCCTCGACCGCCGAGGGCGTCGAGGACCGCGAGGCCGAATACGATTCGCCCTCGACCCTCCAGGCGATTCGAGAGGCCATCGCCAGCCACGGTCACGAGGTGATCGATCTCGAGGCCAGCCCCGACCTGCCGATGCTGCTGTCGACCACTCCGGTCGACGTGGTCTTCAACATCGCCGAAGGGTTCCGCGGCCGAAACCGCGAGAGCCAGGTGCCGGCGCTGCTCGAGCTGCTCGACATACCGTACACCGGGTCGGACCCGGCCACGCTCTCGCTCGCGCTCGACAAGGGCCTGGCGAAGAAGGTGGTGCGCGCGGCGGGCATCGACACCCCCAACTTCCAGTTGATGAACACCGGTCGCGAGCGACTGGACAAGCAGTTCACCCGCTGGCCGTTGATGGTCAAGCCCGTGGCCGAGGGCAGCAGCAAGGGCGTGGTGAAGAAGAGCGTGGCCAACAACGAGCCCGAGCTTCGCGAGGTGGTCAAGGAACTGGTCGATCGCTACCAGCAGCCGGTGCTGATCGAGGACTACATCGGCGGGCGCGAGTTCACCGTGGGCCTGCTGGGCGAGCGTCGCCCGCTGGTGATGCCGCCGATGGAGATCGTCTTCACCGACAAGACCGACCGCAACCCCATCTACAAGTTCGAGGACAAGCTCGAGGCCAACGATCGCATCAAGTACGAGGTGCCCGCGAAGCTCGAGGCCAACATGCTCGAGCGGCTGCGCACCGCGGCGCGTGGCGCCTTCATGGCCCTGGGCTGCCGCGACGTCGCTCGCATCGACTTCCGCATGGACGAGACCGGCCGCATCTTCTTCCTCGAGTGCAACCCGCTGCCCGGGTTGACCCCTGGCTGGAGCGACCTGGTGCTCATCGCCCAGGGCGACGGCATGGACTACCGCACGCTCATCGGCGAAATCCTCTCGGGGGCCATTCGCCGGTACAAGGAACGGCCCGCCGGGTCACGCCGCGGCGAGCCCTGAACGGTCAGGGGCCGGCCTGTGCGCAGTCGACCAGGTAGACGTTGGTCACCAGCGTCGCCTGGCACGCCCGCGCGAGCCCGGCGTCACCCAGCGCCTCGCCCGCGTCGGAGCGGGCCTTCCACACCACGCACCACTGCGCGTTGCAGACGCCCGGGGTCAGCTCGGGGAAGGCCCGCGGAATCCACTCGGGGCTGTTGGTCCACACGCGCAGCTCGGTGCAGACGGTGTTCGCGCCCAGAAGGCCGGGGCGCTGGAGTTGCGCCGCGCAGCCGCAGGCGATGCAGTCGGGCAGCGACGCGAAGACCCCGGGCGTGGTCACCGGCAAGGTGATCGGCTGATCGTTGCAGGTGTCGCCCAGAAAGGTGAAGCCCGGCACGCCCCCCTCGCCAGCGTCGGGTCCGGGAACGCCGCCGCCGTCCCACGCCGCGCACACCAGGTCGCAGTCGGGCGGGCACTCGCGCACTGGCTGCAGGCACTGGCAGCCGCCGACGATCACCAGCACCAGCCAGGGCAGGGCGGCGCGGGTCACGGCTTCGGCGGCCGCGGGAAGAACGAGCTGGTCCGGCGAATGTACTCGTCGTACCCCGGTCGTTTCTTCATCGTCTTCTCGAGCAGCGAGACCCCCGAGACCCGCACCAGCAGAGTGGTCATCAGCGCCGGGCTGAACACCGCCCACCACGCCCCGGCGCCCAGGGCAATGGTGAACAGGCCCCACCAGGTGACCGCGTCGCCGAAGTAGTTGGGGTGGCGGGTGTACCGCCACAGCCCGCGGTCCATCACCAGCCCCTTGCCGGCGTTGGCGCGCTTGAAGGCCGCCAGTTGCAGGTCGCCGATGGTCTCGAACGACACGCCGACCACCACCAGCGCCGCGCCCACCGCGTCGAGCACGCCCAGCTCACCGCCGAGGATGATGGCCTGCGCGACCGGCACGCCGATGATCAGCACCAGCACCCCTTGCAGCCCGAAGACGATGGGCAGGCTGCGCCACCACCACGCCGCGCCGTGCCGGTTTCGCATGGCCGTGTAGCGGGGGTCTTCGCCCTTTCCGATGTTGCGCCACGCGAGGTACGCCGCCAGCCTCACGCCCCAGGTGGTCACCAGCGCGACGGTCAGCGTTCCGCGAGGCGAGGTCGGCCATTGCCACCACGCCAGCCAGGCGACGATCACGAAGCCCAGCCCCCAGAAGATGTCGACGATGCTCGAGTTCTTCAGGGGCAGCGACCACAGCCACAGGGCCACCATGCACAGCGCGAGGGTCGAGACGATCAGCGTCATTCGGTGACCTCCAGCCACTGGTCGATCTGCTTCCACCATTCGTGCAGCCAGCGCAGCCTCGCGTCGGGGTCGGGCGGAACCTCGCTCGCCGGCCGGCGCCAGAACCTCACCTTGATGGTGCGCCCCACCAGGCCGCCCCGCCAGATGTCGGCGAGGCGCGCGAAGCCTCCCAGGCCTGCGTGCCCGACCACCACCACGTCGCAGGCCGGCGCCGCGTCGAGCAGGGCCAGCACGCCCCCGGGCTTGATGGGCAGCAGGTGCGTCAGTTCCCTCGCCTGGGCTTGCAGCGGGCCTTCGAGGGCCTTCTGGCGGGCGCGCGGCGTGAAGAGCGTTCCCTCGGGGAAGATCAGCACGCCGTCGTTCGGCCCCAGGTTCTGCTTCAGGGCGCGCACCGCGTCGATCTCGGCGGCGTCCCGGGTGCCGCGCCGCACGAAGTGGTTGGGCAGCAACTGGCCCGCCACGTCGAGACAGGGCTCGGCCAGCAGCTCGGCCTTGAGCACGTAGCGCAGCCGCACGCCGTGCACGTTGGCGATGAAGACCGCAGGCACCAGGGTGTCGATCATGCTCGCGTGACGCACCAGCACCAGCATCGGGCCCGACGCGCCCAGCGCCTGCCCTTCGCACTCGAAGCGCAGCGAGAAGATGGCGCTGACCGCCCGGAAATGGAGCTGCGTGTAGACGCCCTGCACCCGGTACACGAGCGCCACCCGCCGGGCGCCCACGCTGGTCAGGCACACGACGAGCAGCATCGAGAGCCCGGCGATCTCGGTGGCGAAGAAGCCCAGCACGAAGGTCGCCAGGCGCAGGCCGGGGAACCTGGTCGCCCCACGCGCCAGGTCGGTGGCGAAGGCGACCAGCGCGAC
>CAIWFK010000507.1 GCA_903911905.1 uncultured Myxococcales bacterium
CGCGCGGGGTTCTGGGCGCTCGAAGGCACCCTGGGGCTGGTGACGCTGGGGTTGCTCGGGCCGACGCTCTGGCAGCAGGCCAGCGCCGCCTTCGGCGGCAACCCTGATCAGTTGCACCCGCTCGTCTCGACGGTGGGTGACGTGGTGTCGGTGTTGGTGCTCGGGCCCCTGGTCCTGACGGCCCGTTCGCTCCTGGGCGGCCCGCTCGCGTGGACCTGGGGGCTGCTCGCCGCCAGCACCTTCTGCTGGCTGGGAATCGACGCGTCCGACACCGTCGGCGACTGGCTGCACCTCTCTCCGGTGACCGTGCTTGCGTGGAGCGAAGGGCTGCGCGGGCTCGCCAGCCTGCTCCAGCTCTCGGCAGGGCTCGCGCAGCGCGCGGTCGTGCGTGGGGCCTGATCGCCCCTGATCGCCGTCCGTGCCGCGGGGGTGTCAGCCCTCGGTGGTAGAGATACGCGTTGGACGACGGGCGGGGTAAAGGGGGACCAGCGTGGCTGACACCGAGACGACCGAACAGACGGGCAAGCAGGCTGACGCGCCGACGGAAATCGTCGACGTCGCGACCCTGACGCCCATGATGAAGCAGTACCTCGAGGTCAAGGCCCAGAACCCGGGCGCGCTGTTGCTCTTCCGCCTGGGCGACTTCTACGAGCTGTTCTTCGACGATGCGATCAAGGCCTCCGAGCTGCTGGGCATCACGCTCACCTCGCGCGCCAAGGGGCTCGATCGGGTACCCATGGCCGGGGTGCCGTACCACGCGGTGCGTCGCTACATCGCGCGGCTGATCGAGGCCGGTCAGAAGGTGGCCATCTGCGAGCAGCTCGAGCCGCCCGGCAAGGGCATCGTCAAGCGCGAGGTGGTGCGCATCGTCACCCCGGGCATGGTGCTCGACGACGACGTGCTCGAGGCCCGCGAGAACAACTTCCTGCTCGCGGTCTTGCCCGGCGAGCCGTGGGGCGCGGCCGCCATCGACGCGTCGACTGGAGAATTCCTGGCCTTCGAGGCCGCTCCGCTCGACGTGCTGCTCGACGAACTCTCGCGCCTGGCGCCGCGCGAAGTGCTGCTTCCCACCGGGCTCGAGGCCGAGGCCGAGCCGGTGCTCGCGGCGTTTCCCCGGCGGCCCACCACGGCCACGCTCGACGGCGACGCGTTCGATTCGAAGCGGTCGCGGGCCTTCCTGCAACAGCACTTCGGCGTGCAGTCGCTCGAAGGCTTTGGGCTGAAGACCAGCTCGCCGTCGATTGGCGCTGCGGCCGCGGCCCTGCGCTACCTGAAGGACACCCAGAAGAGCGCCGCAGCCCACGTCGACCGGCTCTCGCTGCAGCAGCGGGGCGGGTGGCTGCTGATCGACGAAGCCTCGCGCGCGAACCTCGAGCTGGTGCGCACGCTCAAGGACAACGCGCGTAGCGGCAGCCTGGTGGGCGTGCTCGATCGCTCGGTCACCCCGCTGGGCGCGCGCAAGCTCTCGCGCTGGTTGACCACGCCGCTGGCCGAGGTGAAGGCCATCGACGCGCGGCTCGACGCGGTGGCCGAGCTCACCGAATCGGCCACCGCGCGCGAGGCGTTGATCGACCGGCTCAAGACGGTCGCCGACATCGAGCGGTTGTGCGGGCGGCTGTCGCTGAGCTCGGGAGGCCCGCGCGATCTCAAGGCGCTCGGGCGCTCGTTGCTGGCGCTGCCCGAACTCTCGAGCCGACTGGTGAATTCGAAGAGCGCCTTGCTGGCCGGGCTGGTGGGGCCGCTCTCGCAGGAATCGATTTCGTCGCTGGCGAAGACGCTCGACGCGGCGCTGGTCGACGAGCCTCCCGCGGTCGTCGCCGACGGCGGCTTCATTCGCCACGGCTACCACCAGGAGCTCGACGGGTACCTCGACCTGGCGACCACGGGGAAGGACTTCCTGCTCAAGCTCGAGCTGCGCGAACGCGAGCGCACCGGCATCGCGTCGCTCAAGGTGCGCTTCAACAAGGTGTTCGGCTATTTCCTCGAGGTCACCAAGGCCAACCTGCACCTGGTCCCCCGGGAATGGATTCGCAAGCAGACGACCGTCGGCGGCGAGCGCTACGTCACCGAAGAGCTGAAGGTCTACGGGGAAAAGGTGCTGACCGCCGACGAGAAGCGCGCGGTGATCGAACAGCGGCTCTTCGACGAACTGCGCGCGCTGGTGGTCTCGCGCGCCGGTGCCCTGCGCGCGGCGGCCGAAGCAGTGGCCACGCTCGACGCACTCATTTCCTTCGCCCGCGTCTCGGTCGAGAACGGGTACGTGCGCCCCACCATCGACGAGTCGAGCGTGCTGGCCATCGTCGGAGGGCGGCACCCGGTGGTCGAGAAGGCGCTGGGAGGCGACAGCTTCATTCCCAACGACGTGACGCTCGATCGCGAAGCGGCGCAGGTGTTGATCATCACCGGGCCCAACATGGCCGGCAAGAGCACGGTGATGCGGCAGACCGCGATCACGGTGATCATGGCGCAGGCCGGCTGCTTCGTGCCCGCGAAGTCGGCGCGCATCGGGCTGTGCGATCGCGTCTTCACCCGCGTGGGTGCCAGCGACAACCTGGCGCGCGGCCATTCGACCTTCATGGTCGAGATGATCGAGACCGCCAACATCTTGCACCACGCGACCCGGCGCAGCCTGGTGGTGCTCGACGAAATCGGCCGAGGCACGTCGACCTTCGACGGCCTGTCCATCGCCTGGGCGGTGGCCGAGCACCTGCACGATCGCACCGGCGCGCGCACGCTCTTCGCCACGCACTACCACGAGCTGACCGACCTGGCCCGCGAGAAGCCCCGGGTGCAGAACTGCTCGATCGCGGTGCGTGAGACCGACGGCAAGGTGATCTTCCTGCGCAAGCTGATCGCCGGCGCCGCCAGCCGCAGCTACGGCATCGAGGTCGCGCGTCTGGCCGGCCTGCCACCCGAGGTGCTGGCCCGGGCCCGCGAGCTGCTCAAGAACCTCGAGGCCGGCGAATTCGACGAGGCCGGTCGCCCGCGCCTGGCCCGCCGCGCCACCGGGCCCGCGAAGGCCGCGCCGACGCCACCGGTCGACACCTCGCAACTGGGGCTTTTCGGCGCAGAACGAGTGCCGGCCACGCTGGTCGACGCGTCGGCCACGGCGGTGTTGGCGGCGCTGGCGGCCTTCAGCGTCGACGGCTCGACTCCGCTCGAGGCGCTCACCAAGATCGCCGCCTGGAAGCAGCAGTTGAAGGGGAAGGGGACCTGACGCCATGGCCCAGTTGGCGATTCCCGGCGCCCCGCGAAAGGTCTCGCTGACCCAGTTGCCGGGTGCGGTGCGTCGACTGGCGGTGGTGGCGGCGGTCGGCTTGCTGTTGGTGGCGTGCCTGTGGGGGGCGGGGTTCGAGGCCCGCGCCTGGCTGTCGGGCGAGCGCGAGTTCCTGGCTCGCGCCATCGACGTGAAGGGCACCGTCGCCGAGGTGTCGTTGCCGCCGCCGAACGAGCGCGATCATGCCACCGCGACCATGCGGGTGCTCTTCACGCTCGACGGTGATTCGCACACCGCGTCGGGCGTACCGATGGACGCGCGGGTCGCCGAAGGGTTGGGCCGTGGCGCCAGCGTCGAGCTGCTCGTCGACCCCACCCGCCCCGAGCGCGCGCGTGAGAAGCAGTGGGCCAGCGATCGCCAGACCTCGGTGCTGGTGGCGAACCTGGGGTTGGGGCTGGGCGTGCTGTTGACGTTGGCCCTGCTGGCCCGCGAAGGCCGACGGGCCCTGCGCCGCGAGCTCGACCCGTTGCGGGTTGGCGCCATCGTCTGGCTCACGCCGTCGGTCGACACGACCGGCGCGACCGGCGAGTTCACCTTTCCCGCCAGCTATTTCCGCGACGACGTGAAGCACGAGGTGACCGCGCGTGCGGTGGCTGGCAGTTGGGTGCGCAACGGCGAGAAGGTGCTGGCGGCGCTGGTGCCCAGCGAGCCCACCTGGGTGCTGGTGATCGACGAGGCCCTGGCCCGGCGGCTGGGCTGGTACCGCTGACGCGTCAGTCGTGGGCGAAGAAGTCGAGCAGCCTGGCACCCAGCAGATCGCCAGCGGGCAGCCTCGAGCCGCGAATCAGCCCCGCGCCGGTCAGCAGCGGCTTGGAGGCGACTGGCTGGGGTTCGAGCACCGCCAGTTGCTTGAACTTCAGCTCGCGGGGCATGGCGACCACCAGGTACCCCTGGCTGGCGACGGTGAAGAGATCGGCGTCGGCCACCTTGCGCCAACCGCGCATCGGTCCCTCGTGGCGCAGCCAGTCGCAGGTCTGGGCCAGCGAGAGCTCGCGCGCGCCCACGAAGTGCGGCACCTCGCAGCCCATGGCCCGCGACACGTCCCACAGGAAGATGTGGCCGCGGGGCTTGCCGGGCGCGTCGGGCTCGTAGCGGGGGTTGGTGCCCACCGCGAACTGGGCGATCACCTGCTGCAGCAGCGGGCCGTTCCGGTGACCCACCGCGCTCTGCACCGGCGGCGTCAGGCCCTTCCACACGTCGGGGCTCGTCACGCCGGGGGCCGGCACCTTGCCGTCGAAGGTGGTCTTCGGCGCCGCCACCGCCGGCAGCTCGGTCAGGGTCGAGGGGCCCGAGGTGCTGTTGCCCAGCATGGTGGCGCGCCGCCTCGCCTGGGCCGAGTCGGCGAAGCCCGAGTCGTCGAGCTGCTTCTGGTGCTGGGTCAGCTTGTCGGCGCCGACCGGGGCGGGTGGGGGGCCCGGCCGCAGGGGTTTGCCCTGGGGGTTGGTGCGCTCGGGCGCGGGCGCCGGCTTGCCGTCTTTCGACATGGGGCCCCAGCATAGCGCGCCGATTTTTTGCGGGTACGGGTTCCCCGTGGTCACATTCGACACGCCTGTAGCTCCAGGTTGCCCCGTGAAGAGAACCCTCCTGATCAGCCTGCTCGTCTCGACCCTCGCCCTGGGCGCTTCGGCCCCGGCGGCCGACGACGCGTACGAGGCAGCGAAGGACGCGTGGACGAAGCTGAAGAAGGACGAGGCGAAGCGCAAGCTGCGCCACAACCTGCAGACGGCCGCGAAGCGCTTCGAGGCGGTGGCTGCGAAGTTCCCGAAGAGCGATCGTGCGCCCGAGGCCTTCTTCCAAGCCGCCGAAATCGAAGCCGAGCTCGGCCGCTTCTCGGGCAAGGACGACGACGTCGACGCCGCCTGCGCGAACTACCGCAAGGTGGTCGAGGGCTGGCCGAAGCACCGGGTGGCCGACGACGCCGCGCTCGCCCTGGGCCGGCTGTTGCGTGACGACGACCCGGCCGCGGCGCGCAAGGCCATCGAAGCGGTGCTGCCCACCGCCAACGACAAGAAGAAGGAACTGACCCAGTTGCTCGCCAGCCTGCCGAAGAGCGCGAGCCACAAGGCCGCGCCGGCGAAGGTCGAGGACAAGAAGGTCGCCAGCGCTCCGAGGGCCGAAGAGAAGAAGTCCACGCCCGTCGCCGTGGCGAAGGTGGCTTCGCCCGAGCCCGTCGAGGCGCCGAAGCGCGATTCGGTGGTGGCCGACGCCATTCGCCGCGCCACCGGCCCCCTGGGGTCGTTGCGGCTGCCGCACGACGAGGCGATGCCGGTGCAGGCGCGCCGCGCGCCGGTGCCGCGCCCGGAGCCCGAGGCCGAGGCGATCGCCGCGCCCGACGATTCGGAAGCCGGCTCGACGCTGACCACGCTGCAGGAAAAGCTGCGCGACGTGCGCGTGGGGGCCCGCCCGCCTCCCAACGACCCCAAGCTGCGCAACCAGTTCAAGCAATTGGCGAAGGACGAAGGGTCGAACGAGGTGTCGCTGGCCCAGCAATTGGGGCTCAAGGTGCGGCGCGTGGTGGTCGACGCGGGCCACGGCGGGCACGACACCGGTGCCATCGGCGCCAGGGGCACCCGCGAGAAGGACGTGGCGCTGGCCATTGCGCTCAAGCTGGCGGCGAAGCTCGAGGCGCTGGGGCTCGAGGTGGTGCTGACCCGCGACGACGACACCTTCGTGAAGCTCGAAGATCGCACGAAGATCGCCAACCAGCAGAAGGGCGACCTCTTCATCTCGGTGCACTGCAACGCGGCGCCCTCGCGCACGCTGCGCGGCATCGAGACCTACACGCTGAACACCTCGTCGAACCGCTATTCGATTCGGCTCTCGGCCCGCGAGAACGCGACCACCGAGCGGGGCGTGGGCGATCTCCAGTACATCCTGGCCGACCTGGCCACCAAGGCGAACACCGGCGAATCGACCCGGCTGGCCGAGCGGGTGCAGAAGTCGCTGGTGCACGACCTGGGCGAGACGTGGAAGAACGTGCACGACCTGGGCAACAAGGAAGCGCTCTTCTTCGTGCTGTTGGGCGCGAAGATGCCGGCGATTCTGGTCGAGACCTCGTTCATCTCGAACCCCGAGGAAGAAGAGCGGCTCAGCGACGACGACTACCAGCAGTCGATCGCCGATTCGGTGGCCGGCTCGGTCAACGCCTTCCTCGAAGAGCGCAACAAGCTGGCGCAGGTCGACTGACTGACCGTGCAGGTCGCGGGGCGGGCCGCTATGCATGCGGCCCATGAAACGCATCGTCATCATCGTCCTGGTGGTCATCGCGGTCCTCGGCGTCGCTGGCGTGGCCACGGTGGGTTCGGCCTTCGCCGGGCTCAACGAATCGAAGCCCGGAACCATCGTGCCGGGCGTCGACCTGGTGAAGGACGGGTTCGTCAACGTCTTCCTCGTCGACGTCGACCAGGGCGTGGCGCTGATCGACTGCGGCAACGATCCCACCGGCAAGGCCATCATCGAGGCGCTCGGTCACCGCACGCTGACCGAGAAGGACGTGAAGGCCATCTTCCTCACCCACGGCCACGGCGATCACACCGCGGCGTGCAAGCGCTTCCCCAACGCCACCATCTACGCGTTCGAGGGTGATCGCGGCCTCCTCGAGGGACCGGCCAAGGCGAAGGGGGCGTTGACCAAGTGGATCAGCCCCGACCCGTCACGGGTGTTGACCCAGGTGAAGTGGCTGACCGACGGGGCGCCGGTGACGGTCGGCGGCGTCGACATCACCGCGTGGAACATTCCGGGGCACACCGGCGGCAGCGCGGCCTACCTCGCGAAGGGCGTGGTCTTCCTGGGCGACTCCGCGGGGTCGCAGACCGACGGGCACCTGCGCGGCGCTCCGGGCATCTTCAGCGATGATCCGGCGCAGAACGTGGCGTCGATGAAGGCGCTGGCGGGCAAGCTCGAAGGGAAGGGCGTGACCCACCTGGCGTTCGCACACTCGGGCTGGGTGGCGGGTACGGGCGAGCTGACGGCGTTGGGCAAGTAGCAGGTTGCTGAAGAACCCCGGACCGAGCCCGAACGCCGAGCTTCGAGCCGCGCAAGGAAGAGGCCCGCGGGAATATTTGTCGATATTTCAAGGGCCTCTGACGCAGCCCGGCGACGAAGATTCGGCGTTCTGGCGACGGGAGGGGTTTTTCAGCAG
>CAIWFK010000508.1 GCA_903911905.1 uncultured Myxococcales bacterium
CTGCTGAAAAACCCCTCCCGTCGCCAGAACGCCGAATCTTCGTCGCCGGGCTGCGTCAGAGGCCCTTGAAATATCGACAAATATTCCCGCGGGCCTCTTCCTTGCGCGGCTCGAAGCTCGGCGTTCGGGCTCGGTCCGGGGCTCTTCAGCAACCTGCTAGGGCGTGAAGGCGGTGGTGGTGAGCAGCCCGCGGCCGATCGCCATCACGCCACCGAAGATGAAGACGAACGAGCTGACCACGCCGGCCAGCGGCATGATGAAGCCGGGCTCTTCACGGCGGCGGTTGAGGCTCATCAGCACCTGCATGTCGACCGCGGCCAGCAGCATCATCACGATGTGGCCGATGAGCGCCGGGTAGAACCGGCCCATCAGGACCATGATGATGCCGAGCGTGGCCTGGGTGTGCAGCAGGCCTGCGTACGAGACGCCGATGATGCGGTGAACGCGGCCGAACTTCGCCTTCTGCGCCAGGCCCAGCGCGAAGGCCACGAACGCCACCACCGCCATGAGCAAGATGAGGTACCGAAGCCCGGAGTGTGCGTGGAAGAGCCCGTTCATGGCGTCACGGGTTAACAACGCGTGCCCGCGTCGTCATCTGGAAAGGGCTGGCGAGTCGAGCACCAGGCCGCCGCGCTGCGAGGCCTCGAGCGTGCCGCACGCCGCGCCGATGTCCTTGCCACCCGAATAGCGCCGCGCGATGGGCGCCTTGACGACCTGCAGGTGGTCACGAAAGGCCGTCAGTTCCTCGGCGGTGGGCGGCTGGTACTTGCCGGTGGGGTCGGTGACGTCGATGAGGTCGATGATGATGGGCACGTCACGGAACACGTCGGCCAGCGCCTGCGCGTCTTCCTGGCCCACGTTGAAGCCGCTGATCATCACGTAGGCCACGGTGGCCCGCTCGCGGCGCTCGGCGGCGTAGAGCCGAATCTGCTCGACCAGGGACTCGAGCGGCCAGGTCTTTTCGACCGGCAACACCTGCGCGCGCTTGGTGGGAATGGCGCTGGTGACCGAGAAGGCCAGGCGGTACGGCAGATCGTCGGCGCGGTATTTCTTGATGCCCGGCACCCACCCCGCCGTCGAGAAGGTCATGTTGCGGCCCGAGATGGCGAGGCCCGCGGGGTGGCACATGATGCCGGCGGCCCGGGTGGCGTTGGCATAGTTGAGCAGCGGCTCGCCCATGCCCATGAAGACCACGCCACGCACCGGGCGATCGGCCTCGGCGCGCACCTGCAGCACCTGGTCGACGATTTCCCAGGTCTCGAGGTTGCGCTGGAACCCCAGCTTGCCCGTCATGCAGAAGTCGCAGGCCAGCGCGCAGCCGACCTGACTCGAGATGCACACCACGTACTTGGTGTCGAAGAGCGGAATGCGCACCGCCTCGAACCGACCGCCCAGGGGTGATTCGAAGAGGTACTTCACGAAGCCGTCGTCGGCCTTGCGGCGCTCGACGATGGTCAGGGCCGGCAGTTCACCGTTGGCCTGGACCCAGTCGCGCACCCTGGCGGTGACCTGCGGCGCCTTCGCCACGTCGGCCATCGACTTCGCTCCGTGCGCGAAGACGCTGGCGAAGAGCTTGAGCGTCGCGGTGCGCGTCGGCTCGAGCGGCGCCAGCGCCAGGGCCAGCTCGTCGAGCGAGAGGTTCTTGAGGTTCAGCGAAGCCACGGGAACCACCGCGTCTGGCACGAAGTGGCCCCCGGCCACAACTCCCTGCCCCACGCTGCACCGACGGTGAGCCCCCCCCCGACTCCCGCACCGACGGTGGGCATCCCGACGCCCGAACCGAGAGTGAGCCTCCTCCTCCCGACGCCCGCACTGACGGTGCGCCTCCTCCCGACGCCCGCACCGATGGTGAGCCTCCTCCCGACTCCCGCACCTCGGCGTTTCAGGGCGACGAGCGCTTGCGACGCAGCGTGCGCTCTTCACCGACGCGCAGGGTGACGTTCTCGCGGTCGAAGTACTCGGCGAGCGGAATGGCGAACTTTCGGCTCTGCCGGGTCAGGTCCTTGAAGTCGGCCGTACTGATGCGGCCCTTTTCCTCGAGCCAGGCCACCAGCCGCACCTCGAGCGCCTTCACCGCTTCGGCGTCGAAGAAGAGCGCCCCCGCCCGGACCGCGCGTCCCTCGGCGACCAGCGACTGCAGCAACTGGGTCACCCGCGTCTCGTCGTGGCGCAGGCGCCCGGCGAGGTCGGTGGGCGACAAGGGCGCCAGCCCCGCGGTTCGCAACGCGGCCGCCACCTCGTCTCGCACCTGCGCAGCCTGCGCGGTGAAGGCCCGCCCGCGACCGGGCAGCCGCACGCCGTCTGACTCGAGCTCGAGTCGCTTCGCGTCGACCTGCGTCGCCACCACCCGCGCGAAGAGCTTCTCGTCAGCCACCTGCAACTTCGAGCGCAGCGCTTCCCTGGGCAGCGCGTCGAGCTCGGGCGACCCGGCGTGGAAGGCCTCGACCACGGCCACCGCGCGGCGACCGAGCACCTCGAGCACGCCCGCCTCGAGGAACCGCCGCTGCTCGCGGTCGACCAGCACCACCGCGCCCCGACTCGAGAGCCCGTCGAGCGTTCGGGTCAATTCCTTCTGAGGCACGGCGACGCGGGTGAACAGTTCCCGCTCGGTCAGCCCCGCGTAGCCCGCCTCGACCAGGAACCAGCGCACCCGCTCGGGCACCGGCGCCGCCGCCAGGGCCGCCAGCTTCGCTGCGCCACCGCGCCGACGCCGCGGCGCTCCCAGCGACAGCACGCGCCCGCCTCCCAGCGTCGCTCCTCGCCCGGCCAGCACGCGCGTGCCCCGCACGATGAAGCGCTGGCCCACCAGCGCCGCCATGGGCTCGGCGAAGCGCAACTGGGCGAAGCACGTCTCGCCGGGGCGCAGGGACTCACGGTCGAGCAGCGCCAGCACCGCTTCCCGCTGCTCGGTGCCCAGACACACCAACTGCCGACTGCGCCGCGGGAGCGGCGCCTCGCACGCCGCGAGCGCCGTCACCTCGACGTCGAGCGCCTTGACGGCCAGCAGCTCGCCTTCGCGCACCAGCGCCAGCCCCCGCGTGACCTGCGAGAGTTCGAGCTCGGGCAGATTCACCGCGACCCGCGACCCCGCCCGCGCCTCGTCGACGGTGACGCCGTGCACCTGCACGCTGCGTACGCGCGAGTGCACCTGCGCCGAGGGCACCAGCGACACCGCCTGCCCCGCGGTCAGCCGCCCCGACAAGAGCGAGCCCGTCACCACCAGCCCGAAGCCCTTCACGGTGAAGGCGCGGTCGACCGGCAGGAAGAGCGGGCCCTCGGCGCTCCGGGCCTCGGCGGCGCTCAGCGACCCCACCGCGGCGTCGAGGGCGGCGCTGAGCGCCGCCAACCCGTGCCCCGTCTTCGCGCTCACCGCCACCAGCGGGGCCTCGTCGAACACCGTGCCCGCACACAGCGCCCGCACGTCGGCCTCGAGCAGCTCGAGCCAACCCTCGCCCAGCCCGGGCAGCAGGTCGGCCTTGGTCACCACCAGCACGCCGCGCCGCACGCCCAACAGGGTGCAGATGTCGACGTGCTCGCGCGTCTGCGGCCGCACGCCCTCGTCGGCGGCGACCACCAGCAGCGCCACGTCGACCCCGCCCGCGCCGGCGGCCATGGCCTTGACGAAGCGCTCGTGGCCAGGCACGTCGATGACGCCGACCTCGGCGCCCGAGGGCAGGCGCAGGTGCGCGAAGCCCAGCTCGAGCGTGATGCCGCGACGCTTCTCTTCGGGCAGCCGGTCGGTGTCGATGCCGGTCAGCGCCTTGACCAGCGCGGTCTTGCCGTGGTCGACGTGACCGGCGGTGCCGATGATCATGCCCGTCGGCGCACCCTGCCGCCCCTGGACTTCGACGGCGCGGCGTCACCCTCGGTCGAGAAGCGCGCGTCGTTCACCAGCGGCGCGTAGTCCCACGGGAAGACGAAGAACTGGTCGCTCGAGAAGGCCGTGTGGTCGGGCTCGTAGCCGCCGGGCCGCGAGACCAGGGCCGCGGTGGCCAGGTGGGTCACGCCACGCGCGCGCGCCAGCTTGAGCGCGAACTCGAGCGAATCACCCGTCGAGCTGATGTCGTCGACCACCAGCACCCGACGCCCCTTGAGCTCGCGCGGAATGTCGCTGGCCGCCTGCGAATCGGTGTCGCGGCTGCGGCGGGTCACCCGCACCGGGAAGAATTCGACCTTCAGCGCGCTGGCGATGGCACCGCCCACGAAGACGCCGCCGTGCACCAGGCCCACCACCGCGTCGGGCCTGAAGGACTTCGCAGCCGCCGCTGCCAGGTCCTGCACCTGGCGATCGAACTCGGCCCAGCTCAACTCGCGAATCGCCTTGCGCGAGCCCGAGCGGTCCTGCCCTGGCATCGAAGCGACCGGCATGCCACCGGCGGCCGAGAACTCGTCTTCTTCGACCCCTTCGCTCAGGTGGCGCACGCTCGCGGCCGCGGGCTTGCGGGGCGGCTTCGCCTTCACCTTCGACGTCGACTTCAGCTTCGTGGGCTTGGTGGCCATGATCGTTTCGGGTTCCTTCTGGCGCGAACGGCGCGGCAGCATACCCACTCACCCCGCGAAGTGGAGCAGTGCGGCTTCGAGAATCTCGGCGGCCCTGGCCAGCTCGTTCATCGGCACGTGCTCGCCGGTCTGGTGGGCGACCGTGATGTCTCCGGGGCCGAAGACCACCGGCACGGCGCCCAGCGCCGCCAACTGCGGCCCTTCGGTGCCGAAGGCCACGGTGTCGGGCGCCTTGCCCGAGCGCTGCGAGAGAAACTGCACCACGTCGGCGTCGGCCTTGGTGTCGTAGCCGCGGTCCAGGCGCAGCGGCGTGATGGTCGCCGCGAAGCCCGGCTCTTCGCGCTCGCATTCGGCGATGAGCGCTCGCACCGTGTGCAGCACGTCTTCGACCGGCTGCGAGGGCAGCGGCCGCCATTCGAGCGTGAAGCGCACCTGCCCCGGAATCACATTCTTCGCCTTGCCGCCCGAAATGAGCCCCACGTTCAACGAGGCGTGCGAGGGCGCGAAGGTCTCGTCGCGCTGCACGCGCAGGCCCGTCAGCGCATAGGCCTCGAGCTTGCCCAGCAGCCGCGCCGCACGGAAGACGGCCGACGCGCCGGTGTCGGGGTAGGCCGAGTGGCCTTCCTTGCCGCGCACCTCGACCTCGGCCAGGCAATAGCCCTTGTTGGCGCGAATGGGCCGCAGGCTGGTCGGCTCGCCGATGATGGCCCGCTTCGTCAACGCGCGCCCCGCCTCGACCAGCTTCTTGGCGCCCACGCAGCCCAGCTCTTCGTCGGCGGTGAAGGCCAGCAGCACGGGTTTGACGAGTCTGCTGCGCACCCGCTCGGCCGCCGTCACCGCGCAGGCGATGAAGGCCTTGGTGTCGCACGCGCCGCGCCCGTACAGCTTGCCGTCGCGCTCGGTCAGCACCAGCGCCTCGGTCCAGGCGGGGTCGAAGGGCACGCAGTCGGAATGGCCCACCAGCGCCAGCTCGGCCAGGTCGCCGGGGCCAGCGAAGTTCAGGCGTGCGAGCAGGTTCTGCTTGGGCACCCCCGCGTCATCGGCATACCGCAGCCGCTCACAGGCGAACCCCGCGGCGCTCAACCGGCGTTCGAGCGCGTCGATGATGGGCGCGTTGGGCCGCGTCGACGTGGAGTCGATGGCCACCAACTCGGTCAGCAGCGAGCGCAGGGCGTCGGGCATGGCCCGTGGTGTACCACGACCGGCACTCGGCCCGACGCCCGCTCGAACGCCTTCGGTCAGCGGTTCCAGCCGAGCAGCAACTGCTTGCCCGACACCGCCGAGACCAGCAGGTCGCCGCCACCTGACACGTTCAACGAGGCGCCGCCCTGCACGTTCTCGATGTCGATGATCTGCTCGGTGGCGCCCGCGGTCACGAAGCTGACGAAGACGCCGGGGTGCGAGTCGCGCCAGATTTCGGTCGAACCCCAGCGGTCGGCGGTGCCGCCGTAGAAGCCCGCGGTCGAGCGGCGCGCGCTGCCGGCAGCGCCGTCGACGACCCAGGTCGTCACGTTGTCGAAGCTGGCGTAGCCCACCGTCGGCACCGGCGTGGTGGTGCCGCGCGCGCCGAAGTTGCTGACCGCGGTCTGGGTCAGCGGCACGGCGTCGAGGCCCACCGCGGCCGAATCACCCACCACCGCCTTCCACTTGGTGGCCGACGACCACACCGCCATCGACGAGTTGAGGGACATGGAATTGGTGGGGTGCACGTCGGTGTCGATGGTGGCGACGCCGCTCTTCACGTCGATGACCCGGCGGGCCGCGGTGTCGAACCAGATCAACCGGGTGGGCGAAATGTACGCGGGCGAGCTGCCGCCCGGCATCTGCGCGACGGGCGCGGGGTTGGTGGGGGGCAGCGCTTCTTCCCGCAGCGAGACGGGGTTGCCGGGGCTCGACGAGGTCAGCGCGTAGCGCAGGCCACCGGGCGAGAAG
The DNA here is from genome assembly GCA_903911905.1 of uncultured Myxococcales bacterium. Lineage (GTDB taxonomy): Bacteria > Myxococcota > Myxococcia > Myxococcales > Myxococcaceae > Xiheilimnobacterium > Xiheilimnobacterium phototrophicum. Next base: position 6,433 of record CAIWFK010000508.1, read on the forward strand.
CTCAGGCTGTTGACGGTGGTGCCCGCCCCGGTCATCACGAAGGCCGTGCCGTCGGCTGCGCGAATCAGGCTGAAGGTGCTGTTGCTGGGGTTGTACAAGCCGGGCCATTCGGCCGGCTGGTTCGGGAAGAGGAAGAAGTTCTGGTAGTAGCTGACGGTCGACGGGTACACGCCGGCCACGGCGGCCGCGGTGGTGGCGGTGGGGCTGATGACCTTGAGCGAGCACTGGCTGGGCGAGGTGCAGCCGGTCGTCGACATCACCGACGCGCCGCTGACCACCTGGAGGCCCGGGCCGCCGAAACCGCTGATGGTCTGGGTCAGAATCTGGGGAAAGTCGTTGGTCGGCTGCACCAGGGTGACGTCACCCGAGGCCTCCTGCACGAAGTAGCGATCGTTCGACTGGCGAGCCACCTGCTGCGCCAGGCCCGAGGTCGGGTAGCGCGTGACCACGCCGGTCGAGAGCACGATGCGCTCGAAGTACACGCCCGCGCCGGCCAGCGAGTTGGTGCGAACGATGAAGAGCACGGTCTCGTCGTTCGAGAACCCGTAGTTGGTCACGCCCAGGTTGGTGCCCACGCCCCAGGTCTTCATGGCGCCCGTCGCCGTCTCGTAGGTGAAGAGCTGGTTGTTCGACACGTAGCCGAAGAACTTGCCGGTCCGCGACAGCTGCGGGTTGCTCACGCCGCCGGTGACCACCACCCGCGCGTCACGCGTGGTGCGGTTGAAGAGCAAGATGCGCTGGGCCAGGTCGTTGACCTGGAAGGCGACCCACGGGCCCGCAGGGGCGACGAGCATCTGCGCGCTGTTCAGGGCGCTCTGGCTGGTCCACACCGGTTCGTAGAGCGAGAGCGTCGCGCCCGGCAGGGTCTGCGAGTTGCCCTGGGTGACCTCGACGTGGCCCAGCAGTTGCCGGGGGAACGACGGGGCGGTGGCCACCACGTCCCAGCTGCCCACCGGCACCGTGAGCGTGAACGAGCCGTCGGGGCCGGGGGTGGCGGTGGTGTTGGTGCCCGGCACCGTCACCGAGATGATGGTCGGCGACTGCACGCCCACGAAGGTCACGTTGCCGGTCACCGTGCCGGTGTGGGTCTCGTCCATCAGCGAAATGGCGAGGTCCATGTTCGGGCCGCGGGTCACGGTCACCAGCTGGCTGGCGATGCGGGGCACCGGGAGCGTGGCGCGCGCGACGAAGGTCTGCGCGCCCGCGGGGACCGCCGCGAACGAGAAGGCGCCCAGCGCGTCGGTGGTCGCGGTCAACTGCGTGCCCGCCACGTTGACGATGGCGCCGGCGACCGGCGTGCTGTTCGCGGTCACGATGCCGCCGATGCGGCCGACGGGCGTGAGGAAGAGCTCGCCCACGTCGCTCGCCATGCCGGCGACCGTCACGCCCACGCTGACCTGCCCCTCGCGCGTGTTGGGCGCGCCCACGGTGGCCAGGTAGGCGCCCGCCGGAACCGAGGTGAAGCTGAACGCACCGCCAGCACCGGTGGTGGTACCCAGCGAGGTGGCACCGGTGAGCGTCACCGCGAGGCCCGACGAGTCCGAGCCATCGGTGAAGGTCACCTTGCCGCTCACCTTGCCCGCGGGGATCTTGAAGTCGAGGTTGGGGGCCACGTCGGTCTTGCCGCTCTTGACCGTGCCGGGCACCGACTGATCTTCGACCTCGGCGCCCTTGACCACCACGCGCACCACGTAGGCGCCGTCCTGCATCGAGGTGGCGGTGAAGCTGCCGTCGTCCTTGGTGACCACCGCCGTCGAGGTGGGGCCGTAGATCAACACCGCCAGGTTGGCAGCCGAGCCGCCTTCGACGGTGACCTTGCCGGTGAGCGTACCCGACGGTCCGCAGGCGACGAGCGCCAGACCCAACACGAGCAGTGAACGAGACATGTGTGTGTGCTCCCCTTGTACGACCTCGCGCCGGCAGTCAGGCCCGCGCGGAATGGAGGCAGAGCGTAGGTCAGGCGTGCGGCAGGGTCTGGAAAAAAGCAGGGCCCGCCAGACGCGAAAAAAAATAGCGCACGCCAACCCCACCCAGACCTGCCAGCATCGCGCGCGGGCATGCGCGCGCCAGTGCGATGTGGGGTGATACCGAAGACCGAAGCGTCGTTCCGCGCCGACTTCGTCGACCGCGGCGCCGGCCGCTGTTTTCTCGTACACCCCGACCGCGAAGAGGGCACGTCGGTCAGCGTCTCGGTCACCTTCCGCGGTCAGCGCATCGACCTCGAGGGCGTGGTCGAGCGCACCGACTTCGACGAGAGCGGCAACGAAGGCCTGCTGGTCAAGCTCGACGCGTTCTCGACCCAGAAACTCAACGACTTCGTCAGCACGCTCGCGGGTGCCCGGCCCCTGGGTGACACGCACGTCAAGGCCCGGCAGGTGGGCGACGCCACCGAAGACTTTCCCGCAGCCGACCTGCCCGTCGAGCGCGAGTTCGACCCCGATGCCCACCGCGAGGCGCTCTTGCCGCCCGGCGCGATGGTCGACGGTCGGTTCAAGATCGAACGGCACCTGGCCACCGGCGGCATGGGCGAGGTGTACCGGGCCAACCACGTGCACCTCAAGCGCGCGGTGGCCCTCAAGCTGATGCGGCGCGCGCTCGCCGCCGACCCCGAGATGTGGTCGCGTTTCCAGCGCGAAGCCGAACTGGTCAGCCAGCTCGAGAGCCCCCACGTGGTGCGCACCTTCGACTTCGGGCGCACCGAAGACGGCTCGCCCTACCTGGCCATGGAGTTCGTCGAAGGCCGCACGCTCGACAAGGAACTCGAAGAAGGCCCGCTGGCGCCGCCGCGCGCCATCGACGTGCTGACCCAGGTCTGCGAAGGCCTGTCGGAAGCGCACGCCCTGGGCGTCATTCACCGCGACCTCAAGCCGCCCAACCTCATCATCGGGCGGCGGCGTGACGGCACCGAGGTGGTGAAGATTCTCGACTTCGGCATCGCCCGGCTGGCCGACGGCGAGAACACGGGAGGCGCCAAGCGCCTGACGCAGCTGGGCTTCGTGGTCGGCACGCCCAGCTACCTGGCGCCCGAACAGGCGCTGGCCGCCGAGGTCGACCAGCGCACCGACGTCTACGCCCTGGGCTGCGTGGCGTACGAGCTGCTCACCGGCCGGCCACCCTTCGTCGCCGACGAACTGCCCCGCATCATCAGCATGCACCTGACCGCGGCGCCCGAACCGCTGCCGTCGATACGCCCCGACCTGGCCCAGTTGCCCGGCCTGTGCGCGGCGGTGCTCAAGGCGCTCTCGAAGGAACGCGAGCGTCGCTTCCCCACCGTGAAGGCCTTCGCCGCGGCGCTCGCTTCCGATTCGCTGGGCTGGGGCGCCGACGCCCCCACCTCGCCGGTGCACAAGCGGGTCAACGCGACGCCGATGCCGACGCTGACGCCGCAGCCGGTGGTGCCGCCCCGCGCGCCGGCGCCGAAGACGCCGCAGTTCACGCTCACCCCGCAACCCGTGCAGACCCTGGGCCCGCAGACCACGCCGCTCGGGGCGACCGGCGCGCTGCCCCCGACGCCGCCGCCGCTCGGCGCCACCGGCGTACTGCCCTCGCAACCCCGGCGCCCCATCATCACCAGCCAGGACTCGCGCCCGCCCACGGCCATCGAGACGCTCGAGCCCGTGGCCGACGCCCCATCGAACGAGGCGCCCGTGCCCGGCCGCGCTCCCACCTCGGCGGTCATCGCGTCGCTGGTCGACGACCGCACGGCCCACGCGCTGCAACGGGCTCGCGACGCGGTCGACGAATCGGTGCGTCGCGGGGTGTTCGCGTACTTCGAGGTGATGGGCGTGCCCGTCGGCTCGCCGGCCTCGCGCGCCTGCCTGACCCGGGTACTCGAGACGCTGGCCGCGTACGGCGGGTTCATCGACCGCTTCGACGAAGACGGCGCGCTGGCCGCCTTCACGTCCGAGCACTGGCTGCCGGCGGGGCGCGCGGTCACCGCGGTGCTCGCGCTGCGCGACGCGGTGGCCGACGAGGCCGCGCGGCTCAACGTGGGCGCGAAGCTGCGGGCCGGCCTGCTGTCGGCCGAACTGCGCCACGGCGGCCCGTCACTGGGCCACGACGCCCTCGACAAGGCCCACTCGCTGGCGGCGCGCTTCCAGGCGGGGCAGGTGGTCTGTCAGCGCGCGCTGGTCTCAGACCTGGGGCACCTGGTCGAGACCGCCTCGACCTGGTCGGCCGACGTGCTGCAGTTGACGGCCCGACAAGTGGTGACCACGCCGCCCGTCGAACTGGTCGGCCGCACCGAGGTGCTCGAGGCCATGGAGCGCCGCCTGCAGAAGGTCGCCCAGGGCACCGGCCTGCCCGTGGTGTTGCAGGGCCCCTCGCGCTCGGGGCGCACCGCGCTGGCGCTCGACCTGGTGGCCCGCGCGAAGAAGCAGAACGTGGTGGCGCTGCCGCTGCTGGCGTTTCCCTCGTGGAAGGCCCAGCCCAACGCGGTGGTGACCGCCTTCGTCTGCGCGGTGTGCGAGGTGCCGATGGACGTACGCGCCACCCGACTGCGCGCCGCGCTCGACGCGCTCAAGCTGCCCGCCCCCGTGGTGGAGGCCGCGCTCACCGCAACCGGTGTCACCCAGTCACCCTGGGGCTTCACCACCGGCCAGTCGGTGCACGTGCTGCGCGCGGTGTTGCGGGCGCGCCTGCCGACCCAACCGCTCTTGTTGCTGGTCGACGGCGTCGAGCACCTCGACGAGCAGAGCCTGGCCGTGCTCGAAGAGCTGTTGCTGCGCCCGGTCGGCGCCGAGCTCACCGTGGCCCTGGGCGCCCCTGCCGCCGAGCGCTTCGAAGGCGTGGCGAAGGCCCTGCTCGAACCGCTCGAGGAGCACCAACTGGCCAGGCTGGTGCAGACCGCGCTGGGCGGCCAACCCGGGCCCAAGCTGCTGGCCGCGCTGCAGGAGCGCTCGCAGGGGTTGCCGGGCGTCATTCACGACTGGCTCTCGGTGCTCAACGCGCGCGGCAGCCTGGTGGTGAAGAGCTCGGTGGTCGAGCTCATCGACGAAGTGCCCGCGCTCGACCCGGTCGACCTGCCCCGCGCGCGTCTCGAGCTGTTGCCGCCCGACGCGGCGCGGGTGCTCGAAGCGGCCTGGTGTCAGGGAGAGACCTTCGACACCGCCACCATCGCGAAGACCTGGCCGCGCCTGACGCAGGACGCGATGCAGAAAGCCTCGGCCCACCGCCTGGTGTTGCCGTCGTTCGCGCGGCGGTGGGCGCTCTCGAGCCCCGGGCTGCTCGACGCGCTGGGGTCGATGCGTTCGGCCGAGCGGCCTGCGCTGCACCAGCGGCTGGCCGCGGCGCTCATCGAGCAAGCGAAGGCTGGCGGCGCGGTCGACCCGCTGCTCATCGGCCGTCAGTTCCTGGCGCTGGGCGACGGGCCGCGCGCGGCCGCCATCTTCCAGCAGGCCGTCGATGGCGCGCTCACCCGTCGTGCGCCCCGTGACGCGGCTGCGGCGTGGAAGGGCCTGGCCGACGCGCTGGCGCTGGGCGGCCCCTCGCAGGCGCTCAAGCGCGCCGACTGCTTGTCGCGAGCGGCAAGCTGTGCGCTGGTGATGCTCGACGTGGTGCTGGCCCGCTCGTACCTGGACGAAGCGCTCGCCGCAGCCGCGCCGACCCAGAAGGAAACGCCCGAGCTGTTGCTGGCGTTGACCCGGGTGCTGCGGGTCGAGACCCGGCGGTCGCGCTCGGCCGAGGCGCTCGACAAGGCAGAAATGGCCGGCGGCGGCACCCCGCTCGAGACGCTCATCTTCGTCGAGCGCGCCGAGGCCGCCGAGCAGGACGGCGACGTCGACGGCGCGTTGGCGGCCTTCACCTCGGCCATGGGGTCTGCCGAGGCGGGCAAGGAGGTCGCGCGCTGGCACGGCGAAGTCGACCTCCCGGCCCGACTCGAGGCCCGCCTGGGCGCGCTGGCCCTGCAGAAGAAGGACGTGGCTACCGCGCGGCACCTGTTCGACTCGTCGTCGCACCGCTGGCGGCTGGCCCGGGCCTGGGCGGGCGAAGCGCGCGCGCAACTGAACCTGGCGACGGCCTGTGCGCTCGACCGCGACCTGGGCAACGCCGCGCGGTGGTTCGGCGCCGCCGCCGAGGCCGCCAGTCGCAGCGGCGACTTCCTGCTGGCCGCCAGGGCCTTCATTCAACAGGCGAAGACGCTGAAGAAGAACGCCGCGAACGCCGAGGCCAAGCAGGCCGCCACCGAAGCCAGGCGGCTGGCGATGCTGGTGGGCTGGGACCA
>CAIWFK010000509.1 GCA_903911905.1 uncultured Myxococcales bacterium
CGTGGGCACGAACCCCAGCTCGGCCTTCGCGCGGCTGGCGTCGACCCGCGTGTCGTTGAGCAGCCACACCAATTGACCGGGGTCGAGCAGCGGCGCGCGGCCCGACGCCAGCAGCACGGGCGTCGTCACGGCGGCGAGCGCGCGCATCAGCCATTCGGGACCCTGGGCCGGCACGCGCACGCCCGGCACCACCGAGGCGACGACCTGCGCCAGCTCGCGCGGCGAGAGGTGGGCGTCGGCGACGAGGTAGCTCTGGCCCGCCACGCCCCGCTCGGCAGCGGCCAGGTGCGCCTGGGCCAGCCCTTCGACGTACACCACCGACATGCCACCGGGCGGAAGCAGCGGCACCTCGCCGCGCACCAACTGGCGCAGCGTGGCGCTGAGCATGGTGGGCGTGGTGCTCGGCCCATAGATGGCCGCCGGGTTCACGCACACCACGTCGAGCCCCTGTGCGACGGCGGCCTCGGCGGCCAGTTGCGCAGCCTGCTTCGAGCGCTCGTACGCGGTGGGCCGGGGCCTCGGGTCGACCGGGCCTTCCCGCAGCACCTGCCCGCGCTCGGCGGCGAACACGTCCATCGTCGAGGTGTGCACCACCCGGCGCACGCCGGCCGCCTTCGCCGCCGCGAACACGTTGACCGAGCCCTGGTGGTTGACCCGCTCGAAGAGGCCCTCGTCGCGCACCGCCTGCTCGGGCACTCCCGCCGCGTGGAACACCCAGTCGCAGCCGCGCACCGCGGCCGCCAACGAGCCGGGGTCGGTGACGTCACCGGTCAGCGCCTCGACCTGGCCGCGCAGCGCCGGGGGCAGCCGCGCCACGTCTCGCACCAGCACCCGCACCCGGTGCCCGCGTTCCCGCAGCACCCGCACCAGGTGGCCGCCGACCAGCCCCGTCGAACCGGTGACCAACCCCAACATCAGCCCACGCTCCACTGGAAGACCCTGACCATGGGGGCGCTCATGGCGCGGCGACGGGCGGTCTGCAACCCTTCACCACGCCCACCGCGCGCAGCGAAGAGCCCTTCGAACCTCGACCCGCTGGCACCGGCGGCCGACCCCCGCGGTCGAAGGTCGCCCAACGGCAGGGAGGGCCGGGCGGTGACGACGAGGGCGACGAAGAGCGGGGCGCGACGTTCGGCTGTACCACCGAGCACGTGACTTCGTTTTCGTCAGCCTGCGGGCGCAGGGGCGTGTACAGGGCCACCCCGTGACGACCGCCACCTTCGATCGCGCACGCCTGTCCCTGCCCGAGCTGGTGTGGCCGATTCTCGTCGAAAACGTGCTGCGCACCTCGCTGCTCAGCGTCGACACGCTGATGCTGGGTCGCTACTCGGCCAAGGCCGTCGCGGCGATGAGCCTGGTGGGGCAGTACGGCTTCTTCATTCAACTGCTCTTCATGGTGGTCTCGAGCGGCGCGGCCATTCTGCTGGCCCAGAACCTGGGAGCGGGGCGCAGGCACGAGGCCGGGCTCATCGGCGTGGCCAGCCTGGCGCTGGTGTTCGCGCTCTCGCTGGTGGTCTCGGGGCTCTTCGCGGTCGGCTCCGGGGCCCTGCTGGCGCTCTACCCGCTCGACCCTGAGGTCGCCGAGCTGGGCGGCCAGTTCCTGCGCGTGTACGGCGCGTGCTCGTTCGTCACCGCGCTGGGCATCACGCTGTCGACCATTCTGCGGGCCTGGGGCTTCACCCGCGACGCGATGCTGGTCAGCGTGTTGGGGCTGGTACTCACGGTGGCAGGCAACGCGTTGTGCCTGTTCGGCCCCTTCGGCCTGCCCGTGTTCGGCGTGACCGGTGTCGCGGTCTCGACGGTGTTCAGCCAGGTGGTGGTACTGGCGCTGCTCGCCCTGCTGGTGCGTCGGCACACCAGCATCGAGCTGCCGGTGCGGACCGTGTCGACCATTCCCACGTCGGTGTACCGGCAGGTGCTCTCGGTGGGCCTGCCCAGCGCGGGCGAGAACCTGTCGTACAACCTCTCGCAGATCGCCACGCTGGCCATGCTGGCGAAGCTGGGCACCGCGTCACTCGCCGCCTACGGCATCTTGATGGCCGTGCTGCGCTACGTGTTCATGCCCGGCGTGTCGGTGGGCCTGGGCACGCAGATCAAGGTCGGCTACCTGGTCGGCGCGGGACAGACCACCCAGGCCACGAGGCTGGTGTACCGCGCCTTCGGGGTCGCGTTCGCGTTCTCCACCGTGGCGGTGCTGGTGGTGCAGTGGCAACACCGCGCCATCCTCTCGCTCTTCGACGCCACGCCTGCGGTGCTCGAGGTGGTCAGCGCGGTATTGGTGGTGGCGCTCATTCACGAGCCGGGGCGCAACTTCAACACCGTCATCATTCCCGCGCTCAAGGGCTCGGGCGACGTCCAGTTCCCGGTGTACGTGGGCATGGTGTCGATGTGGGGCGTGGGCGTGTTCGGCGCGTGGTTCCTCGGGCTGCACCTGGGGCTCGGGCTGCCGGGCGTGTGGGCCGCCATGGCTGCCGACGAGTGGGGGCGGGGCCTGGTGATGGCGTGGCGCTGGCGCTCGGGGGCGTGGAAGGCGCGCGCCTTCGTCTCGTCGACGCCCTCGCTGGCGAGCGCCGACGCGCTCGAAAAGGCCTGAGCGGCCCCAGCTCAGCGCACCCCCGCAATCGGGAGACTCGAGAGCACCGTGCCGCCGGCCTGACCGAAGACGCTGGCCGGCACCGCGAGCACGCCCAGCGCCACCACCTCGTCGAACGAACGGGGCGAATGCGCGAAGTACCCCACGCACGCGCTGGCCTGCAGCTCGCGGCGCTCGCGCGTGAAGGCGTCGAGGTGGCTCGCGTGGTGGGCGAGCGTTCGCGCCACCTCCAGCGGCCGCCCGGCGTGTTCGGTCAGCGCCGCGAACCCGATCCGCAGCCGCGTCTCGTCCTTCTCGAGGGCGCCGAAGGCCTCGCGCGCCCCCGCTCGCCACGCCTCGGGCACCACACACAGCCCGACGTGGTCTGGCACCAGCCAGCCCTTCGACAGCGAGACCAGGAGCGCGGCCGCGCCAACCTCGAGCAGCCGGCGCGCGCCAGGGCCTGGCGGCGTGGCGTAGGCCGAGTCGAGGAGCACCAGTCGCCGCGAAGGGTCGCCCAGCGCCCAGGCCTCGAGCGCGGCGTTCTGTGCCGCGTCGAGCGTCGTGCCCCACGGCTTGAGCGGCTCGCACACCAGCACCGCGTCGACCCGGTCGAGGTC
>CAIWFK010000510.1 GCA_903911905.1 uncultured Myxococcales bacterium
CGCCGGGGAAGCCGAAGCCGACGCGGCGAACCGCGTCGCCCAACGCCAACTCGCGAGAGCGTCGATTCGCAGCCCGCTGACCGGCGTGGTGCTCAAGCTGCTGCGCAAGCCGGGCGAACTGGTCGACGGCACGCCCGCCACGCCGGTGGTGGAGGTCGCCGACCTCTCGCGCCTCGAACTGCTGGCCGACGTGCCGGCACGCGACCTGGTGCGCCTGGCGGTGGGCCAGTCGGCCTCGGTCTCGTTCGCCTTCGCGGCCGCGCCCTTCGACGGCCACGTGTCGCGCGTTTCGCCCTCGGTCGACCGCGCCACGGGCATCGGCACGGCCCGGGTCGAGTTCACCCGGCCCGACGCCGGCAGCCCGCCAGTGGGCGCGCTCGGCCAGGCCCAGGTCGACACCGGTGCCGAACGCGAGGCGCTGCTGGTGCCGACCGTCGCCCTGCGCTCCGGCAGCACCGAAGTGGTGGTGTGCGCCAGCGGCAAGGCCACCGTGGTGAAGGTGCGCGCCGGCGTCGCCCACGGCGATGCGGGCACCGAGGTCGACGGCGAGCTCGCCGCCGACGCGCTGGTGGCCATCGACCCGGTGGTCGGGCTCGAAGACGGCGACACGCTCGAGGCGCCAAAGTGAACCGGAGGCGTCTGCCCCGCACCTCGCGGCGCGCCACCCTCCACCGGGAACGGTCCCTTCGTCGGCTCCCCTCGGTGCGGCGGCACGGCAGCGATGCGCTCCAGGAAGGGGCGCTCCAGCCACCCGCACCACGCGGCGCGCACGGTCCACCTCGAGGGGCCGGTCGAAGCGCGTACGCGAACGCCGGCTTCGTGCCGCACCAACCGCTGCGCACCGAGCAACGGCCCCGTCGTCGAAGCGCAGGGCCGCTCGCCGCCCAACCGGCGGTGGGACGCCGCCACCTCGAGGTCGGCCCATGACCTGGCCATTCTTCGAAGCGCTCCAACGCCACCGCGCGCTCGTCTGGTTCGTCGCGCTCTCGCTCGCCGCCGCCGGAGCCCTGACCGCCACCCGCCTGCCCAGCGGCATCTACCCCGAGGTCGAATTCCCCCGCGTGGTGGTGGTCGCGCGCTCGGGAGACGCGCCTCCCGAGCTGACCCAACGCGCGCTCACCCGCCCGCTCGAGGCGGCGCTGGCCACCGTGCTGGGCGTCGAGCGACTGCGCTCACGCACCATTCGCGGCGCCACCGAAGTGTCGCTGCAGTTCGCGCCCGGCACCGACATGTGGCGTGCCCTGCAACTGGTCTCGTCGCGGGTGGCCGAGGTCCGCGCCACGCTCCCCGCTGGCGCCGAGGTCTCGGTCGAACGACTGACCACCACCTCGTTCCCGGTGGTGACCTTCAACCTCACCGGCCCGCTCGACCCCCGCCGCCTGCGCGAGCTCGCCGAACTGGTGCTCAAGCCCGCCATCACCCGTGTGCACGGCGTGGGGCGCGTCGAGGTGCTCGGCGGCGACGTGCGCGAAATCGAGGTGGTGGTCGACCCCGAGCGCGCCGCGGCGCTGCACCTGTCGGTCTCGGCGGTGGCCGACGCCGTGCGAAGCCAGGCCGTGTTGCAGGCGGTGGGCCGGCTCGAGCAGGGGCATTCGGCCATCACCGTCATGGCGTCGGGTGAGGGGCTCACGCTCGACGAACTGCGCGCGCTGCCGGTGACGGTGGGCACCAACGGTTCGCCGCTGCCCTTGAGCGCCGTCGCCGAGGTGAGCGAAGGCGCGGAAGATCGCCTGCTGCGCG
>CAIWFK010000511.1 GCA_903911905.1 uncultured Myxococcales bacterium
AGGCTCGCCTCCATGCCGAGGAAGAAGCTCGCCTCCGCGCCGAGGAAGAAGCTCGCCTCCGTGCCGAGGAAGATGCTCGTCAGCGTGCCGAGGAAGAAGCTCGCCTCCGTGCCGAGGAAGAAGCTCGCCTCCGCGCCGAGCAAGAGGCCCGCGAGCGCGCCGAGGAAGAAGCCCTCCTCCGTGCCGCTCAGGAAGCCCGCAAGCGCGACGAGCTCGCCCGTCAGCGCGCCGCCGAAGAGATCCGCCGCCGCGCCGAAGCGGCTCGTGCTCGCGAAGAGGAAGAAGAGGCCCAGCGCCGACAGGAAGAGCAGATGCTCCAGGCCGCCCGCTCGCGCGCCGAGGCCGAAGCTCGTGCCCAGGCTCTTCAGGACGCCCGGCGCGCCGAGCAGCTCCGCCTGGCCCAGACCGAACGCCTCACGCCTCCGCCCGGCACGCTTCCCCCGCCCCGCGTCAAGGCGCCCGACCAGCGCAGCCTCCTCGAGCGCATGAACGAGGCCCTGCGCCAGTCGACCTACGTGGGGCCCGCCCAGGCCCCGACCACCGAGGCCGACCCCGCACGCACCGTGCGCACCCGCGACGATCGCACCGACCCGCACTTCGTCGCCGTGCCGCCCGCCTCGTCGCCGCCGCCGCCTTCGTCACCGCGCAAGCAGCCCATGGTCTTCAGCGGCGAGGCCGACGATGGCGATCTCTGGAACCTGGTGCAGCCCAGCACCTCGGCCTCGACCGAGGCCGCTCCCCAGCCCGCTGGCGTGCAGAGCTTCGAAGAGGCCCTGCGCCGCGTCGACAGCAGCCTCGAGGCCCTGGTCGGCGCCCCGGCCCAGAACACCCGGCCCAACTCCAACGCCGAGTCGATCGCCGAGCCCATCATCGAAGAGGCCGAGCCCACCCGCCCCGGCGTCCCCACGCCCCGCGCGCCCAACGCCGACCTCGAGCCGGCCTCCGATTCGGCCGAAGAGGCCCGGCTTCGCCGCCAGCGCCTGCTCAAGCGCGCGATGGAAAACCTGGGCCAGATGCCCACCAACCCCGCGGGCCTGGGCGTCGTCGGCAGCAGCGGCTCGGGCATTCGCTCGAGCGGGTCGGGCCTGCGCGCCAGCCCGTCGGCCGGCAACACCTCGGGGCTGCAGCCTCCGCCTCCTGCCGCGTCACCGCCGACCGCGCCTCCGGGGCCTGCCGAGCAGAAATTGGCGGCCGCCATCGAGGCCCGCTTCGAGCAGGCCAGCCGCAAGGACCACTTCCTCACCCTGGGACTGGTGCAGACCGCCTCGAAGGACCAGGTCAAGACCGCGTACCTGAGCCTGGCCAAGGTCTTCCACCCCGACCGCCTGCCGCCCTCGCTGCCGCACCTGGCGCAGAAGATGAGCACCGTCTTCGAGGCCATTCGCGAGGCCTACGAAGTGCTCTACGACGACGCCAAGCGTTCGGCCTACGCCGCCACCCGCGCCAACCAGGCGGCCGCTGCGTCTCCCTCGCAGGGCGCCAACCAGGCCAACGACCTGCTCAAGATGGGCGAGGTCTTCTTCAAGAAGCGCGACTACCGGCAGGCCGAAGATCACTACGCGCGGGCCCACGCCATCGACAAGGGCGCCACCTCGCTCGCCGCCCAGGCCTGGTCCATCTACATGGACCCCTCGCGCAAGGCCGAAGGTCCGCAGGCCAAGGCGCTGATGCAGAAGGCGTTGGCCATCGACCCCAACTGCGATCGTGCCCACTACCAGTTGGGGGTCATCGCCCGGGTGGAAGGCGACATGGACCGCGCCGAAAAGCACTTCCGCGACGCGGTGAAGGCCAACCCCCGGCACCTCGAGGCGAACCAGGAACTGCGGCTGATCGACATGCGCAAGAAGAAGGCGGCCGAGCCGGCAGGCCCCAAGAAGGGCCCAGGCGGGTTCTTCAGGTAGTCAGGAAGGCTTCGAGCGCCGAGCGCGACTCGTCGGTGATGGCGGTGAATTCCACCCCCATGCCGGCGGGCTCGTTGGCCTGGGGAAAGCGCCGCACCCAGGCCACCCGCCCCCGGGCCGAGATGGAGGCCTGGCCTGGCAGGGTGAATTCGAAGGTCAGGCTCTCGCCGTGCTCCAGGAGCAGCTCACTGACCAGAAAGGCCCCACCTGCCGAGACGTCGGCACTGGTGAACGAGAGCTGCCCCGCCCCCGACCCGGCCCTCGCCTGGAAGGCCACGGCCACGGTCTTGCGCAAGTACCTTCGTTGTTCGGCACCCATTTGGTCATTCGAAACGTTGACACCCCAGCTTGCAAGACCAAACATCGCGCCGATTCTCGTTCTGAAAGGTCCAACCCGTGGCGAAGCAGCACCTCCTCCTGGTCGATGGTGACGCGAAGAGCCTCCGCGTCATGGAGGTCAGCCTCAAGAAGGCTGGCTTCCAGGTCACGACGGCGATTCACGGGAAGGACGCGCTCGAAAAGGTGCAGATCAGCCCGCCCGATCTCGTGCTCAGCGAGACCCGCATGCCCGAGATGGACGGGTTCGAGCTGTGCAAGGTCTTGAAGAGCGACGAGCGGTTCCGCCACATTCCCTTCGTCTTCCTGACCAGCCAGAAGGCGGTCGAGTCGAAGGTGAAGGGGCTCGAGACGGGCGCCGAGGACTACCTCACCAAGCCCATCTACATCAAAGAGGTCGTGACGCGCGCGCGCATGATCCTCACCAAGGTCGAGAAGGAACGCATCGAGCGCAAGGAAACGCGCGCGGGGTTCACCGGCAGCCTGGCCGACATGGGCGTGGTCGACCTGGTGCAGACCTTCGAGATCGGCCGCAAGACCGGCACCATTCGGCTCGACGGCGAGCGCCTCGGCGTCGTGTATTTCAAGGAAGGGCGCGTCACCGACGCCGAGCTGGGGCGGCTGCGCGGCGAGAACGCGTTCTACCGAATGCTCAACACCTTCGAGGGCAACTTCGAGGTGAGCTTCACCACCGTCGAGCGACCCGATCGCATCGAGGTCTCGACCCAGGGCCTGCTGATGGAAGGCATGCGCCGGCTGGACGAGTGGGGCCGCATGCTCGAGCAGTTGCCACCGCTCGAGACGGTCTTCGAGCTCGACTACTCGCAACTGCCCGACCGGCTGTCCGAGATTCCCGACGAGGTGAACGGGCTGCTGCGGCTCTTCGATGGGCGGCGCTCGCTCTCGAAGGTGGTCGACGACTCCGACTTCGAAGACCTGGCGGCGCTGGGCATCATCTCGAAGCTGTACTTCGAGGGGCTCATTCGCGAGACGGTGGCCGACGCGACCGAGAAGCCGAAGAAGCCGGGCATCGAAGAATGGTTGAACACCGGGCCGCTGCCGGCCGGTGGAGAACCGTCGGCACCGCCCGCCGTCACCCCTGCCACCGCGATGCCTCCGGCGGTCGAGAGCCGGCCGATGCCGCCCAGCGAAGGCGAGCTGCCTCCGCTGTCGGAAGAAGAACCGGTCGAATTGGCGCTCGAGCCCGAGCCGCCGGCAGCGCCGCCACTCGAGCCGCTCGACACCGCGCCGACCCCCATTCCCGCGCCGCCGCCCACCCCGGCCGCCGCGGTGGTGCGCTTCGAGCCCAGGCCGAAGCCCCCGGGCGCCTTGCCGGGAGACCCGCCCCGCCCCTCGCAGCCGCCGGCACCGTCGTCGGTGTTCATGGTGGCCCAGCCGCCCAACGAGCTCGAGCGCGCGCGGCAGACCCTGATGGAAGGTTGGTCGGTCGACGGAGGGCTGGAAGAGCCGTCGACGTGGGCCCCGGTGCCGGGCTGGACGCGCGTCGAGCCCCAGCGGGCGGCCGCGCTGCCTCCGCCGCCGAAGGCCGCCGCGGAAGACAAGCCGCCGGTCTTCGGAGGGGCTGCGCTCGAGCGCTACGAGCTGCCGCCGCGAGCGAGCTCGACCTCGGGCGTTCGCGTCGCGCCTCCGCCGGCTGACGAGCAGGTGCCGGTCGAGCCGGTGGAAGAGCCGCCGACGCCGTTCACCGACCTCACTCCGCATTCGACGCCGCCGACGGCACCGCCGGTCGCCGCTGCGCCGCCGCCGCCTTCCCCTCGGCCGCTGCCCCCGGCCCCGACGCAGAGCGTGCCGCTGGGCAAGCTGACGCCGCCCCGGGTCGAGGAGTCGTTCTTCCAGGACACCGAGGGCAAGCAGTCGCAGCCCATGTCGGTGGAAAACGTGGTGCCGCGCTCGGGGTTCGAGCGGCTGCTGCCCGTGGTGATCGTGCTGGGCCTGGTGGTGGGCATCGGCGGCACGCTGGCCTTCTTCAACCGCCCGACGGTGGTGGTGGTGGCCGACGCCGGAGAACCAGAGGTCGCCGCGGTGGTCGATTCGGGCACCGGCGACGAAGACGAGGTCGATGCGGGGAGCGCCGACGCGGTGCTGACCGACGTGGTGGAAGACGCGGGGGCGGTGGTCGCGCCGGTGGTGGACGCGGGTGCGCCGTCGGTCGACGCCGCCGTGGCCGTCGACGCGGGCCAGCCGACCGTCGACGCCGGCAAGCCCGATGCGGGAACGGCCGTCGATTCGGGCACGCCCAGGGTCGATGCGGGCGTCAAGCCGGTGATCGATGCCGGCGGGCCCATGGTCGCCGTGGCGGTGGTCGATGCCGGTACGCCGGGCAAGCCCGACGCCGGTTCGGCGGTGTCGGTCAGCGGAGACACCCTGCTCAACGACGCGCGCGCCGCGCTGGTGGCACGCCGGTACCGCGACGCCATCACCCTCTTCCGCAAGGTGCTCAAGACCCAGCCCGACGACGTCGAAGCGCGCACGGGCCTGGGCATTTCGCTGGTGATGAGCGACGTGAGCTACGGCGAGGCCGTGCCCTACCTGAAGGCCGGGGTGAAGGCCGACCCGAAGAATGCCGGCGCGTGGCTGGCGCTGGGCATCGCGGCCGACAACCTGGGCCGCAACGCCGACGCCAAAGAGGCCTTCCAGACCTTCCTGGCCCTGGTGCCCACCGGCCCGCAGGCGAAGGAAGTGCGCGAAGCGCTCAAGCTGATGAAGTAAGCCCATGGGCATGCTGTGCCTGGGCATCGAGACGTCGTGCGACGAGACTGCGGCTGCGGTGGTGGAGGACGGCCGCATCGCGCGCAGTGACGTGGTCTCGACGCAGATCGACATCCACCGGAGGTGGGGCGGCGTGGTGCCAGAATTGGCCAGCCGCAACCACGTGGTGCAGGTGATGCCCGTCATCGACGAGGCGCTCACCCGCGCGGGCGTGTCGCTCTCGCAGCTCGACGTGATTTCGGTGACCAGCGGCCCGGGGCTGCAGGGCGCGCTGCTGGTGGGGCTGCAGGTGGCCAAGTCGCTCTCGCTGGCCACCGGCGTGCC
>CAIWFK010000512.1 GCA_903911905.1 uncultured Myxococcales bacterium
CTGGTCGCCGCGATCCTCTGCACCTCGGCCGCTCGCGCCGACTGGGACGATCGCGAGGTCGAATGGCACGAAGGCCACGGCAACGATTCGCTGCTGATCAACGTCGGTGATCTCTTCGACGGCGTGGTGTCGCTGGAGTTCGAGCACGCCTTCTCGCGGCACTTCGGCATCACCGCGGGCCTGGCCTTCTGGGCGTACCACAGCCTCTTCGAGCCGGCGACCGCGCCGACCTTCACCGGCATCAGCCCGGAAATCGGCTTTCGCGTGCACCTGATTCAGCGGGCGCCGGCGGGCCTGTGGTTCGGGCCGACGGTGAGCGCGGGCTACCTCTTCAGTCGCAGTGACGGCGCGCTGCAACACGCCTGGGCCTGGGGCGTGGGCGCCGACATTGGCTACACCTTCGTCATCGGTCAGCACCTGGGCCTCGAGCTGGGTGTGGGAGGCCGCTTCCTCGACCTGGGTGACGGACTGCTGTGGCTGCCGCGGCTGCGCCTGGGCATCGGCTTCGTCTTCTGAACTTCCCCCGTCACCTCGAGAAAGTACGACATGCCTCCATCTTCACCGCCCAGGCGAGATCGCCACACCGTCCCCAGCGGGCTCGCGCCGCGCACCATGGGCGCACCCGACACCGACCCGAAGCCGGGTGAGCAGCCGGCGCCCCAACACCGTTTTCCGAACATCACCCCCGACACCGCCGCGCCGGCCGGGCCGCGTCAGTCGCCAGTTCGCAGCTCGACCTCGAGGCACCATTGAGGCCGACCCAGCACGTCGCGGCGCTCGGTGAGCTGGTCGCGGTGGCCTACGACCTGGCCGCCCGCCACTCGAAGGACCCGCACGAGATCTCACGGCTGGCCACGCAGATCGTGGCCGACATTCGCCGTCGCTCACAGGCCTTCGATCGGGCGCGGCTCGACGCCAACACCGCCGACCTGCGTACGCCCTTCCCCCGCTGACTTCCCTCACGCACCACCACTGGAGCCGATCATGACCTCGATCTTTCGCCGCTGCCTTCCCCTTGTCGCGCTGCTGGCTGGCGCCGGCTGTGCCACCACGCCCCAGACCATGCGCTCGAGCACCCTGACGCCCGCCAGCGAGGGCACGGTGAAGGTCGACTCGGGCCCCAACAACAGCACCACGCTGCAGGTGAAGGTGCACCACCTGGCGCCGGCCTCCAAGGTCTGGCCCGAGGCGACGACCTACGTGGTCTGGGTGCAGCCCCGCAACGCGCCGGCGCAGAACATCGGCGTGCTGAGCATGGACGCGAACCTCGAGGGCGGGCTCGACGCCACCACCCTGCAGCACCGCTTCCAGGTGCTGGTCACCCCCGAGGCCAACGGGCAGGTCGGCGCGCCTTCGCACGACGCGGTCTTCACCTCTGACGTCGACCGCGCGGACTGAAAAGCGCGTTGCCAACACGGCGCGAACTTCCTCGCGTCGCACCAAAGGAGTCACACATGAATTGGGAACAACTGCAGGGCCAGGCGAAGCAGCTGGGCGGCAAGCTCAAGGAAAAGTGGGCGAAGCTGACCGATGACGATCTGTTGCTGCTCCAGGGCAAGAAGGACGTGTTCATGGGCAAGCTGCAGGAGCGGACAGGCCTGGCGAAGGACGAGGCCGAGAAGCAGTTCGACGCCTTCATGATCAAGCTCGACCCCAAGCCGTCGAGCGAGAAGCGTTAGCGCCCTCGGGCGCGGCAGCCACCCCGGTGCCGCGCCCACGTCGTCTCTCACCGTTCTTTCAAAAAAAGGAGGCCCACCATGTTGTGGACCGTGGCAGTGGTGTTGGTGCTGTTGTGGGCGTTGGGGCTGGTCAGCTCGTACACGATGGGCGGGTTCATTCACCTGCTGCTGGTGGCGGCGCTGGTGATCGTGGTCATCAGGGTGTTGCAGGGGCGATCGATCGCCTCCTGAGGTCGACGCGTTGCCCAGGTGTGCAACACCCTGCACAGGCGCACCGCCACGCCCCGAAGAGTTCGGGGCGGCTGGCCCTGGCCTGTCGGTTGCTCCACGGCGTCGCATGTCCTTCCTTCGACGCACCCTTCATTCCGCCTCGCGGTCGATGCTCGCGCTCCAGGCCCGTCGCTTTCGACGCGCGCTGGCGGACCCCCCATTCATGAAATTTATCAATCACCGATGGTTCTCTTACAGGACCATTTAATC
>CAIWFK010000513.1 GCA_903911905.1 uncultured Myxococcales bacterium
ACGAGATAACGTGATGTGACTGGAGTTCAGACGTGTGCTCTTCGATCTTTCGCCGTCGCCCATGCCTTCGCCGACCACCGGCACGAGCGCATCAACCAGCCCCGCTTCCTGAGCGACCTCGCCTGGAGCAACGGCGTCGAACCCGAGGTGGTGCTCTCGGTCATCGGCGTGGTGTCGGTGGCGCTCTCGGCGCTGTTGCTGCTGCGCACCCGCCGGGCTTCGCGCGTGCTGGCCATGCTGCTGTTGCTGCTCGCTGGCGGGCTGGGCTTGTTCCTGGTGGCCGGCGCGTCGCGGTTGACTCCGCCCGACTCGGACCCGCTGGGCGTGCGCAAGGACGAGAGCGACGACGACTCCAACGGTGGCGACGGCCAGGGGAAGAGCAAGAACGGTTCGTCGTCGAAGAAGCCGCCCGAGCCGGTAGCGGTGGCGGTGCTGCACGACGAATTGCCCGAAGCCGACGTGCTCTACTTCCGCCAGGCGGTGCGCTCGCACCTGGTGGGTGACCGGCTGGTCGAAGACACCTCGGGCACCTTCGACACCGACGTGCCCCGTGAATTTCCCGCCGGCGCCGCGCTCGAGGTGAAGACGCCGCAGGTGCCCGCCTTCCACCGCACGCTGCACACCTCGATGTACCTGCTGGTCGACCACGCGCAGCTCTTTGGCCTGGCCAACCCCACGAAGCTCGCTCCGCTGGAAAACCCCAACCCCCGCCGCTTCGTGGCGGCCTACGACGTCGACTCGCTCTTCCTCTTGCGGCCCATCGAGCGGCTCATCGGTCACGACGCCTTGCCGCCCTCGTGGTCGCCCGAGATGAAGCGGCACTACACCGAAATTCCCAACGACCCGCGCTACCGCGAGCTGTCCAACCGCCTGGTGCGCGACGTCGACCCCCGCTTCGTGGGCGACGACGTGATGAAGGCCCTGGCCATCAAGACCTGGCTCGAGAAGAACGGGTTCTATTCGCTCGAGCAGAAGACCCTGGTGGGCGAAGACCCGACCGCGAAGTTCCTCTTCGGCGACCTGCGCGGCTACTGCGTGCACTTCGCCCACGCCGCCGTCTTCCTGCTGCGCAGCCAGGGCATTCCGGCGCGGGTGGCCATCGGCTACGGCGTGCAGACCCAGCAGCGCGGCGCAGGCTCGGCGGTGCTCATCTACGGCAACGAGGCGCACGCCTGGCCCGAGCTGTACCTCGACGGCGTGGGCTGGGTGACCTTCGACATCTACCCCGAGAAGTCCGACGAGCCGATCGCGCAGCACCAGGACCAGGACCTCACCACCGCCATGGGTGAGCTGGCGCGCAAGGACCCCACCGGCGGTCGCGCCGACCCGCGCGGGCCGCTGGTCATGCCGTGGCGGGCCATCTTCGCCGGGCTCTCGCTGGTCGCGGCGCTCGCGTTGGTGGTGGCCTTCGGCATCAAGCTGCACCGTCGCCTGGCACGACGGACCCCAGCGCAGGTCTACCGCAGCGTGCTCGACCGCCTGTCGGACCTGGGGCAGGGCCGTCGCTTCGGAGAATCGCGCGAGCGCCACGCCGAGCGGGTCAAGGCCCTGGCGCCCAGCTTCGTGCCGTTGACCCGCGCCCACCTGCGCCTCGCGCTGGGCCGCGACGACGCCGACGGCCGCGCCGAGCTCGAGCAGCGCGCCCGCGCCGTCACCGCCGAGCTGCGCGCGACCCTTTCCGCCCGCGACCGGGCCCGCCTCGTCTTCAACCCCATCGGCTGGTGGTTCACCCGATGACACCGCCGAACGAAGGAGCCGTCATGACGTCCCCCTCACCCCTCGCCACGCTCGACGACGTTCGCCGCATCGCGGGGCTCATTCGCGACCGCATGAAGGACGACGTCATCGGCCGCGACGACATCATCGAGCTGGTGCTGGTCTCGCTCTTCGCCGACGGCCACGTGCTGCTCGAGGACTACCCGGGCTCGGGCAAGACCACGCTGGCCAAGGCGCTGGGCAGCAGCATCGTCGACGACCTGCCCAACGACGGCATCGCCGACTTCCGCCGCATTCAATTCACCCCCGACCTGCTGCCCAGCGACATCACCGGCGTCACCGTGTTCGACACCGCCACCAACGGCTTCTCGTTCCGCAAGGGGCCGGTGTTCGCGTACGTGGTGCTGGTCGACGAAATCAACCGCACCTCGCCCAAGGTGCAGTCGGCGCTGCTCGAGGCCATGGCCGAGAAGCAGGTCACGGTCGACAACGTCAGCCACAAGCTCAACGACCTCTTCTTCGTGCTCGCCACCCAGAACCCGCTCGATTCGGTGGGCACCTACCCGCTGCCCATGGCGCAGCTCGACCGCTTCCTCTTCAAGCTGACCATGAAGCACGTCGACCGCGCGTCCGAGCTCGAGGTGCTGCGCACCTATGGCACCGTGCGCCCGGTGCGCGACCTGCCGCGGGTCACCCGTGGCGAGGTGGTGGCCGGCCGTCGCCTGGTGCGCGAGCGGGTGCAGGTCGCGGTGCCGGTGCACGAATGCCTGGTCGACATCGCGCAGGCCCTTCGGGACAGCAAGCGCACCCGGCAGGGCGTGTCGACCCGCAGCCTGGTGCAGGCCATTCCCGCGCTGCAGACCCTGGCCATGCTGCGCGGCCGCGACTACGTGTCGAGCGAAGACGTCGAGTACCTGGCGCCGCCGCTCTTCGCGCATCGCCTGGAATTGATGCCCGGCGTGCAGGCCAGCGAGCTGGTGAAGGACGTGCTCAAGGGCCCCATCGACACCCTCTCTCGCGCGACGCTGGGTGGGGCGTGACGACCCTGGTCGTCCTCCTGAGCGCGATGCTGCTGGCGGGCGAAGGGCCCGTGGAGGCCGACCTCACGCCCGACGAGCGCGCGTTGCTCACCGAGCTCGACGGCGAACACTTCATCAAGGCCCGCGACCTGGCCGAGAAGCTGTTGGCGGGTGACCCCAGGTCCTTCCTCGCGACCTGGGCGCTGGCCCGGGTGCACCACGACGAAGAAGGCAACCACGCGCGGGCGCTCTTCTACCTGAAGCGCGCCGAAGCGCTGCTCGGTGACCGCGACCGCGAGTGGGGCAAGAAGCTGCTGCTCGAGGAATACTTCATCCTGCAGGAAATGAATCGCAACGACGAGGCCATCGCGGTGCTCGACGAGCACGCCCGCCGCTTCGGCCCCCCCGCCAGCGCCCTGCGCATCTGGCCGCTCATCAAGGCCGGTCGGCACGAGGAGGCCAGAGACCTGTCGACCCGCCTGGCCGCCTCGAACGATTTCCAGGAACGGCTCGACGGCTTCAACGGGTTGCTCACCGTGGCCTTCGAAGAGCACGACCGCGAGGGCACCTACCGCTGGGCGGTGCAGGGCGTCGACGCCACCGGTGGCGAGAGCTGCACCCTCTTGCGCAACGCCGCCAGCAGCTCGTTCTCGCGCTTCAAGCTCGACGAGGCCGAGAGCTACCTGCTGCGGGCCAGCAAGAAGACCCGCGACTGCGTCGACCCCGCCGACAACCAGTTGGCGACGCTCTACCTGCTGGAAGGCGAATTCCAGAAGGCGCTCTCGGCCCTCGAGGCGGCGCGCGGCAAGCGCATCGAGAAGCGCTACCGCCCGCAGTTCGCGCTGGGCAAGCGGGCCACCCTGGTCGACCTGCTCATCGTGTTCGGCAAGCCGGCCGAGGCCGTCACCATGGCCGCCGACCTCTATTCGCAACAGACCCGCACCGGCATGACCAGCGGCAGCGACCGCATCGAGCGGCTCTCGCGCACCCTGCGCTATGGCTGGGCGCTCGATGGGCAGGTGACCGCGCTGGCCGAGCAGGTGGCGACCGCCGAGCTTCCCAGGGGGCCCTTCGCGCCACTGGCCGAGCTGACCCGGCTCGAGGCGGTGCGCTGGGAAGTGCGTCAGGGGTTGGTGCAGTTGCTGGCCGAAGAGCAGCGGCTGGAACTGATGGCCCGCCCCAACAGCGGAGAAATGTCGGACTGGGCGAGCTGGCGCTTCGGGGACCTGGCCGAGGTGGTCGGCACTGGCACCCTGCGCTCGGCGCTCGAGCGCGCCCGCCTGGCCGATGCGCCCTTCCCCGAGGCCACCAGCTACTTCGATGCGCTCGAGGCGGAATTGGCGTGGCGCGAAGGGTGGCTCAGCGAAGCCGATCGCCTCTCGGACCAGGCGATGAAGACCCTGCCCCGGCAGGAAGCGCTGTGGCGCTGGCGCACCCTGGCCTTCCGCGCCGACGTGCTGCGCCGCCTGGGCCGTTCGACCGAGGCCCGCGCCGCGTATCAGGAAGTGCTCTCGCGCTGGCCCACCGCGCTGCGCCTGCTGGGGCTGGCGCTGCCGGTGAAGCTCGAGGTCGCGGCCGGTGAGCCCGCCGACAAGACCGCGACCCGCCTGAGCCGCTCGCCGCGCTTCGCCATCTCGAACCAGGCGCCCTTCGTGCTCCGCGTCGAATTGACGGCGCAGGGCATCGAAATCTGCCTGCGTGACGATTCAGGGGCGCAGTTGGCCTGTGCCGAAGGCGACCGCCCCGACACCGCGCTCGAGGCCTTTTCCAGCGCGGCGTTTTCGCCGCGCATCTCGCTGACCCAGAGCGACCTGCGCAGCCTCGACGGCAGCCCGGTTCGGGTCGGCGCCGACCAGGCCCTCAAGAAGGTGCTCGGACAATGACCAGGCTCGCGTGGGTGATGGCGCTGGTGACGTCGTGGTCGGTGCTGGCCGACGAGGCCGCCGACTGCAAGGCGATGGGCGGGCGCCTGGGCTCGAGCGACGCGGGCGTGGGCTGCCTGGTGAAGGGCGTGAAGGAAGGCGTGTGGGTCGCTCGCCACGGCGGCGGCCAACTGGTCGAGCGCTCGACCTGGGTGCACGACAAGCGCGATGGCGACTTCGTGCGCTACCACGACAACTGCCAGGTCGCCGACCGCGGCCACTTCGCCCAGGGCCTGCAGGACGGCGCGTGGGTCAGTTGGAGCCCGCGCGGTCGCAAGCTGCGCGAAGGCTCGTACGTGAAGGGTCGGCTCGACGGGCCGTGGGTGTTCTACGACGAGGTCACCGGGCTCAAGCAGCTCGAAGGCCCCTTCGTGAAGGGCGAGCCGCAGGGCACCTTCACCGAATACCTGCCCAACGGCACGAAGTGGCGCACCGTCGAGTTCCGCGCCGGCAAGCGGCTGGGCGACGGCCCCGAGCGCTGCGAGACCAGCGGGGGCCTGTGGACCGTCGAATACGACCGACTGCGCGAAGGCTGCCTCAAGGACGAGGTCGAGAACGGTGAATGGCTGGGCTACTCGGGCACCGGGGCGCTGCGGTGGAAGGGCTGGTACGCGGGCGGCGCCCTCGAGGGCGTGTACGAGGAATACCACCCCACCGGCCAGGTGCTGCGACGCGGCGAGTACCACGGCGGGGTTCCCGACGGCACCCACGCCTTCGTCGACGTCACCGGCCACCCCATCGGCAGTTCGACCGTGGTCGACGGCGAAGGCGAATGGCGCGCCTGGCACCCCAACGGTGCGCTCGCCGAAGAGGGTCGGTTCCACCGGGGCTGCTTCGACGGCCAGTGGAAGCGCTACAGCGAAGACGGGCACCCCACGCTCTTCGACACCTGGGCCAACTGCGTGCGCGAGGGCGAGATCATCACCTTCCACGTCAACGGCGAGCGGCGGCTGGTCGGCACGTACCACCGCGGCCGGCCGGTCGGGCAGTGGCGCGCCACGTACCCCAACGGCGACCCCGAATGGACCGGTGACTACGACAACGGCCGTCGCGCCGGGAATTGGACCTTCTGGCGGTGGGGCAAACAGCTCGAGTCGAAGGGGCCGATGAAGAACGACTTGAGCGAAGGCGAATGGCAGTACTTCTACCCCACGGCCAACCAGCACGAGGTCGGCCCCATCAGCCGCGACAAGCGCACCGGCACCTGGAAGACCTGGTGGTCGACGGGCGAGCCCTGGCGCGAAGTCACCTACGTCGACGGCGTCGAGCAGAGCGAGGCCGCCGAGGCCTGCCGCAAGAAGCTGGGCCAGTGGACCGCCGACGGTGAGAAGCGCGCGCTCGGCTGCCTGGTCTGCCGCGCGAAGGACGACGATGCCATCGAGCAGGTGCCAGTCGGCGTGTGGACCTGGTGGCACCCGAGCGGCGAAATCGAGAAGGCCGGTGAGCTGGTCGACGGCCGGCC
The DNA here is from genome assembly GCA_903911905.1 of uncultured Myxococcales bacterium. Taxonomy (GTDB): domain Bacteria; phylum Myxococcota; class Myxococcia; order Myxococcales; family Myxococcaceae; genus Xiheilimnobacterium; species Xiheilimnobacterium phototrophicum. Next base: position 6,120 of record CAIWFK010000513.1, read on the forward strand.
GGTCGGCGTGTGGCGCTATTTCCACGACAACGGCGCGGTGATGCTCGAGGGCACCTTCGCCGACGGCGCAGAGAATGGGCCGTGGACCGGCCTGTACCGCAATGGCCAGCCGCGCTTCCGCGGGGCGTACCGTGACGGGAAGCCGGCGGGTGAGTGGGTCAGTTGGCAGCCCGACGGCGGCGTGCTCTCGCGCGGCAGCTACGATGGTGGCGTGAAGGTCGGGCGCTGGTTCTACGCCGACGAGCACCCATGACCGTCTCCCTTCGTCCTGTCGTCGACGACGACCTCGAGACGCTCTTCGCGTTCCAGGCCGACCCGGTGGCGGCCCAGTTGGGCGCGCTGAAGGTCCGCAGCCGCGAGGCGTTCTTCGCGCACTGGCGGCAGACCGTGCTGCCCAACGCCGACTCGGTGGTGCGGGTCATCGAGGTGGCCGGCGCGGTGGCAGGGTCGGTGGTGAGCTTTCGCCTCGAGGCGTCCGAGCCGCTGTCGGTCGGCTACCTGCTGGGTCAGGCCTTCTGGGGGCGCGGCGTGGCGACCGAGGCCCTGCGGCTCTTTCTCTTGCAGCACGAGCGCCGGCGCCCGCTGGTGGCGTCGGTGGCGGTCGGCAACCCCGCGTCAGGTCGCGTGCTCGAGAAGTGCGGCTTCGTCGCCGAGGGCCTGCCGAAGGCTGCCGAAGACGGCGTGGTCGAGCGGCATTTCAGACTCGAGCGCTGAGCGGCGGGGAAGGCACGCAGCCGTCACGCGCTCAAGGTGCCTCGGCCAATCGCTTGCCGAGGTAGTCCAGCAGGTCTGCGCCCGTCACCTCGGTGCGTCGACACGCTCGGGCCAGCGCCGTCGAGGTGTCCGCGCCAGCCAGAAAGGCCTGCACCGCGGTCGCCACCGAGCCATCACCGCCCTGCGCGCGCATGAACTCCACCATCGCGTAGGCCTGGGAATACGCGAGGTCGGCGTCGCCGTCGGCTTCGAAGGCCTGAAAGGTACCGTCGAGTGAACTGAAGGGCACCCAGGTCCGGGTGCGCACCATCAGCGCCCATTTCTGCTTCGGCACGCGCTGTTTCCCGAAGGACTGCGCGACCCCTTCGTGGAACCACTTCGGCGCGTTGGGCACCACCGGCGAGAGCTGCGCATGCAAGGTCTCGTGCAGCACCTGCCCCCGGTCCACGCCGTCGGGCGAGCCGTTCGCCACCAGCCGCAGCGAGCCATCGAAGAGCGCCGCCGTCCACGAGCGCGCGCACGAGACCGCGAGCAATTCGGAGCGCCCCGGGTACACCACCACCGTCAGCCGCGAGCGCCTGGTGGTGCCGGTCAGCGCCGCCGCGTCGTCGAGCGCCCGGTCGACGTCGCGCGCCAAGGCCTCGGCCTGTGCGTCGGTCAGCGTCGAGGGCGGCCAGAGCAGCGTCACGCCGTCGTGCGTCAGTCGTCGATCGTCCCGCTGCAGGTCGCGCTGCACCTCGAGCCGCGCGCGCAACCGCGACATCGCCGGGGCGGGGTCGTGCGCCAGGTACACGCCCAGACCGCTGATGGCCTCGTCGAGGTCGGGAGCATCGCGCGTCAGCTCGGCAATGGCCCAGCCCAGGGCCGGCTCGTCGGGCGCGAGCGCGCGGGCCCGACGCAGGGCCGCCAGTTGCTCGTCGACCTGACCTCCTCCGCGCGCAGCCAGCGCCAGCGTCACCTGCGCGTACGGCGAGCCGGGCGCGAGGCTGGTCTCGGCCCGCGCCTTCTCGAGTGCGTCGAACGCCGAGCGCCGCTTCACCGCGTCCCACATCAAGCGCCCGAGCGACGAGGTGGCCAGGCCTCCGTCGGCCTGCCGCCTCAGCTCGACCGCCAGCAGCCGCTCGAGCGTGTAGCGCACCGTCAGCCCCTCGCCGCCCGCGCCTGCGCAGAAGCCGTCTTGAAAGGTGACGGCCTCGGGAGGTGGCGGCGCGGCTTCGACCGTGACCGTGCCGGCGTCGACCGCACTGGGAATGGGAAGCTGAGCCGGGCGAACGGGCGCGGTCACCACCGGCGCCGGCGGCTCGTCGCGCAGCAGCACCCAGGCCGCCACGCCGGCGAGCACCACCATCACCGCCAGCGCGCGCGCGAACCTCACTTCTCGAGCGTCACGTCCTGCAGCAGCTCGAGGTCGGCCGCGCCGTCGAGGTTCTGCAACAGCTCGAGGTTCTCGATGAGCTCGCGGTCGTCGTCGCCCGGGGCGGGAACGGTGCCGCCGTCATGGCCTGCCACGCCTCCATCGAGCGCCAGCAACAGCCACAGCAGCACCGTCATCGGCGGCGCTCCCGGGCGCGCTCGCGCAGCTCTTCGCGCTGCTCGTGGGTCAGGCCGCGCCAGCGCCGCAGGTTCTCGCGCAGTTGCTCGCGCTTCTCGGGGTGGGCTTCGAGGTAGCGGCGCATGTGCTGCCGCAGTTCCTTGCGGCGCTCGGGGTCGAGCTTCTTGAATTCGCGGTGACGCTCGCGCAGCTCTTCGCGCTCGGCGGGGCTGAGCTTGATGAAGGCGTGCAGGTTGTCCTTCACCCGCTGCTGGTCGTCGGCGTTGAGCGCCTTGTAGCGGCGCCAGTTGTCCTTGAGCTTTTCGCGCTCTTCGGGGGGCAGCGACTTGAAGGCCTTGAGCTTCTCGCGCAGCGCGGCCTTCTCGCCGTCGCTCATGGCGGCGAAGCGCTCGGCGGCGGTGGGGGTCGGGCCCGCGGCGGGAGCGGGAGCCGGCGCCTGCGCGAAGGCCGACAGCGAGAGCAGCACCGCGAGGAAGAGGCTGTACGGTTTCATCGTTGCACCTCGAGTTCGTGGAGCGCGGCGATGACCTCGAGGTCGTCGGCCGAATCGACCCCGACCAGGTCCAGGTCTTCCACCACGTCCATGTGCTGCGCCATCAACAGCGACTCGGCATCGGCGGGCTGCTCGTCGGCCCCCGGCGCCCAGAGCACCAGGGTGGTGACGGCCGCGGCCATCGCCAGGCCCGCGGGCACCAGCCGCCCGGGCGTGAGCCACGCGCGCAGCCGCTCGGGAAACGGCCGCGGCTCGGCGTCGATGGCGTTGAGCACCTGTCGGCGCAGCGCGATGGCGCTCGAGGGCAGTGGCGGCAGGGCTTCGACCCGCGCCACCGTACGGCGCAGCTTCTGCTCGAGCGCGCGCAGCGCGGGGGCCTTCTCGAGCGCGGCCTCGAGCGCGCGCACCTCGTCCGGGCCCAGCTCGTCGTCGATGTACGCCGTCAGCTCGGCGCTCCAGTTCGTGTCAGCCATGGGCAGCTCCAGCGAGTGAAGAGGTGGCGGCCGCCGCCAGCGCGTCGACCTGGGCGACCACCTGCAGGGTGGCGCGGTGAATGAGGCTCTTGACCGCCGCTTCGCTGGCCTCGAGCGCGAAGGCGATGTCGCGGTACGCCATGCCCTCGAAGCGGCACATGGTGAAGGCGGCGCGCTCGCGGTCGCTCATCTGCTTGAGCGCGTGGCCCACTGCGGCCTCGAGCTCCTTGCCTTCGATGGCCTGGTCGGGGGTCTCGGCCGAGGCGGCCGCCGTCAGCGCGGTGTCGTTCTGCTCGTCGTCCTTCATCGGGGCCTCCACCTGCTCGGCCGCGCGCGCCGGGCGGCGCAGCTCGTTGAGGCACGCGTTGGTGGCCACCCGGAAGAGGAAGGTCTTGAACCGCGCGCTCGGCGTGTAGCGCTTCGCGCTCTGGTACAGCCTGACGAAGACGTCCTGGGCCAGCTCTTCGCCGCGCGCCGCGTCACCCACGAAGCGCGCGCAGAAGCGCACCACGCTGGCCTGGTGCCGGTCGAAGAGCCGGGCGAAGGCCTTCCGGTCGCCCCGACCGACCGCCAGCAGCAGGGCTGAATCTTCGTCTTCGGTGCTCACGCTGTTCCTTCCAACCCGCGAGCGGGCCCCAGGTTTCACCGCCTCGGGAAGGCCGCGAAACCGCTCAGGTCCTGGTGTAGGCCGCCACCGTCGCCGGGTTGAGCGGGTCCTTCTGGGCGCGGTGGCAGAAGCTCACGTAGTCCCACGCCAGCTCGAGGCCGTGGTTGAGCGACTCCATGGTCTTGACCCCGTCGAGCTCGAACCAGACCGCGACGTGGCCGACCGCCGTCGGGGTGGTGTTCAGGAAGGCGAGCGCGGCCTGCAGCGCCTCGGCGCGCCGCGGGTTGGCCTGCCCGAAGAGGCTCTTTTCCTTCGTCTGGCCGGCGAGCATCAGCCGAATCAGGCAGGCCATGGCGCGCGCCTCGCGCACTTCCATGAACTTGCCCAGGGTGTCGACGAAGTCGTTGAGCCGCTTGCGGTCGGCCCGGCTCTCGATGGCCAGCAGCCGCGAGCTGCGCTCCTCGTCGGCCTGCCCGTCGTCGGGCAGCAGTTGCAGGTTCTCGAAGGTGTGGGCCCAGAAGGCCAGGGTGGCGTCGTCGGGCTCGTCGAGGTCGACCTCGCTGCTCTGGTCGATGGCGGCGGCCAGGCCGCGGGCCGGCGTGAGGTTGGGCGGCGGAGGTGGCGGCGAGTCGTCTTCGAGCGCCTCGACGATTTCGACTTCGCCGGTCGACGGCTTGTCGGCCGGTGGCGGCGGCGGCGGCAGCTCGAGCACCTCGGCCTCGTCGATGATGGCGTCGGGCTCGAAGGCCGGCTGGGCGGGCGGGGTGACCTCGACGGCGCCCGAGCCGACCGGGGTGACGGCGGCCTCGAAGTCCTTCTTCTGGCCGGTCAGCGTGCGGAAGCTGGGCACGTTGCGCACCTCGGCGCCGAGCGGCGGCGGCGGGGGCAGCGACGTCAGTTCGGGGTCGGTCTTCACCTCGGGGCGCGAGGGCCTGGGAATGGGGCCGGTGGTCTTCGCTCGCCGCGCGGCCTGCTCTTCGAGGTGCTCGAAGAACTCGTCGAGGTAGGGCACCACGTCGTCCCACAACTGGGCGAGGCCGGCATCGCCGCTGATCAACTGCCGCGCCACCTCGCGGTCGCGCCAGGCGTCGGCCAGCAAGCCTACCCGCTGGGCGAAGGCCGCGCGCGAGGCGTCGACCCGCTGGCGGGCCAGCTCGAGGTGGTAGAGGCACCGCGCGAATTCCACCCGACGGTTGCCTTCGGGCAGCAGGGCGTCCATCGCCGCCAGCAGCGAGGGCGGGTCGGTGCGCGCCGCCCAGCAGTCGGCCAGCGCGCGCTCGAAGCGCTTGACCTCGAAGGTGGCCAGCATCGACGCGGCCGAGGCCCACAGCTCGGCCAGCACCGGGTGCACGTTGGCCAATTCGTCGCCCGTGCCCTCGCGCCAGAAGACCAGCAACGAATCGGCGACCTCGAGCATCACCTCTCGCGCTTCGGGGTCGCCGCGCCGCGCGCGTTCGAGGTCGAAGAGCGAGGCCGAGAACTGGGCCCGCGGGTCCGAGCTCAGGCGCAGCACGTGCAACTCGTCCTTCAGGCGCACGAGGTCCTCCACCGCGTCGGCGCAGCGCGCGATGGTCTCGGCGACGTCGTCTGGAAGGGGCTCGTACACGGCCAAGCGGGGGGATTGTGTCGTGCGACGTGCGGAACCGCCACTGTTGAGTGGCGCGCGCGCGAGGTCGTCTTTGGGGTAGCGTGATGGCCGCGATGAGTGAGCGCGTCCAGGACGTCGGCGCGGCCCCGGAAACCGAGGCCGAAATCGCCGTCCCCGACCTGCCGGCACCCGACGGTCGGCCGAAGACGCAGGCCGACGCCCTGCGACGCGCAGTCGGAGAAGCGGTGGGCTCGCCCGGGGTCGATCGCCCTGCGGCCTCGGGCCAGGTCAATGCGCTGCTGCGCACCTTCGTGCCCATGGAAGCCAACGGCCGGTTGCTGCTCGAGCTGCTCGGCTCGAACGCGCTCGAAGGGTTGGTCGATGCCGACGGCGTCGAGTGCCGTCGCGAAGCGGTGCGGGCGCTCTTGCGCATCGGCTTTCCCTGGGCGCTGGAAATCGAACCCGAGACCCTGGTGTGGTTTCGCAAGGTGGAGTCGTCGGGGCGGCGCACGCGCTGGGTGGTGGCGCTGACCCTGCTCGCCGCGCTGCTCAGTGGCGGCGCGTACTGGGCGGTGACCCACACCGACGAGCCACCGGTGAATACGCAGCCCGTTCCCCTGGGTCCTGATCAGGGCGTGAAGGCCCCCGGCACCACCTTGCCGAACTTCCAGACCTCCACGCCAGGGCGGCCCCAGAGTCGGCCGGTGGCGCGGCCCGCGAACCCCGGAGACTGAGCTGCCTTGTCACAAGGCCCTGGTTTCCCTTGATTTTCGCCAGCCCGCGAAGCGAATGTCAGACCCGCACGGTACAAGTGGAGGGGCTTGAAGCTATACGGAAGTTCAGGTACACACTTCCGCCACCGGCAGCACTCCACGAGCAGCACTGTACAGAACGAAGCGAGGGGACAAAGACATGGCGATGAACACCGAGAAGGAAAAGGCGATCGAGCTGGCGTTGCAGGCGGTCGAGCGGCAGTTCGGCAAGGGCTCGATCATGCGGCTGGGCAACGACGAGCCGATGGCCAAGGACATCTCGGCCATTCCCACCGGCTCGGTCTCGCTCGACATCGCGCTCGGCGTCGGCGGCGTTCCCCGCGGCCGCATCGTCGAAATCTACGGCCCGGAATCGTCGGGTAAGACCACTCTCTGCCTCCACATCGTCGCCGAGGCCCAGAAGCGCGGCGGGGTGTGCGGCTACATCGACGCCGAGCACGCCATGGACGTCGGCTACGCCCGCAAGCTCGGCGTGCGCACCGACGACCTGCTGCTCTCGCAGCCCGACACCGGTGAGCAGGGCCTGGAAATCGCCGAAATGCTCGTGCGCTCGGGCGCCATCGACGTGCTGGTGGTCGACTCGGTCGCCGCCCTCGTTCCCAAGGCCGAGCTCGAAGGCGAAATGGGCGACGCCCACATGGGCGTGCAGGCCCGACTGATGAGCCAGGCCCTGCGCAAGCTGACCGGCACCGTCGCCAAGAGCCAGACCTGCCTCATCTTCATCAACCAGATTCGCATGAAGATCGGCGTGATGTTCGGCAACCCCGAGACCACCACCGGCGGCAACGCGCTCAAGTTCTACGCCAGCCAGCGCCTCGACATTCGCCGCATCGGCGCCATCAAGAACGGCGACAACGTCGTCGGCAGCCGCACCCGCGTGAAGGTGGTCAAGAACAAGGTCGCCCCTCCCTTCAAGGAAGTGGAGTTCGACATCATGTACGGCACCGGCATCAGCAAGGAAGGCGACCTCGTCGACCTCGCCTCTGAGCACGGCATCATCGAGAAGAGCGGCTCGTGGTTCGCCTTCAAGGGCGAGCGCATCGGCCAGGGCCGTGAGAACGCGAAGGACTACCTGCGCGACCACCCCGAGGCCATGAAGGACATCGAGGCCCAGGTGCTCGAGAAGTTCGGCGTCAAGGCCAACCCGGCCCTCTCGGCCGTGCCCTCGGTGCCTGCAGAGGTCGCCGAAGCGAGCGAAGAGAAGCGCCCGCGCGTCAAGGCCGTGAAGTAATTCGCCGCCGAAAGGGTGAGGGCGACCAGCGCCCTCTGCCGGCGGTTCAGACCTGGTCGAACCACTGCGCAATCGCCAGCTGCGCTTCGACGTCGATGTCGGTGAAGGCCACGCTGACCTGGGTGCCGGTGAAGGTGCCCTTGCGCCCCACGATGCAGCCCTGCGCGATGATGGGGCCGACGTAGGTCGGCACCGTGAACATCAACTGCACCACGTCACCAGCGGGGGGGGCCTGGGTGACGAACGAAGCGCCTTCGACCGAGAGATCGCCGGCGCACGAGCGGGCCTTCTTGCCCGGCTCGCGCACGTCGAGCGCAATGGCCCGGCGAGGTGAATCTCGGCGCTCGGCGCTCGAGGTGTTCGCGGCACGGCGGTCTCGCTTGCGCTCGAGCGGCTCTTCAATCAGCGGGCGCAGGCGGCGTTCGGTTCTGACGCGTCGTTCGGGCATGTGCGACAGGCTGCCAGAGGCTTGTTGCACCGCCAGTTTTTGAACGCGAGTAGGTTGCCGCGATGCGATCGCTCCTGCTGGCTGTGCTGGTTCACGCCGCGCCACCCGGTGCCAGCCCCTCTTTCGTTTCGGCCTCTGCTTCCGACGCCGGGCGAGGTGTCGACGGTGGCTCCGACGGCGGCTTCGATGCGGGCCACGACGCGGGGCCCATCGCCACCTGGCGGGCGTTCGAGGGAATGGTGGCGTTCGACGACGCTGGCACCACCGACGTGGTGACGGTCTCGGTAGGCGCGTCGGTCGAGTTCCACTTTCCGCGCACCAGCTTCTCGAGCACCTGTGACGACCGCGAGCTGTTCACCATCGAAGGGCTGGTCGACTCCTTTCGCATCACCGGGCTCAAGCCCGGGCAGACGCACTGCGGGTTCTGGTTCGACAAGCGGGCCTGGCCCAACCGGTACGTCGAGGTGAACGTGGTGCCGTGACGAGCCGAGCCTGCTAGTGCTGGCCCCATGCATCTGGGGAAGCGCGGCTGGCTCGAGGCGCTCATTCGAGCGGCCGTCGAGCAGCATCAACCGGCGGTGATGAAGGCGCCGGCGCCGCGGCTGCCCACCGGTCGTGCGAAGGCCCGTTGGCACCTGCGGCAGGTCTTGCGTGAATCGGGTCTGCTCTACGGCACGCCGGTCAGCGCGGCGGCCAGCATGCCCAGCGAGCAGGGCCCCGAAGAGGTGCTCTTCCTGGCGGTGCTGCGCACCTTCTGCGGCATGGCGATGGACCTGGCGGGGCTGGTCGACGCCTCGCCCGGCCCGCGACCCGAGCAGTTGCTGTTGCTCTTCGCGGCGCTCATTCACCGGCTCGACGACGCCGAGGAAATGCACCGGCGCATCGAGAAGGCGTGGAAGCAGTGGCCGCTGCCCGAGCGGCTGTGGCACCGAGTGGAAGAAGACCTCGAGGCGCGGGCGCTCTCGCTGGCGGCCGACCCGACCTACGGCCTGGTGCTGCACAACGGCGCGGTCTACGCCGACGCGAACGTCTTCGGGCGCATCGCCATCGCCTACTTCTCGCGCAACGCGTTTCCGCGGGAAGCGGTCGAGCGGCGGCTCCACTTCGCCTCGGCGCAGAAGGCGCGGCTGGTCGAGGTGCTGGTGGGGCTGGTGAGCGCCGAGCGCAAGCCGGGCTTCCCCACCCGGCGGGCGATTCTGCGGCAAATCGACGACCTGCACCTGCCCGAGGCGCTGGCTGATTCGACGCGGGACTTCGCGCGGCGGGCCTTCGAGCGGCCACCATCGATGAAGCGGCTGACCCAGGGCATTCGCAGCCGTGACCTGAAGCGCTTCATTCTCGAGCAGACCGTGCTGGCCTCGCTGGTCGACGGCCGGCGCAGCGAGCGCGAGGTGGCGTGGACCCGCGAATTGGCCACCCAGTTGGGCTTTTCGGCCGGGCAGTTGGCCGAGCTCGAGCTGACCATGGCGGCGTTCTACCGGGAGCACCGCAACGTGGTCGACGTCTTCACCGTCAGCGAAGGCGCCGACGTGATGGGCGAAGAGTGGATCGAAACGCTCTCGACCAGCGCCACCCGGAACTACCGGGCGCTGCAGAAGGAAATCAAGAAGACGGGCGAGCTGTCGGTGCTGCTCGCCCGGGCGGCGCGCGGGCAGAAGCTGTCGAGCGACGAGAAGCGGCGCATGCGCGAGCAACTGGTCGACGTGGCGCGCGCGGTGCCGGCCCTGGCCATCTTCGCGGCGCCCGGCGGCGTGCTGTTGTTGCTGGCGCTGGCGCGGGTGCTGCCTTTCGAGGTGTTGCCCAGCAGCTTTCGCGACGAGCCGGGTGACGACGACGCCCGCTAGTTGAGCGTCTCGGGGTCGACCGAGGCCAGGCGGGCGATGCGGCGCAGGAAGGTGGGGTCGAAGGGTTTGACCTCGTAGGTCTCGGCGCCCAGTTGCAGGCACAGGTGCCGCATGAACTGGTCTTCGTTGGCCGAGAGCATCACCACCTTCAGGTGCGCGGTGGCCGGGTCCTTCTTGAGCGAAGCCAGCAGGTCGCGACCGTCGATGCGTTGGTGCACGTCGAGAATGATGACGTCGGGTTGGAGGTCGCGCGCCACCGAGACCACGTTCGAAGTGGTGTCGGCCACGGCTTGGAGGCCGAGGCGTTTGGCTTCACGGGTGATGGCTGCGACGAGGAGCGGCTCGTCATCGGAAATGAGCACAACGGGTCTACGGTTCATGGGGCACCGCCGGGGGTTGGGTACCCCGACCTCAGAGCAAGCGCAGCGCCAGAGGTGCGACACGGCAAAATCGGCCACTTGGGTGACGGTGATCAGGGTCAGCCCCGCCTGCCGGGTGTCAGGGACCTCGTTCGACCACGTCGGTGATCCAGCGTTTGACACGTGAGAGGTCATTCGATACGTGACCGCTCGATTCATCGGGGAGTGGCTCAGCCTGGTAGAGCACTTGGTTCGGGACCAAGGGGTCGCAGGTTCAAATCCTGTCTCCCCGACAGAAAAGAAGGCCCGTAGTTCCTGAGTAAAATCAGTGAATTACGGGCCTTTTTCTTTTCCCTTCACCCCGCGCGGTCTCCCGTCTCCACAATGTCTCCAGTGGCCATCCCGACTTCCTCGGGTGAGGCCCTCAGGTCTGCGCCGGCGTCGAGAAGCGCGATGGCTTGGTCCATCGCCGCCGGTGAGAGGTGCAGGTACTTCTGTGTGGTGGCCAGGTC
>CAIWFK010000514.1 GCA_903911905.1 uncultured Myxococcales bacterium
CAGCGCCGGCAGCAGGAAGAGCAGCAGCGCATGGCCGCCGAGCAACAGCGTCGGCAGCAGGAGGATCAGGCGCGTCGGCAGCAGGTCGAGCAGCAGCGGCTGGCCGCCGAGCAGCAGCGGCTGGCGGCCGAACAACAGCGCCGGCAGCAGGAAGAGCAGCAGCGCCTGGCGGCTGAGAACAACCGGCGCGCAGAGCAGGCTCGCGCGGCGGCTGAGGCGCAGCGCAAGCAGGAGGAGCAGCGCCGGCTGATCGAGGAAGAGGCGAAGAAGCGCAAGCGCTGAGCGGTTCGGGACTTCGGTGCGCGTGTCGCTCCGCGTGCTGGCTCCGCCGATCAGCCCCTCTGGCTGAGCGGGTCGTGACCGCGACACGCGTGTACCGCCGGTTTGCGTAATTTGGAGCCACCCCGTTCCGGCTCGAAACTACGCAAACACCCCGAACACCGAGTGAGACGTCGTCCCGGACCTCGCCGCGTATTCGAGGTGCTCGAGGTGACGAGCAAGGCGGCGCGCGCCTCAGCAGACACAGCCATCCCAAGGGCAGCTCATCGCACCGAAGTCTCTCGTCAGGCGAGAAACTCCTGCTTGAAGGCGTGGTGCTACTTTGCGGCGGCAGGGGTGGCGCTCACGCCCCGCCGAGCATCGATCCACATCAGCACCGCAGGCAGCACCAGCACGCTCGCCAACAGGCAGCACACTTCGCCGAGGAACGCCGCGATGCCCAGGCTGCGCACCCCGAAGTTGATCGACTTCACCAGCGCCAGGTACCCCAGCGTCGTCGTCATGCTGCACAGAATGACCGCGCCGCCGGTCTCCTGAATCGCCAGCAACGCGCTCCCGCGCCCTTCGCGCACGTACCGCTGCACCACGTTCACCGAGTAGTCGACCCCGATGCCGAAGGTGATCGGCAAGGCGATGAAGTTCAGGAAGTTCAGCTTCACGCCCAGAATCACCAGCAGCAGCATGGTCCACGCCACGCCCGCCAGCAGCGTGCCCAGCACCGCCACCGTCGACCGGCCGCCGCGGAACGCAATCAGCACCACCAGCACCGTCGCGCCGAACGACAACAGCACGGCCTTCGGCACGTCCTCCACCACCGCCTGCCACATGTCGGCGTAGATCACCGCGCGACCCGACCCCAACACCGTCTTCCCGCTCGGCAACTTCGCCTCGCGGTACGAATCGGCCCAGCGGAAGAGGTAGTGCGCGTCGTCCACCAGCTTCGTCGACACCGGGCTGATGTACACGATGCGCCCGCGCGTGCCGTCGGTCTCGGTAAAGGCCCGCGCCACCGCTTCCGGCAGGTCGTTCATGCCGAACGGCTTCAGGTCGGCCGGAGGCAACACCGGCTCCAGCCGCTTCCAGTCGGCGTCTGAAATCGCGCCGTGCGCCCGCGCGCGGAGCAGCCGCGACCGAATGTGCAACAGCGTCGGAATGCGCTCGGCCTGCCCCTCGGGCACGAAGTCCTGCAGCGCGTGCAGCCGATCGAACGGCTTGAGCCCCTCGGGCGCTGCGTCGCGACGGGCGTCGAGCACCGCTTCCAGCTCGGGCACCTGCTTCGCGTCATCGAGCAGAATCGCCATGCCGTTGGCGCCCACGTGCCCGGTGATGGTGTTGCCCAGGTTGTCCAGCCGCATCTCGTTCGCCCGGTGCGAGACGTCGGTGCGCAGGTTCTTGAGGTCGTATTCCATCGGGTCCGACCGAACCCAGATCACCCCCGCCGCCACGCCCGCCGCCGACAACAACACGCCCACCACCGCGATGGTGCGCGGCCAGCGCTGCACCAGCCACGCGAAAGGCGCGCCGAAGTGACTGCCGCCCGCCGCCAGCTTGCGCAACGGCGCGAAGAGGCCGGTGGTCGGCGCGTCCAACGAACGCCAACGCTCGGTCACCACCAGCATGCTCGGGAGCGCCCAGTAGGTGGCGACCCAGCACAACATCATGCCCACGCCGCCGATCACGCCGAAGTCGTGGAAGCCGCGGAAGTCGGTCGCGCCCAGCGAGCCGTACGACGCCCCCGCCGCTGCGCCCGCCGTCAGGGTCGGCACCCAGGTGTCGCGCAAGCTGACCTCGAGCGCCTTCTCGACGTCCTGCGTGCGGCGCGCCTCGAGGTAGCGCGCCATGTAGATGATGCCGAAGTTGATGCCGTTGCCCGCGATGATGGTGAACAGGAACCCGGTGGCGATGTTCAGCCGCCCCACCGTCAGCTCGGTCATGCCGAAGGTCCACGCCACGCCGATGCCGATGGTCACCAGCAGCAGCACCACCATGCGCATGCGCAGGTAATAGAGCAGCACCACCGCGGCAATCATGATCGCGCCCAGCACCCCGACCTCGGTCAGGTCGCGGTTGATCGACATGAACTCGGTGACGCTGGTCTCGAGATCGCCCGCGTAGCCGACCGTGATGCCCTCATCGAACTTCTTCACGTTCAACTGGTCGACCACCGCGCGAATCTTGTCGAGCACCTCGTTGCCGCGATCGAAGTCGCCGCTCGGCACCTTCGAGCGCACCAGCACGACGACCTGCTTGCCGTCCTTCGACTGGTAGTAGCCGTCGGGGTAGCGATCGGGGTCGGCGCCTTCGATGCTCAGGGTGTCGCGCAGCGAGGCAAAGTCGATCTGCTGGTCCTTCGCAGTGGGCGCCCCCGCGTCGGCGGCGTCCTCGTCGAGGTCGACGAACAGGCCCGTGCCCTCGCCCACCGCCCTGGCGTAGCGGTCGTCGACGTCGGCCTTCAACTTCTCGAGCCGGTCCTGCTTCAGGAACAGCCCGGCGCGCGGCGAGAGGAACTCGAGGCTCTCGTGCACCCCCGACTCCGCGTGACCCACCCACGGAGGTCCGATGCCCATCAGCGCCGGCACCAACGCGTCGGCCGCCTGGCGCAGCGCGGTCACCGGCGTCTTCTCGCCGCCCTCGAGCACCACGAAGACCGTCGACACGCCCTGGGTCAGCGCCGAGACGCGCTTGAGTTCCTTCACGCTCGGTTTGGACTCGGGGAGCAGCGACTCGAACCCCGTCAGCAGGTGAAGCTGCAGGGCGAAGCCGCCGGCAATCAGGGCCAGCACGAAGGCCGAGACGATGAAGGCCCAGGGGCGCCGAAGCTGCAAGGTCGTCAACCGGTCGATCACGCGCCCGCTCTAGCCTTCCCCTCGGCGCGAGTCGACAACGCTTTCCCCGATGGGTTCGGCCTTGCCAGCCGAGGCATTTTGCGAAACGAATGGAGCGTGGCGAGGTCACTCGGCAGCGTGTTGAACCGCTGGGCGACCCGCAGCCTGGCCGTCGGTGCGGTCGCCGCTGCCTGCGACTGGGCCACCGCGGGGACGCTGCTGTTCAGCCAGGTGCCCACCCGCATCGCGACCATGGCCGGCGCCACCCTCGGCGCGACGGTGAACTACCTGGGGAACCGGTTCTTCGCGTTTCAGGACATCGATCGCCACAGCAACGCATCGCTGTGGCGATATGCCCTGGTGATCGCCGGGTTGATCGGCGTCCATGCGCAGGCGGTGGTGTGGCTGATGCAGGCGGGCGTGCCCTTCCCCGGAGCCAAGCTCGCGGCCGACCTGACGATCTTCAACGTCGGGCAGTTGCTGCTGCTGCGGCGCTTCGTGTTTCCACCGAAAGTGGAAGCGCCGGGCGAGTAGGTGCCGGGCACGTCGTCCCTGGCGTGCCGACTCGGCGGTGAACCCCTTCCATGAACGGCAGGTGCTCGGCCCAGTCCGTCACTTCGCTTCAGCTCGAGAACGAGCAGGCCCAGCCTGAGGTCGTGATTCGCGAGCAGCAGCAGCCTGATTCCCTGCCCGAGCCCCGGTCGACACACCCGGCAGAAAAGACCCAGTGACCCACGCGTCATTGCCGCCGGTTGGCGCGGGCCCGCTGGTTGCTGATTCGAGCCCCCATGAAAACCTCGACCCTGTTTCTGACAGCGGCAGTGGTGAGCGGGTGTGGCCTGGGCAACGTCGGCAGCCAGGGTGTGGCGCTGACCTTCCACAACGATCGCGACGGCAAGCTCAAGCAGGGTCTCAACGATCGCTCGCCCAGTTCCTTCGGCATGAAGCTGATCGCCGCGTACCTGGCTGAAGACGTCGACCCGGTCACGCAGAACAACGTCGGTGCCACCGAGATGATCTACCTGAACCCCGCCTGCGGCGACGACATCGGCCACTGCGAGCTCTCGCCCGGCACCGCCTTCGACGGCACGACCTTCACCCGCTTCGTCAACGACTACTTCGACTTCAACGCGAGCTCGGACGCGGTCAACGCCGCCATCGGCTCGCAGCGTCGCGCCATTCCCCCCGGCACCTACCGCTACACGCGCCTCGAGTTCTGCAAGGGCAACGAAGGCCACGCCCCCAACGTGCGGTGGGCGGCCGACGGCCTGACGCCGCGGGAATTCTTCTCGGGTGGCTGCGGCGTGACCAGCGCGCCCCTGTCGGTGCCCCTCGCGGTCGCCACCGGCCAGGCGATCGACGTGATGCTCTCGTACGATCTCTCGCGCGCCGTCAGCGACATGGGCCCCGGCGGGCAGGTCACCGGCATGGACTGCGATGGCACCAGTTGTCTGGTGATGCCGACCTTCATTCCCTCCTCGACCGTGCAGTGAGGTAGCGTACGAGCTCGCCAGTACCGGGGGGCTGTCCATGCTCGAGCAGCGAAGCGTCGCCGAAAGGCAGCAGTCGCAGCTCCCCGGGGCCGACCCCGAGCTGGTGCTGCGCCCCATTTCCCTGCGCGGTGACGCCATCGTGCGGGCCGCCACCCTGGTGCACCTGCTCGTCGCGCTGCTGCTGGCTCCCGCCCACCAGACGTGGGCGTTGGCCCTGGGTGTCGCCGGGGCGACCGCGATGGCCTTCTCGCTCATCGCCGCGCTCCTGCCCGGGCGGCTGGCCACCCGGTACGCCGCCGCCGCCGCCCTGGCCACCATGTCGCTCGTGCACCTGGGGCAACTGCACGGGCTGCCCGAAGCCCAGGCCTTCGCCTTCACCAGCCTCCCCCTGCTGGTGCTCTACAAGGACCCCGCCCCGACCTGGGCCGCCGCCGCGTTCTGGGTGACGGGGTACGTCGGCGTGGCGCTGGCCCACCGAGCCGGCTGGCCCACGACCCCTTCGGGTCCGACGCGCTGACGCCGGTGCCGGCGCTGCTCTCGCTGGGCCTGCTGGTGACCGAAGCGATTCTGGCCAGCGTGGTGGCGCGAACCCTGCGCCGCCGCACCCCGCACGACGCCGAACAGCTCGAGGCCAGCGAAGCCCTGCGCCGCGAGCTGCAGGTGACGCGCGATCGCCTGGTGCAGAGCGAGAAGCTGGCCACCGCCGGACAACTGGCTGCCGGCATCGGCCACGAAATCAACAACCCCCTGGCCTTCATCATCGGCAACCTCGAGTTCACGCGCATGCTCCTGGCCGAAGCGCGGCCGCAACTGTCCAGCCTGCGCGACGGCGACGACGTGCTGGCCTCGCTGGCCGAGGCGGTCGATGGGGCGCAGCGCATCGCCACCATCGTGCGCGACCTGAAGAACTTTGCCCGCGCCCAGGACGACGACGTGGGCGCCACCGACGTGCGCACCGCACTCGAGTTCGCACTCACCATGGCCCGCCCGCAGATTCGGCACCGCGCGGTGGTCGAGCGTGACTACGCCGAAGTGCCGCCGGTCGACGCCACCGAACCCGCCTGGGCCAGGTCTTCCTGGTGCTGCTGGTCAACGCCGCACAAGCCCTGCGCGACGGTGGCAGCGCCGAGAACCGCATTCGGGTGAAGACCGCGCGAGACCCCGACGGCCAGGTGCGCGTCTCGGTGTCGGACACCGGCCCCGGCATCAGCGCCGAGCACCTGGGGCGCATCTTCGACCCCTTCTTCACCACCCGAGGCGGCGAAGGCACGGGCCTGGGCCTGTCGATCGCCTGGAACATCGTCACCTCGCTGGGCGGTCGCCTCGAGGTGGTCAGCCCGCCCGGCCAGGGAGCGACCTTCCACGTGGTGCTCCCGCCCTCGACGCGTGGGGCGACCGAGCGCCGGGTCACCCCGAAGGCCCCTCCGGTCATCGCCCGCCCGCCGGTGCGGGTGCTGGTGATCGACGACGAGCCCAACCTGGGGCCACTGATCGGCCGCATGCTGGGGCCCGAGGTGATGGTCACCTCTGCGCTCTCGGGTCGCGAGGGCCTCGAGCTCATCGACCAGCGCGAGTTCGAGCTGGTGCTCTGCGACGTGATGATGCCCGACATCAGCGGCGCCGAGGTGTACCAGACCATTTCGCAGCGCCACCCCCGCATGCTGGCCCGGGTGGTGATGATGACCGGCGGCGCCTTCACCGGCGAGAGCGCCACCTTCGTCGAATCGTTGCCCTCGGCGGTGCTCGAGAAGCCCTTCGGGGCCGGCGAGTTGCGATCGCTCATCGCCCTGGTTCGGGCCCGCGCCGCCTGACCCCGGCGGGGTGGGTCAGCTGCCGCTGGGCGGAGTGCCGCTGACCCGGCGCGCAGGCCATCGGTCCTCGTTACGCATTCGACGAGGAGTCGTGCTCGAGTTCATTCGCCGCCAGCTCGCGAGGTTGATTCCCGACGGCATCGCCGGGGAAGACGAGCGCCTGCGCGCGACGGTCTTCGTGCGGGCCTGGGTCTTCGGCAGCCTCTTTGCACTCATCTCGGCGGGCCTCTACGCGCTCGAGCGCCTCTGGTCGCAGGTCGCGCTGACCATGATGTTGGTGGTGACCGGCCCCCTGTCGCTCTGGCTCATCAAGCGCACCGGCCGCACCACGGCGCTGACCCACTTCTCACTCGCGGTGGTGACCCTGACCTTCGGCACCTCGACCATCGCGCAACACCCTGCGGACTACACCAGCGTGGGGTTCCTCTCGATCATGCCGCTGCTGGGGTGCTTCGTGCTGGGGCCGCGGCAGGGGGTGATCTGGCTCTTCGTGCCGCTGGCCTGGGGGAGCGCGATGCTGGTGGTCGCCGAGCGCGGGTGGCTCTTGCCCTTCACCGACCCCTCGCCGCTGGCGTCGCACGTGATCAACTGGTCCTTCAGCATGCTGCTGGTCTGGCTCTTCGCCCGCAGCTACGAGACCCAACGCACCCGGGCCATGCAGCGCTCCGAGCAGTCCGACCGCGCCAAGAGCATCTTCCTGGCCACGGTCAGCCACGAGATTCGAACGCCCATGAACGGCGTGCTGGGCATGACCGA
>CAIWFK010000515.1 GCA_903911905.1 uncultured Myxococcales bacterium
GTGGCCACAAACAGCCCGCCGTCCGAGATGTTCGACGAGAAGCCGTTGAAGAAGTTGTTGTCGCTCGACAGGTCGACCGCCGCCTGCATCTTCACGCGGGGCGAATAGCGGGGCGCGGCGGCGGTGGCGTCGGCGCGCTTGGCCGCCATCTCGGGAGGCGGGGCGCGGGGCGGTCGGGTCGGCGTGCGCACCCGCTGCGGCAGCGCGTCGATCGAGCCTGGTCGCAGCGTCTCGTCGGTGCGCTCGGCCTCGGGAGGCGGCGGCGGGGCCTTGGCCTTGGGGGCCTTCGCCCGCTCGGCCAGGCGCTGGGCGGTCTTCTCGTCTTGCGCGAGCTGCTGACTCAAGGCGGTCAACTGGGCCTTCAGGTCCCTGACCTGGGCCTTCACGGCGCCGTTGGTCTTCTTGCGCACGGCGACCGCGGTCTCGCGCGCATCGCGGGCCGCCTCGAAGGGCGCATCGGCGTCGACCGCGGGCACCTGCGACTCGCGCAGCCGGCCCTCGAGCGCCGGGTCACCCGCCCCCTTCGACGCGGCCTCGGCGGCGCTGGCCCTGACGGCCTTGAGCTTCTTTTCGAGCTCGAGCCCCACCGCCATCAGCCGGGTCAGCTCGGTGTGCAGAGCCGATTCTTCCTGCTGCAGCTCCGCTTCCATTCGATTGAGTTCGACGTCCATCTGCAGCAGTGCTCCTCTGGCGATGTCGGTCATGAGACCCAAGCGCTCATGCACCGAGGGTGCCGATGCTAGTCGCGCCGAACCCGGTCGTCGTCAAAAACACCGGGTGGGTCAGGCGCCCTCATGTGGGTTCAACCGACTCAGGGCTTGCGCCGCAGCACGGCCTGCAACGGGCTCTTCGTCACGCGTTCGAGGGAATGACCCGTGGCTTCGGCGAAGGCCACCAGGTCGCCGTAGGCCGCCGGGTCGTCGGCCCAGAGTTCGACCAGCGGGTGCGCCTTGAGCGCCAGGGCGAGGTCGATGATGGGTTGAGGGCAGGCGCGCCCCCTCGAATCGGTCAGGTGCGCTGAAACTTCGAGGCGGGGGAGCGCATGTGGGCTTGGCATTGCGAAGACTCGATCACCTTGGTAGCAGACGGCCTTTCTTCCGTCATCGAAGCTTGGTCCCACAGGAGCAGAACCACTCATGAAACCCTCAGTCATCATTGCGTTGCTGGTCGGCGGCGTCGTCGGCTTCGCGGTCGGCAGCATGTTCCGCCCCAACCAGGCGGTTCCCTCGGTCGCGGCGGCCCCCTCGGGTGGTGCGCGGCCGGCGGCCGCGGCGCCTGGTGCGCCCGCGGGCGACAACTCGGTCTACAAGGTGACCATCGACGAGGCCGCCGTGAAGGGCCCGGCGAACGCGCTGGTGACGCTGGTCGAGTTCTCTGACTACCAGTGCCCGTTCTGCTCGCGCGGCCACAACACGGTCAGCCAGCTCGAGAAGGACTACGAGGGCAAGCTTCGCGTGGTGATGAAGCAGCACCCGCTCGACTTCCACCCGCACGCCAAGCCGGCCGCGCTCGCGGCGCTCGCTGCTGGTGAGCAGGGCAAGTACTGGGAAATGCACAACAAGCTCTTCGCCAACCAGCAGGCGCTGGAAGACGCGCAGATCGAGGGCTACGCGCGTGACCTGGGCCTCGACCTCGCGAAGTGGAAGGCCGACATGCAGAGCCCGAAGTTCCAGACCCGCATCGCCAGCGAGACCTCGCAGGCGCTGCAGTTGGGCGCGTCGGGCACGCCGGCCTTCTTCATCAACGGCAAGAAGCTCTCCGGCGCGCAGCCGATCGAGAAGTTCAAGGAAATCATCGACGCGGAATTGAGCAAGGCCCAGGCGATGGTCGCTGGCGGCACGCCGGCCGATCAGGTCTACGCGAAGATCATCTCGACCGGCACCACCGCGCCGGCGCCGGCCCCCGCGGCGGCTCCTGCGGCCCCGCAGTTGCCGGCGATTCGCAAGGTCGACGTGCCGGCCGACTCGCCTGCCAGGGGCGCGAAGCTGGCGAAGGTCACCATCGTCGAATACTCGGACTTCCAGTGCCCGTTCTGCAGCCGCGTGGTTCCGACCATCAAGCAGATCGAAGACACCTACGCCGACAGCGTGAAGATCGTCTTCCGCAACCAGCCGCTGCCCTTCCACAACAACGCGAAGATCGCGGCGGAGGCCGGCATGGCGGCCAACGAGCAGGGCAAGTTCTGGGCGATGCACGACAAGATGTTCGCCAACCAGCAGTCGCTCGACCGCGCCTCGCTCGAGCGCTTCGCCGGTGAAATCGGGCTCGACGTGGGCAAGTTCAAGGCGGCGCTCGACTCGGGCAAGTACACCAAGCGCGTCGAGGAAGACTCGGCGGCGGGCATGGCGGTGGGCGCCAACGGAACCCCGACCTTCTTCATCAACGGGCGTGAGTTCGTCGGGGCGCAGCCCTTCGAGTCGTTCAAGAACGTGATCGACGAGGAAATCAAGAAGGCCGACGGGCTGATCGCCAAGGGCACCAAGCTGGCCGACGTGTACGCCGAGCTGCAGAAGGAAGCGGGCAAGATGCCGCCTCCTGGCGCGGCGCCGGCTCCCGAGGCGGCGAAGGTCGTCACCGACATCAACGTCACCGGCGCGCCGGTGCTGGGCCCCAAGAACGCGCCGGTCACCATCGTGGCCTTCAGCGACTTCCAGTGCCCGTTCTGCGGTCGCGTGATTCCCACGCTCAAGGAGATCGAGAAGACCTACGAAGGCAAGGTGAAGGTGATCTTCAAGAACCAGCCCCTGCCCTTCCACAACAACGCGCGCCCCGCGGCCATGGCGGCGATGGCGGCCAACGAGCAGGGCAAGTTCTGGGAAATGCACGACAAGCTCTTCGCCAACCAGCAGAACCTCGATCGCGCCTCGCTCGAGAAGTACGCCAGCGAGCTGCAGCTCGACATGGGCAAGTTCAAGGCGGCGCTCGATTCGAACAAGTTCGACGCCTACATCACGGCCGACGCGAACGAAGGCACCCGCGTGGGCGCCAACGGCACGCCGACCTTCTTCATCAACGGCCGCCAGGTCGTCGGGGCGCAGCCGATCGAGCAGTTCAAGTCGGTGATCGACGACGAGCTGAAGAAGAAGAAGTGAGCTGAAGCCAACAGGCTTTCGCTGCTCACCGCGCCCTCGCCCACCCTCACCGGTCGGCGGGGGCGAGGTGTTTTGGGGCACAAAAAAACCCGCTCAGGGTGAGTGAGCGGGCGACGTTTTTGCAAATGCCTGGTGTTTCCCCCCGGAACACCAGCCCAAAGACCACGGCAGACGGGACACCCCACCGTGCCCCGCTGCCGTCTCTCACGCCCCGCCGCCGCCGATTCCCCCGAACTCCGACCGCCGTGAACCTGGAGAGTCCTCCCCGCCTCGGGTCATTGTTGAGCAACAACGGATCCACGGCGGCGCTCAATGATTCTGGGTGCTTGTATCGACCAGCCGTCAAATGGATTTGTCAGTCGGCCCTTCGGCGACAACTTTGTTTGTCAGTTCCCAAATGGGGGCGGGTTGCATCAGACTCGCGGGCGTGACTTCAGCGGCACGTGTTGAGCGGGAACGGACTCTTTTCATCAGACTGCTCGACCTGCCGACGGAGGAACTGGTCGAGACGTGGCTGAAGAGTTCGCTCGATGCGCTGGTCGAGGTGGTGGGCGCGCAGCGCGGCTACGTCGAGCTGTACCGCGACACGCGGCGCGGTGAGCGACGAGTGTCAGCGAGCGTGCGCTGCTCGGTGGAAGAGGAGGAAGCGATTCGCACGGTGACCTCGCGGGGCATCGTGGCGGCGGCGATGGTGTCGGGCGAGACGGTGCACACGCCGGCGGCCTTGCTCGACGAGCGGTTCGCCAAACAACCGAGCGTGCAGGCGCAGCGACTCGAGGCGGTGCTGTGCGTGCCTTTCAGGGACATGCCGGGCGTGCTGTACCTGGAAGGCGAGCGCGGGAAGGGGCCGTTCTCGGCCGACGACGTGACGCTGGCCGAGCGGGTGGCGAAGTTCCTGGCGCCGATGCTGGCGGCGCGGGCGCTCGAGGGCGTGGCGGGCGCCGATCATACCGCTCCGTTTCGCGGCCGCATCAAGGTCGACGAGATCATCGGTACCAGCGAAGCGCTGGCCTACGTGTTCGAGCAGGTGCTGCAGGTGGCGGGCGTGGACATCGCGGTGCTGTTGATGGGCGAGTCGGGCACGGGCAAGACCCAGCTCGCGCGGGCCATTCACGCCTCGAGTCGGCGGGCGGCGGGGCCGTTCGTCGAGCTCAACTGCGCGGCCATTCCCGAGAACCTGGTCGAGAGCGAGCTGTTCGGCACCCGGCAGGGCGCCTTCACCGGCGCGCGCACCATGCAGGGCAAGGTCGAGTTGGCCGAGGGCGGCACGCTCTTCCTGGACGAGGTGGGCGAGCTGCCCATGGCTTCGCAGGCCAAGCTGCTGCAGCTGATCAGCGAGAAGCAGTACTTCAAGGTGGGCGGCACGAAGGTCGAGCGGGCCAACGTGCGGTTGCTGGCAGCGACCAACGCCGACCTGGGGCTGATGGTGGGCAACCTGACCTTCCGCGGCGATCTCTGGCACCGGCTGTCGGCGTTCGTGATTCGGGTACCCTCACTCAAGGAACGGAAGGACGACCTGGGCCCGCTGGTCGACGCGCTGCTCTTGAAGATCTCGCACGAGCACGATCAGCCTCTGCTCAAGGCGTCGTCGTCGCTGCGCACCATGGTCGAAGTGCAGGACTGGCCGGGCAACGTGCGCGAGCTGCGCAACCGGCTCGAGCAGGCGGTGCTGCGCGCGCGGGTCGAGGGGGCGATGTACGTCGAAGGTCGGCACCTCGACGTGAAGGCGCCAGCGGGGCCGTCGCTGTCGCTCTCGCAGGCCACGGCGGCCTTTCAACGAGACCTCCTGCGGCGCGAGCTCGAGACCGCGCAGTGGAACGTGACGCAGGTCGCGAAGAAGCTCGAGCTGACCCGGCAGCACGTCTACAACCTGATCAAGACCTTCGACCTGAAGCGGGAGGGCGAATGAGGCCGATGACTTTGGCGATCGTCTCGTACCCGTCGGTGATGGAGTCGTTGCTCGAGGAATTGGCGAAGCACCTGGCCCGGGCCGAAGGGCCGGACTTCGCCGTAGAGCGATGCCAGGACCCGGCAGACGTCGTGTTCTACGCGCGGCTGTGGAAGCGGCGCGGGCGGTCGATCGTGCGGCTCGACCTGCATGGGCACGGCGACGAGGGGCGCTTCACGCTGGGGGACGGCCTGCTCTTCGCGAGCGATGGCACGGGCTACCGGCTGGCGAAGGACCTGGCGGGAAAGCTGGCGCGGACCGGGCAACTGCGGCTGCTGGGCTGCAACGTGGCGAACGAGCGGCACCCCCGCGACCCCCGCCCGTTCAGCGGGAAGAAGCTGCTGCGCGATCTGCAGCGGCTGGTGGGCGCGCGCCGCGTCGTCCTGGGCTCGAGGGACTTTCTGGGCCGAGCGCATTGGGGACCGAGAGGTCTGAACGAGCTCGGCGAGTCGTCGTTGAGGTCGGCATGAAGAAGCACGTCGGCGCGGGCCGCCCTCACCCGCGCTGGCGCAAACTTCCGGGCGTGGAGTGAGCACGATGGCGAGCAAGAAGAAGAGCAGCAGCGAGAAGACCCCGAAGCAGGTGTTCCGCCTGGTGGCGGACAAGAAGAACGCCACCACGACCGCCGTGTCCTCGGTCGACCAGTTGAAGGGGCTGTGGGACCGCCAATGGAGTGTCTACACGCCGCTCGCCGTTCAGGTCACCGGCCGCGACGGCGACGAGCTGACCTTCAAGATCGTCCTCGACCCGAACGGAAACACCGGCACCTCGGAACACACCATCGACCTCGACGACGGCACGAGCGTGTGGAGCGACCTTCCGTCGACGGCGCAGTTGGTGGACCTCAAGAAGGACCCCAGGAACAACATCGGGTACCTGTTGTTGAACCAGTACTGGCTGTTCGAGAACGTCGACGACGTCGAGCTCAAGAAGATCTTCGGCGGCGGTTCGGGCGGCACCCCCAAGGTCCCGAAGTCGCTCTCACTCTGAGACGCACCGCAGGCCGATGTCGGTCCGGCGCGCGACCGAGAGCCCGTAGGTACTCCGGTCGATTCTGAACAACTCGAGGCCGACCATTTCAGGAGACTGATCGGCCCACGAGCCGCCGACGAGCTTCTGCAGGTCGTCGGCCCGGTCGCCGGTCCATTCGCGCATGTTCCCCGCGAGGTCGAAGATTCCATAGGGACTTCGATCTCGGGGGAAGGCCCCCACCGCGGCGACGTGGCTCTCACCCGTGGTCGCGACGTTCGCGGCGCGCGGGTCCACCGTTCCCCACGGCGTCAGTCGCCTGGGCTGCGGGTTCCTGAGGGTGTGCTCGCGGTCGAGCCAGAGGCCGCCTCGAGCCGCTTTGCTCCATTCGAGCACCGACGGCAGGCGCATGCCCAGGTACCGACAGTACCGCTCGGCAGTGAGCCCATCGACCATGCCCATGGGCAGCCGGCGCCGGCCCATCGAGAGTTCGGGCACGTGGTACTTGCCCGAGGTGCCGGTCAGCTCGGCGTGGAAGTCGTAGAGGGCGTAGGCCTCCTGGGTGACCTCGTAGCGCTGCATGCGCAGCGCAGGGACCTCGACCTCGATCATGCCCGCATCGGGGTGCCAGTCGTCGACCTCGTTGAGGAACGGGCCTCCAGGAATTTCCACGGTGCCAGCGAGGGACGCGGTGCAGGTTGGAATCTTGAGGACCACCGATTCCCGGTCGCGAGCGGCATAGCCGGGCAGCTTGTTGGCGAGCAGCCACGACGACGCGCATCGCTCGCCGGGCTTCCCCCGCCCCGAAACCTCGACCCACGTCGGGGTGGCGCGCAATTCCACGATCTCCTCGCGGGCCTCGCGCGAAACCACGGGTTCGGTTCGCAGCACGTAGGGTTCCTCGACGAGTGCGCCTGGTCCCCGGTCGTCACCGAGCGAATGGAAGCGTACGGTCAGCTCGGGGTACTCGCGAACGTCGACCCCGAGGGGCCGCAGCTCGTCGGCGTCCCAATCGAAGAGTTCGATGCGCAGCGTGAAGCGCCCCATGTCGGCGGCGGCGATGCGAATTTCCTGCTGCTGGGCGATGGCTTGCTGTTCCTTCTGGCGGAACACGAGCGCGGTGACGATGCCGACCAGCGACAGTGCGGCAAGCCCGAAGACGAGCGCGGTCTGTCGCAGCCTGCGAGCCCGGCGAAGCCGCTCGGCCCGTCGTTCACCTTCGGTCAGAAACGCTTCCTGCAGCGGGTCCAGCGCGAGCTGCCAGGTCTTCACGCGACGCCTGGTGTCGCGCACGGCGTCTCCCGCCCAGGTCTCGGTCTCGCGTCGACCGCGCGCGTCCCACAGCTTCGCGGCCTGTTCGATCTCGTGCGAGAGCGTGCGCGCTTCCTGCGTCTCGGCCAGCCAGCGGGTCAACGCCGGCCAATTGGTGGTCAGCGATTCGTGGGCGAGTTCGATCAGCGCCGCGCCGGTCTCGGCGTGCGTACCCGACGAGAGCAACCGGTTGCGCAGCAGGTGATCGAGTGACTCGGCCCCTTCGGGCCCGACCCGGGCGAGCAGCTCTTCGCGGGTGCGCGGCCGACGCGTGCCGTCGACGTTGACCAACTGCAGCATCA
>CAIWFK010000516.1 GCA_903911905.1 uncultured Myxococcales bacterium
AGGTCATGCGACCCGCGGCGGGCATGACGAGCGTGCCCACCACCTGCAGGAAGGTGCTCTTGCCCGACCCCGAGGCGCCGATGAGCGAGACCAATTCTCCCTGTTCGATGCGCACCGACACCCCGCGCAGCACGTCGATGCGCTGCCCGTTGAGGAAGTACGACTTGTGCACGTCGGTGACTTCGAGAAAGCCGGCCATGGTCTATTCCGACTTCAAGCCGTCGACCGGCTCGACCTTCGAGGCGCGCAGCGCAGGGTAGATGCTGGCGAGGAAGCTGACGAGAATGGCGATCACCACCGAGAGCGCGGTCTGGAACGGCTCGATCTTCACCGGCAGCGCGGGGATGTAATAGACCTGCGGGTCGAGCTTGAGCCCGAACTTCTCGATGAAGAGGCACCAGGCGAGGCCGGCGATGAGGCCCAGCACGCTGCCGGCGACCCCAATCTGCAGCCCTTCGGCCAGGAAGATCTTCACGATGCCGCCGTCGGGCACGCCCAGGGCCTTGAGCACCGCGATTTCCTTCCGCTTCTCGAGCACCAGCATGATCACCGTGGCCACGATGAGGCAGGCCGCGACGATCACGATGATCAGCAGAATCAGCCCCATCACCAGCTTCTCGAGCCGCAGCGCCGAGAAGAGGTTGCGGTTCATCTCGCCCCAGTCCTTGGTGCGGTACGGGTAGCCCTCGAGCGCGTCGTAGACCTGCTTCATGGTGCCGCGCGCGTTGTCGACGTCGGTGACCTTCACCTCGAGCCCGGTGGCGCCCTTCACGTTGAAGAAGGTCTGCGCCTCGCTGAGCAGGATGTAGACGAACTTCGAGTCGTACTCGTACATGCCCGAATAGAAGATGCCAGCGACCTTGAAGGGCCGGCTCTTGGGCATGGGCCCCTGCGGCCCCAGTTCGCCGCCCAGCGGGCTGACCACGTTGACCCGATCGCCGACCACCACCTTCAGGCTGGCCGCCAGCTCGCGCCCCACGATGATGCCCGGCAGCACGCTGGTCTCGCCGGTCTTCGCGATCTCGATCATCGGGTCGCGCTCGAGGTCGGGCGCCTTCTCTTTGGTGGGCGGCGGCGGCTGGTCGAGCTTCTTGCCCTTCTCGTCGACTCCCGCGGGTTTGTCGTCGAACAGCCCGTCGTCGAGCGAGGCCGGGTGCTTCGCCACGATCTTCTCGGGCTCGGACAGCCACTTCAGTTCACCGCCCGGCTGCAGGTAGTCGGGCAGGTCGGTCACCGAGCCCACGGTCTCGGGGTCGATGCCCTTGATCATCGAGCCCGAGATGTTGCCTTCCGAGCTGATCATCACCTCGTTCAAGATGAACGGCGTCGCGCCCTTGATGCCCCGCACCTTCTTCACCTTGGCGAGCACGTCGTCGTACTCGGGCATGTCGGGCGAATACTTGAGCACCACGCCGTGCGAGTTGGTGCCGAGGATCTTCTTCTGCAGGTCTTCCTCGAAGCCGCTCATCACCGAGAGCACGATCACCAGCGCCATCACGCCCACGCCCACGCCCAGCACCGAGAGCGCGGTCATCAGCATGGTCGGCGTCAGGTCGCTCAGGCGCAGCGTGTTGAGCGCCTCTGCCGCCTCGATGGGGTCCTTCTTGCCCAGGTGGCGAATGCGGGTGCGCTCGACCGTCTTCTCGGTCGCCAGAATGATGCCCACGCCGATCAACGGCAGCACGATGCCGAAGAGCAGCATCAGGAAGACGCCGACCAGGATCTTCCAGTGCATGCCGGCGGTCGCCACCGCGGCCACGAGGAAGGTGAAGGCCAGCACGTACGACCACACGCCCAGCGGCGCCACCCACGACCCGAAGGCCGCCAGCAGGAACACGCCGAAGGTGACGGCCAGCCGGGGGTCTCCGGTGCCGAGGAAGACCGAGACGTGGCGGCTGGAAATGAACAGCTCGTAGCTGGCCCGCAGGTCCAGCCGGCCCGACGAGGTGAGTACGAAGCCCACGCAGATGCCGATCAACCCCACCAGCGAGAGCACGATGGTGACCAGCCAGTACCCCAGCTCGGGCCTCGCATCGCCCAGCAGCGACGAGAGGTAGATCAGCTCTCGCACCCGGTAGCCGACGTTCAACATCAACGGCTGGCTCTGGTGCATCGCCGTCAGCAGGCCCGGAATGGGCAGGCCGAAGTACAGCAGCGCCAGCGTGGCCTCGGGAATGGACAGGCGCTTCGAGTTCGCCGCGCCGAGGAAGCCGCCGGCGAACGCGAACACCAGCGCGACGCTGCTCGCGGCCAGAAACGCCACCACCCACGACACGCCGCCGGGCGAGGCCGCCTGCGTGGCGCCCTTGCCCACCAGGGCCAGGTACGTGCCCACGAAGCCCAGCTCGGCGAAGAGCAGCCCGAAGCCGTACGCCGCCAGCGTGCCCCAGTGCAGATCGACGTAGGTCGCGATGCGGGGGTGCAGGGTCAGTGCACTGGGCTGGGTCGAGCTGGCCGGCGCCTGGCTGCGCACGCCGTAGGCGATGAAGCCCAGGCCCGCGACCCACATCGAGAGGCCCACCCAGAAGTGCGGCACGCCTTCGACGAAGGCCCCCGCCACGTGGGTCAGCTTGAAGCTCTCGGCGAGCGCCGAAATCGAAAACGTCCACCCCAGGGCGCTCAAGACCTCGACGAAGGTGCCCCACCCCACCAGCGAGAGCGCGAGGTCTCCGCTCGCCAACGGCAGGAAGTCGAGCTTCCACAGCCCCACCAACAGCTCGACCAGGCCCACCACGAGCAGGGTGATGGCGGCGATGTTCGCCCAGCGGGTCGCCGGGGGGCGGGTGGCTTCGGTCACGGGTGGTGCAGAGGCTTCAAGAGCGGGAAGAGGATGACGTCGCGAATCGACTGGGCATCGGTCAACAACATGGCCAGGCGATCGATTCCAATGCCTTCACCGGCGGTGGGCGGCATGCCGTGCTGCAGGGCACGAATGTAGTCCTCGTCGTAGTCCATCGTTTCCTGCTGACCGCGGCCCTTGGCCTCGACCTGGGCCTTGAAGCGGGCCTCCTGATCGGCGGGGTCGTTGAGCTCGGAAAACGCGTTGGCGATTTCCCGGCCCACGCAGAAGAGCTCGAAGCGGTCGGTGATGGCCGGGTTGGCATCGTTGCGGCGCGCGAGCGGGCTGGTCTCGACCGGGAACTGGGTGATGAAGGTCGGCTGCACCAGGGTGTGCTCGACGTGGGTCTCGAAGAGGAAGCCGATGAGCTCGCCCACGTTCATCGTCTCCAACGCCTTGCGGGTGCCGGCCTCGACGTCCTTCGCCTTGAGCGCCACCGCGCGCAGCTTGTCGGCGTCCGTGAAGTCGCGCTCACCCAGCTCGGGCACCTTGGCGCGAATGGCCTCGGTCATGGGAATGCGGGCCCAGCCGCGCTTGAAGTCGATGGTCTGCTCGCCGTACTTCACCACCGTCGAGCCGCAGACCGCCTGCGCGGCCTCGCTCACCAGCTCTTCGGTCAAGGTCATCAGGTCTTCGTACGTGGCGTACGCCTGGTAGAACTCGAGCATGGTGAATTCCGGGTTGTGGCGCGTGCTGACGCCCTCGTTCCGGAAGTTGCGGTTGATTTCGTACACGCGGTCGAACCCGCCGACGACCAGGCGCTTCAGGTACAGCTCGGGCGCGATGCGCAGGTAGAGGTCGGTGTCGAAGGTGTTGTGGTGGGTGACGAAGGGCCGCGCGGCGGCGCCCGAGACCAGCGGGTGCATCATCGGCGTCTCGACCTCGAGGAAGTCGCGGCCGTCGAGGAAGTGGCGAATGAACTGCACCAGCTTCGTGCGCTTCTTGAAGCTCTCGCGCACCCCGGGGTTCGACAGCAGGTCGACGTAGCGGCGGCGGTAGCGCTCTTCGACGTCGGCCAGCGCCTGCGACTCGGCCCAGGCCTTGGCCTCGGCGGTGGCCTGCTCGCCCACGTACTTGCCGGGCATGGGGCGCAGCGACTTGGTGAGGAAGGTCAGCTTGCTGGCCTTGAGCGTGATGTCGCCAGGCACCGTCACCTCACCCTGCTTGCGACCGCGGGTGCGGAAGATGTGGCCCTCGACGCCCACGAAGTCGGCCACGTCGAGCTTCTCGAAGAGCGCGAAGCCCTGCTCGCCGAGGCTGTCGAGGGTGGCGTTGACCTGCAGGCGACCGGTACGGTCGACGAGGTCGAAGAAGATCGACTTGCCCTTGCCGCGCAGGCCCACCACGCGACCGGCGACGGTGAAGGGGCCGGGCTTGCTGGCTTCGAGCTCTTCCGAGGTGTTGCCAGCGAAGCGGGCGGTCAGCTCGGTCGCGGTGTTCTGCGGCGCGAAGCCGTTGGCGTACGGGTTGGTGCCGCCCGCGCGCAGGGCCTCGGCCTTCGCCACGCGCTCGTTGAAGATCTTCTGTTCGACGCTTTCGTCAGCCATGGGCCGTCACTCACCACGGCCCCCGCATGGCGGCAAGCGGGGAATTTCACGCTCGAAAGCTCAGCGGGTGCGTTCCAGGTTCACGAACTTGAGCCCGTTGGGGAAGGTCTTCTCGCTGACCACCGTGAACCCCCGGCGATCGAGGTTGAAGAACGTGTCGGCGTCGGGCGCGTCGGGCACCTCGGTCAGGTAGATGTGCGTGACCTTCGGCAGTGCTTCGAGGAACAGCGGCGCTCCACCGATGACGAAGGGCCGCGAGTCCATCGACCAGGCCAGGGTCAGCGCTTCATCGAGCGAGCCGACCTGCCAGACGTCGAGCGGCTTCGGGTTGGGCAACTGCAGCGTCTTCGAGACCACGATCGACCGCAGACCGAAGGGCGCGCCGGCCTCGAGCCAGGTGCGCTTGCCCATGATGACGACATGCCCCTTCGTCATCGCCTCGAAATGGTCGCGGTCGTCGGGGTAGTTCCACGGCAGGTCGCCGTTCTTTCCAATCGCCCCGTTGTTCGCGATCGCCACCATCAGCGCCAGCTCGCTCATGGGCAGGCGGTGTAGCCCGGAAATGGCTCGTCAGGGAGAAGCGAGCAGCATGAAGACCGCGACGGCGGCGGCAATCAACAGGGGAATGACGACCTCGGCCGGGAAGCGCAGGTCGTGCAGTTCGCGGTTGCGGAACTGGAAGCGGCGACGACGGGTGCGCCGCAGAATCATCGACGAGAGCGCGTCGGGCGCCTTTTCCCTCGGCTGCACCTTCAGCCGGCCGACGGTCTTCTGGTACGTGTCGAAGCGCACCTTGAGGGCGGTGTCGGCCTCGAGCTCGGCGGCGAAGAGGGCCTGTTCGGCAGGCGGCAACGCGTCGTCGACGGCCTCGATGAAGAGGCGCTCGACTTCAGCTTTGGTCAGTTCGCGTCGCACGGGCTTCAGTCTCCCTTGATCGCGAGGGTCTGTTCAAGCCTCGCCAGAATGGTGCCGAGCTTTTCACGGGCGCGGTGCAGGCGGCTCTTCACGGTGCCCTCGGCGAGCTCGGTGATGTCCATGATCTCTTCGTAGCTGAGGCCCTCGACGTCGCGCAGCACCACCAGCACGCGCTGATCGTCGTCGAGCTCGGCGATGGCTTGGTGCACCAGGGCGCGATCGCGCTCGGCGGCCATCGCGTCGTCGGGTCGGGCGCTGCCACCGAGCGACTCGGTGATCGACAGCTCGTTGACCTCGCCGTATTCCTCGCTGCGGCCGCGCCCGCGCCGCTTGAGGTACTTGATGCGGTTGAGGCAGTGGTTCTTGGCGATGCGAAAGATCCACGTCGAGAGCTTGGCGTCGGCGCGGAACTTCTCCAGGTGCTGGTGAATGGAGATGAAGATTTCCTGCGTGAGGTCGAACGCCTCTTCGCGCTCGCCACCCAACATGCGCACGCAGAAGTCGAACACCCGGTCCTGGTGGGTCTTCACCAGTTGCTCGAAGGCGCCCGCATCACGCCGACGCAGCCGCGCGATGAGCAGGCGCTCGGGCAACTCGTCGTGATGAACGACCTCGGGAGCGGTCATCGGCTCGGAGCCTGACAGCGCGGCCAGCGGCAATTCCATCACGTCGCTGGACACGTCGTCCTCCATGGCCAAGTGGGCATTCCCTCCCCGTCTTCGGACACCGGTTCAACGGACAGGTTCCCACGATGGATCTGTTTCGTCATTTCCCCGTGTTTTCGACCACATAGGCGCCCGATTTTCGATCGATGGTGAACGCCGGCGGCCGGTGGGTGCGCGTGAAGACCTCGAGGCCGGGCAGCAATTCCTTCCAGAACGCGGCGTGGGGCGAGTCGGACGTCTGCAGCTCGGCGCGCGTCAGCCGCGAAGGAAAGCTGTCGAGGCGCACTGGCTTCCGCTTGGCGTCCAGCGCCAGCAGGTAGACCTCTTCGACCGGCTCGTCGCGAATGGCGATGCAACCGATGCTCACGCAGTTGCCGTGCAGGTAGATGAGGCCGCCCGGAGTCACCCTGTCGCTGCGCACCCGGTCCGACGCGTTGGGGTACGAGACCTTGAGCGCCAGGTGGTAGTTCGAGACCGCGTTGAACTCGGGCACCTCGTAGAAGCCTTCGGGCACCTGCAGGTCACCTTCCTTGCGCTTGGGGCCTGCTTCTCCCGACGCCGAACAGATGTCGTACGTCTTGACCAGCACCATGGGCCCGTTGCGCGTGCTGGTGGCCCACAGCTCGACCTGCCGCTCCTGCTTGAAGACCCGCAGGTACACTTCGTCGAGCGGCAGCGTCAGTCCGACCTTCTGCACCAGGTGCTCGAGGTCGTGGGTGCGGCGCTTGCGAGCGTCACTGACGCGATCGGCGAAGGTCGCGGTCGAGAACACGAGGGCCAGGGCGACGAGCGAGCGCATGCCGTCATCGACGTCGGCTCTGGCTCGATCGTTCCGTCGGTCATCACGCTGCGCGTCATCAAGAAACCGTCAAATGAGGCCTGCCCGGTCGCGCGGCAGTAGCGACCACGCGCGGCTCATGTTTCACCAGGCGCATGTACTCACTCCTGATCATCTCGTTGCTCGCGCAGGTCGATGGCGGTGTGGTGGTGGACTCGGTCGAGAAGGCCGCCGACCCCTTCGCCTTCGCCGACTTCTCGTGGGTGCCAGGGAACGCCGGTTCGGCCGAGAAGCCGTTCTCGTACGGCCCGTTCACCGGAGAGTTCCGCGCCGACGTGGTCTACCACTCGAGCTTCGCCGCGCCGGTCGACAACACCATCTCGGGCAGCTCCGAGGTGTTCCGCTCGGGCGAGGTGCAGGTCACGCAGCTGGGCATCGGCGGCGACTTTCTGTGGAAGAACGTGCAGGGCCGGGTGATGACCCAGTTCGGGCTGTACTCGCAGACCACGCCGCGCAACGACGCCAGCCCCGGTCGCGGCCAGTGGAACCTCGCTGATGCGTACCGCTACCTGTCCGAGGCCTACGCCGGGTACCACTTCGACGTGCTCAACGGCATCAACGTGCAGGCCGGCATCTTCATGTCGTACATCGGCCTGTGGAGTTATTACAATTTCGACAACTGGACGTACCAGCCCTCGTACGTCAGCTCGAATACGCCGTGGTTCTTCAATGGCGTCCGCGTGCAGATCTTCACTTCGGACAAGTTGAAGATCGAGCCGTGGCTGGTGAACGGGTGGCAGTCGTACGGCAGCTTCAACACGGGCCTGGGCGGTGGCGGGCAGGTGCTGTGGCGGCCGACCGGCTCGTTCAGCCTGGTGAGCAACAACTACGTCGGCACCGACACGCTCAACATCAAGGACCGCGTGCGGATTCACACCGACGACAGCGTGTCGTTCAAGCTCTACGAAGACCACACCTCGGTGCTCACCAAGGCGGCGGCCTCGCTCACCATCGACGCGGGCTGTGAGACGGGCGGCGGCGTGACCTGCGGCACGCAGTTCTTCCTCGGCTTCATGGCGTACGGGCGGCTCTGGTTCTGGCAGGACATGATCGGCCTCACCGTCGGCGGCGGCGCCATCACCAACCCCGGCCGCTACCTGGTGCTGCTGCCGCCCATCAACGGCACCACTGCGTTTTCGGGCACGCCCTACTTCACCGCCAACCCAGGCGACGCGTTCAAGGCGTGGGACGGCCAGGTGACGCTCGACTTCATGCCGCGGCAGTTCTTCACTTTTCGCGTCGAGTACAACCACCGCGCGGCGAGCGTGCCGTACTTCAGCGGGCACGGCGGCGTAACGCCTCCCGGGGGCAACCAGGGCTCGGCGGGTTCGCTGGTCGAAGGGTGGACTCCGGATTTGGCGAAGACCGAAGACCGGCTCAGCGTCGCGATGATGGTGAAGATCTGAGCAGTCCGTTACGAAACGGCCCATGACGACCGCGATCGTGATTGGCGCCACGGGCCTGGTGGGCAAGGCCCTGGTGGGACAGTTGCTCGACGACGCCCGCTTCGACCAGGTGGTGGTGCTGGTGCGCCGCGCCACGGGCCGAACCCACGCCAAGCTGACCGAGCACCTGGTCGACTTCAACAAGCCCGAGTCGTGGAGCCAGCTGGTGAAGGGCGACGCGGCTTTCTCGGCGATGGGCACCACCCGCGCGCAGGCGGGCAGCGTGGCCGCGCAGCGCATCGTCGACTACGACTACCAGTACGCCTTCGCGAAGGCGGCGAAGCAGAACGGCGTGCCGGCCTTCGCGCTGGTCTCGTCTTCAGGCGCCAACGCGTCGTCGCTGGTCGCGTACTCGAAGATGAAGGGCGAGCTCGAGCGCGACGTCACCGCGCTGAACTTCGAGCGCTTCTACGTGCTGCGGCCCGGGCTGTTGGCAGGGGAACGCGAGAAGTCGCGTACCGGAGAGGTCTTCGCCGAAGCGATCCTCAAAGGCATCACCGGGCTCGGCGTGCTGCGCGACTGGCGGCCGATTCAAGGAGCCCAGGTCGCTCGGGCGATGGTAAACCTCGTG
The DNA here is from genome assembly GCA_903911905.1 of uncultured Myxococcales bacterium. GTDB lineage: Bacteria > Myxococcota > Myxococcia > Myxococcales > Myxococcaceae > Xiheilimnobacterium > Xiheilimnobacterium phototrophicum. Next base: position 8,821 of record CAIWFK010000516.1, read on the forward strand.
GTGTCGAAAGGCCCTTCGCGGGTCGTCGGGGCCGGAGCGTGCTTCACGGTGGCCGCCGGGTAGCTCGGCAGCCGAAGCGTGGGGTGGAGGTGGGTCGGTGACGGTCGGCTTCGTCATTCACGGCAACAACGCGACCACGCTCGAGGCCGCGCTGCGTTCCCTGCGGCAGGTCTGCGATTTCGTGGTGTGCATCGACTCCGGTTCGACCGACGGCTCGTACGAGCTCGCGCGCGCGTCGGCCGACGTCACCCAGCGCGTTCCGTGGAAGGGGTTCGGAGCCGCGCGTTCCGCAGCGGTGGACGCTCTTTGCTCGAAGTTCGGGCCAGACGAGTGGTGCGTCTTCCTCGACAGCGACGAGGCCTTCGCAGGCGACGTCAGCCGAGCGTCCCTGGACGCGGCGCTCGCCACCGCCCCCGTCGCGCAGGGGTACCGGTTCTCGAGGCGCAACTGGGTCACCCGATACGGCACCCGCTGGCTGCTCTCGACCGACCACCGCGTTCGACTCTTTCGCCTGGGCGTTGCTCCCTGGGCCCCGGCGCAGATCGTCCACGAAGCGTTTCCCCAGGGCCCGTGGCCGCGACTTGGCGTCACCATCGACCATGCCTTCGTCAATGGCCCGCTCGACGAGCGCCGCCGCAAGCAGCACCTGTACGCGCTGTTGTGGGCGGTGCAGAACGCCGACGGAACCCGCCGTGCCGCACCACCGGCGCTCGCCTTTGCCTGGCAGGCCTTCCGCGAACTCACCTTCCGAGGCGGGTTGCTCCGCGGCGGACTGGCGGCCTTTCCGGTCGCCAGCGCCCTCGCCGAATACTCGGAGCTCAAGCACCGCGAGTTGGCGCGCTGCCGCGCGGGGGCACATGACGACTTGCTCGCCGCGTACCGGGAAGGGCGCTTCGACGACCTGTTTCGGCGAGCGGCCCAGACCCTGGCGGACGCCGCTTAGTCCGGCAGGTTCTTCGCCGGGTTCTTCACGCCCATCAACTGCGCGGTGATGAACTCGTCGAGGTCGCCGTCGAGCACCTTGTCGGGCTGACCCGACTCGACGCCGGTGCGCAGGTCCTTCACCATGCGGTAGGGCGCCAGCACGTAGCTGCGAATCTGCGAGCCGAAGGCGATGTCGGCCTTCTGCGATTCACGCGCCGCGCTCTCGGCCTCGCGCTTCTTCACTTCGAGGTCGAACAGGCGGGCCCGCAGAATCTTGAAGGCCATTTCCTTGTTCGCGCTCTGGCTGCGCTCGGTCTGGGTGGTGATGACGATGTTGGTGGGAAGGTGGCGCAACTGCGCGGTCGAGCTGGTCTTGTTGACCTTCTGACCGCCGGCGCCCGAGCCACGAATGAACTTCAATTCGTAGTCCACCTCGGGGATCTCGATTTTGATGTCGTCTTCGATTTCCGGGTACACGTCGATCGACGCGAAGCTGGTCTGCCGACGCGCGTTGCTGTCGAACGGGCTGATGCGCACCAGACGGTGCACGCCGATCTCGGCCTTGAGGTACCCGTAGGCGTACTCGCCCTCGATGCGCAGCGAGGCGTTCTTGATGCCCGCTTCTTCGCCCGCGTTGAAGTCGCTCAGCTCGACGGTCCACCCGCGGCGCTCGCAGAACCGGGTGTACATGCGCAAGAGCATCGACGCCCAGTCCATCGACTCGGTACCACCGGCGCCGGCGTTGATGTCGAGGAAGCAGTTGAGCCGGTCGTTGCGGCCCGAGAGCATCTTCGAGAGCTCGAGCTTCGCCACCTGGGCCTCGACGCCCGGAATGGTGGCGATGGCCTCGGCCCGAGAGCCTTCGTCGCCCAATTCGGCGGCCAGCTCGATCAGCGTCTTGGCGTCGTCGACTCCGCGCTGCGCCTTCTCGAAGGCCTGCAGTTCCTTCTCGAGGAGCGTCTTTTCCTTGAGCATGGCCTGGGCCTTGACGTTGTCGTCCCAGAACCCCTGCAGCGTGGAATCACGCTCGATCAGCTCGATGCGGCTCTTCTTGCGGTCGACGTCAAAGCGACCCCCGAAGGCCCGTGAGCCTCGTCTGAAGGTCGTTCAACTGCTCGATGATGGGGTCGATGGCCATGGCGAAAAGCTCGTTACGAGAGGACGCCCATGAGCGCAAGTGCTGACAACGCGCACGTTGCTGGTTACGACCTGCCATCCCCGCAGGACTCACAGGAGCTTTGAACATGAAATTCGAACTCGACCCCCTGCCGTACGCGAAGAACGCCCTGGTCCCCCACCTCACGGAAGAGACGCTGACCTTCCACTACGAGAAGCACCACACCGCCTACATCAACAACCTGAAGAAGCTGCTCGAGGGCAAGCCCGAGGCCGACAAGTCGCTCGAAGAGATCGTCAAGACCTCGAGCGGCGGCGTCTTCAACAACGCGGCCCAGGTGTGGAACCACGACTTCTACTGGAAGTCGATGAAGCCGGCCGGCGGTGGCGAGCCCACGGGCGCCATCGGCGACGCCATCAAGCGCGACTTCGGCAGCTACGCCGAGTTCAAGGCGCAGTTCCAGGCGGCGGCCGTCGGCCAGTTCGGCTCGGGGTGGGCGTGGCTGGTGAAGGAAGGCGAGAAGCTCAAGATCACCACCACCGGCAACGCCGAGGTGCCGCTGACGAAGGGCATGAAGTGCCTCATCACCTGCGACGTGTGGGAGCACGCCTACTACATCGACTACCGCAACCTGCGAGCCAAGTACGTCGAGACCTTCCTCGAGAAGTTGGTGAACTGGGACTTCGCGGCCGCGAACCTCAAGTAACCGGTTTCTGCTTCGCGTCGTGGCGGCGCTGCAGCACGTACAGCGCCGCCATGCCGACGTTCAGCGGCGCCAGCACCGCGATGACGTTCCAGTTCGCCTGATGGAAGTTCGGCAGCACCTTCACCGCGATTCCCAACACCGAGAGGCCGCCCAGCAGCGCCCAGGTGTTGAACAACCAGCCCTTCGCCCGCGGTGAATTTCGCATCAACATGATGCCCAGCGGCAGCAGCGCAAACGCGGCCGGGTTCCAGAAGAACAGGTTCTCGTTGCGGTGCGCGACCAGGTGGTTGGTGAACGACGCCAGGAACGCCAGCGCGGTGCCGAAGAGGCCTCCGACCAGCCCGAGGAGTGCGGTGTACGCGCCCAGGCCCAGCCTCGCCCAGCGCGCGCCGTTGCGACCCAGGTGCCCGAAGGCGTGGCCGATGCCCGCCAGCAGCAGCCCCAGCGCCAGCCAGTACGGCAGCCAGTTGGGCGGGTTCTCGGGAGGCGATGGCCGGTTCGACTTGAACCAGTCGTAGCGCTGCTTCACCAGCGGCACCTTCGTGCCATCGGCGCGCGTCACCACCAAAGCCTGCACCTGCCGCTCGAGCTCGTCGGGCAGGTAGGCCTCGTTCTGCATGGTGATGGGTCGATCGAGCGAATCGTTCTGAAGGAAGTCGAGCACCCACGACATCGGCGGGTTCACCATCGAATAGCGCAGCGTGTGTTGGCGCAGCGACATGCGCGCCGGCCCCGCGGTCGCCGCCTTCAATTGCCCGCCGATCGCCGCGTCGATGATGTCGCGCGGGCGGGTCGAGCAGTTGTCGTCGTAATGCTGGTACAGGTACATGCGGTTGGCGGGCAGCACGTTGGTGCCCAGGGCCTTGGCCACCTGCAGCGCCTGGTCGGGCGAGAGGTTCAGCTCCTGCACCCGCACGTCTCGGTTGAGCCGGCGCTTGTAGAACTCGAAGGTGCCCATGATCGAATCGCCGTCGCCGACCCAGAACTCGAGCCGGCCCTGAATGAAGCGGCCGATGAAGCCCTCGTCGAACCCGAACATGCCGTAGTTGTAGAGCCGACCTTCGTGGGTGCGCTGGTCCTGCACCACCAAGGCGGTGTGCCCCCACCATTCGGGGATCTCGTCGCCTGGCGAGAAGGTGACCAGCAGCACCTGCAGGTCTTCGGGCTGGCTCGTGCCGGTCATCCACCCCGGCAGGGGCTGGGCCACGGTCAACGCCAATGCCATCGAGAGCGCGAGCACGCGCCGCATCTAACCGATGCGGCCTGCCCCGTCATTCCCCGTCACTTCATGGCGTGGCTGATGGTGCGGCCCGCAGCGCTCGCGCCCTGCTTCGCCTTCGACGCTGCTGCCTTCGAGAGGCGACTGGCCTCGCGCGAGACGGTCTTCTTGAACACCTCGCCCAGGGTGGGCTCGTGGCGCAGCACGCGGTCGGCGATGGCCCCTGCGACGAGTGCGACGCCGGCGACGGTGCCGACGGTCGCCAAGGGGTGGCGTCGGGTGAAGTCCGAGCCGGTGCGGGCGGCGTCCTTCGCGCCGCGTTCGGCTGAGGCAAGCGCGCCCTGCCCTGCGGTGGCGACGCGTTGACGCAAGGTCGACGGTGACTTCGGCTTGGTGAGTTCGGTGTTGGCCATGGGACAGCTCCTCGAGAACGGGTGTGCTGGAGCGGACTGCACCGCCCGTGCCCCGGCCAACCCCCTGCGCCGACTGACGACGGTACCGAGAGGCCATCAGTGTGGAGCAGTCGGGCTTGCACACGTGGAGGGGCTTGTGGGTCGAGTCGCCGCACATGGTCTCCACCGGGCGCCCTTCTGCGATACCGTCTTCCCGCATGGCACGGGTCTCACTCGGGGTCAGCGGGCTGCCGGAAGCGCTGCGAAAGGGCGACCTCGATGGCGATCGCCAGCTCTCGCTGCAGGAAATCGAAAAATTGCCCGAGCCGCTGCGAACGAAGGCCCTGGCGCTGGTGAAGGCACCCGTCGAAGTCGTGCCGGCCGAGGCTGCGGCGCCGCTGGGACCGATTTCCGTGTGGCCCCAGACGCCTGGTTTCACGGGTGACGCCGAGCGGGTGTCGGCCCTGTTGCACGGCACCGACGCGATGCTCTGCAGCCACGACGCCGACCTGACCCGCGCGCTGCTCGCGCCCCAGACCGCGTGGTCCCTGCAGACCATGCGGGCCCTGGCGCGACGGCTCGAATTGCCGCCCAACCCCATCACCACCCCTGCCCTGCTGGCCGAAGCCCGCGCCCGACTGGCGTCGCTGCCGGCCATCATGTTGGGTCAACTGGCCCCCGACACCCTGGCGGTCTTGAAGCGGCTGGCGAAGGCCGCGGGCGTTCCCGAGACCTCGGTGATGGTCCAGGGCAACGGCATCGAGCGGGTGCCCCTGTTGGGCGTCGAGAAGCTGGCCGTGCGCGCGCGGGGGCTCTCGGTGCTCTCGTTGCTGCGCGACCCGGCCACCGCGTCGCTCGGGCGCTCGTTGCTGGCGGTCGACCGCAACGCCGATGGCTTCGTCGACGCGACCGAGTTCAAGAAGCTCGCGCCCGCGCTCCGCGAAGAAGTGCGCAAGGTGGTCGACGCTCGTCGCGCGCCCGAACAGGTCACGGCCGAAGCTGCGGGGCCGATTTCGACCAGGGTGCCCCAGCCCGACGAGACCCTGACCGAAGGGCTGACCACCTGGCGACTGGTCGACGCGCTCGGCGTGGCCACCGACGCCCAACTGCTCGACTGGCAGGCCCTGCGCGCGATCGCGGGGCAGCTCGAGACCGGTGAAGCCTCGAACCCCAACGTGCTGCGGGCGGCGGCGCGGGTCTGCGAGCTGGCGAAGGGCCAGAAGGACCTCACGGTGCTCAACGGCATCACCTCGGTGCGTCGCGCGCTGGCCCGGGTGCTGGTCGACGGGTCGCTCACCCCGAAGGGCCTGGCGAACGCACCGGCCCGCGAATCGCTGGCCATCGTGCTGCGCGCGGCTGCCATCACCGGCGTCGACCCGAAGGACGTGCGCGTCACCGCCCAGCCGGGGAAGCAGGCGACGCTCGCCCAGGTGCAGGACGTGCTGGGCGACCTCGACCTGGTCCCCGTGGTGCGGGGCAGCGGTCGGCCCGAGTTCCTCATCAGACCCGCCCCCGCGCCCGAACCCACCTGGCGCCCCGATTTCTCGAGCCCCGACACCACGCCCATCGGCGATACGCCGTCGTACGTGCTGACCGATTCTTTCTGGAAGTCGATCTGGCCGCAGATCGACTACGACTTGAGCGACGGGTCGATCGACGGAGGCTCGGGGCCCGCGAGCGCCGATGACGCCTTCCTGCCGCCGGTGCCAGAGGCGCCGGCCGCCACACCGGTCAACGAGCCGCCCGACACCATCGCCGTCTCGCGCGGCGGCTACGTCAACCCGTGGGCCGTGCTGGGTGACCCCAGCGTCGGGGCGTATCTGAGCGCGGTGCAGGGCGGGTACACGGGCGGGTGGCTCGCGTTCGTGAATCGGGGTCGTTGAGCTCGCGGCCCGCCGGTCTATGCTGAGGGTCGTGCCCATCCTCCTCGCGTTGGTGCTGGCCGCTGCTTCGGCCGACGCTCCGAAGCTGATCGTCCTCGACTTCCAGAAGGTCGGCGCAGTGTCCGACGCCGAGGTGCAGTCCATCGACGATGCGGTGGTGCAGGTGCTCACCGCGACCAGCCTGTTTCAGGTCGTCAGCCAGCGCGACGTGGCGACGCTGCTGGGCGTCGAGCGCCAGAAGCAGTTGCTGGGCTGCTCGGAAGAGTCGGCCAGTTGCCTGAGCGAATTGTCGGGAGCGCTCGACGCGCGCTTCGTGGTCTCGGGCACGCTCAACCGCATCGGCGACACCTGGCAGTTGACTCTGCAGACGCTCGACGCGCGCAAGGCCCAACCCGCGGGCCGCAGCCTGCGCGCCGCGAAGTCGCTCGAACAGCTTCGCCAACTGTTGCCCTTCGCCGTCGCCGAGGCCACCGGGACCCCAGCGCCCAAGCCGCCCTCGCGCGTGCTGCCCACCCTCCTGATGGTCGCCGGAGGGCTGTCGTTGGCGGCCGGCGGCGTGGCGCTCTTTTCGGCCGAGACGACCGCCACGGCGGTCACGCGCGAACTCGCGCAGTCGGGCCCGCTGCCGCACACCCTGGCCGAGTACGACACCTCGGTCGACGACCTGCGCAAGCAGCAGACCGTGGGGTTGATTCTGCTCTCGGTCGGCGCGGCGCTCGCGGCCGGCGGAGCGTGGTGGTTCTTCGGCACGCCTGACGTCGGCAGCGGGCAGGTCGCGCTGGTGCCCACGGGCGCGGGCCTGGCGCTGGTGGGGAGCTTCCGATGAAGCGAGTCATCGCGTGGTCGATCGTGGCGGTGCTCAGCGGGTGCGGCGATCGGTTCAAGCTGCAGCAGCCCCACGAATACCGGTGCTCGGGCGACGGCGGCGCCGGGCAGTGCGCGGGCAATTCGGTCTGCAACGTGACGGCGGGGTACTGCATCGACCTCGACGCCGGAGAGCCGTTCCCCTGCGCCAACGACCTGGAATGCGGGCATGGGTGGCGGTGCGGCATCGCGCACGTCTGCGCAGACCCCTCGGGAGAACCGGCGCTCGCGACCTTCGACCTGCCAGCGCCGACCCTGGTCAGCCCGATGGCGGCCACGACGGCCCTGTGGTCGAGTCAGACGGCCGCCCAACTCACCCCGTCGGGGCTGAGCGCCTGGAACGACCTCGCCCTGCGACAAGTCGACGGTGGGTTGGTCTGGGCGTGGACCAGGTTCGACGAGCAGGCCTCGCGGGTCGCCTTCAGTCAGCAAATCTTCTTCGCCGATTTCGGCTTCGAACGCGCACCGGCCGTCAACGTCTCGGTCGAAGACACGGCCGTGACCCACGTGCTCGCTGGCACGTACGACGGCGGCGCCTTCGTCGTGGCGGCGAGGGAGTCCGCGCAAGATGGCGGGCTGACCAGCCGCCTGGTGCCGGGAAACTTCGAGCGCCTGTTGGCGATTCGGCGAACCGCGGCCCGGGGCACGCCGCAGGACCCCCAACTGGCATTCGTCACCGGGCACACCGTCGCCTTCGTGCGCACCGCCGGTCTGGGTGGCTCGCAACTGGAAACGCTGCCGCCGTTTCAAGGCCTCGTCGCGGACCTCGCCTACTTTCGGCCCAATGAGTCAGGCGCCAACGAGGTCTTCGCGGCCGCCACCACGGCGGGTCTCGAGGTAGTCACGATGGGCGCCCCAACGACCGTCATCGCCGACGGCGGCCCGGCCGTCGCCTTGAGGGTCGGTCGCGGCGCCCCGGTGATGTTGACCCCCTCGCTGTCGTGGCAGACCCAGGACGGCCAACTTCATCAGGGCACCTTCGAGGCCCTCCGGTTCGGAGAGTCACGTCAACCGACCGTCCCCTGCAGCGGGCTGGAAGCCGACGGCGGTGCCAGCACGCTGCTGACCTGGGGGTTCGACGAGACCGGAGCGCTCAGTCAGCAATGCACCTCGGCGTTCGGCGACCTGACCATCGAACAGGGCGGCGCCAACCCGTTCTACCAACACCGACTGGTGACCACCGATGCCACGGACTGGTGGTCGAGTTCCTACGACACGGGGCAACTGACGCAGTCGGTGCTGGGCAACGCCTTTCCGGTGACGCCGAACCAGGCGCCCGACGCGCTCGCGTGGGACCCGCGCTTCAGCGCGTGGCTGATGCTCAGTCAGGACCTCACCTTCGCCAGAGTCGGCCTGGGCTTCTTCATCGCCAACTATGCCAAGCGCCCCGGCGGAGGAGCCGCCGCCTACGTCGACGCGCTGAACCTGGGTGGCGAGGTCGATACGTGGCTGGTGACGCGCTCGGGGGAAGTGTCGCAGCTCGACCCCGCCAGCCAGCGGTACCGGCCCGTCGCGGCGCCCAACGTCACGTGGAAGACGCCGACCGCGCCCGTGCTCATGCGGCACCTGTTCGACGCCCTCGGCATCGACGTGCTGGTGATCGCCCACGACGACACGATTGACGTCGCCGAGCTTTCGGTTCCCTTCGCTGATCTCACGCCGCGCGTCCTCCCCAGCCCGGGCCTGGCCGTGCGCGACCTCGCGCTGATTTCCGTGCCTGACGGCGGGTTCGCAGAAGGCTTTGCCATCGCCGGCACCGACCTGGTGGCGTTGTCGGCTTCGACGCCGCGTCGCTGGTCGACCTCGAAGGTCGCCCTGCCCGCGAGTCCCGTGCACGTCTGGTACGAGGGCCAGGCCCCCCGAGTGGTCCTCGATGATGGGCAGGTCGTGGGGCTCTCGAGCGGAACGCGCATCTACGACGGGCTCGACGGGCTCGAAGTGGTCGACGCGACGCACGCCTGCTCCGGGTCGACCGGCTCGGCCGTGCCGGTGGTGCTGACCAACTTCGGCGTCCTGTCTCCGAGCGACGCGGGCTGGCTCCTCACGCTCGACGCGACCGACGATGCGGGCATGTTCGCCTTCGACTTCAGCCGAGGCCGGGTGTTCGCGGTCGACGGCGGGTGGTACGCCTTCGACAGCTCGGGCACCGCGTGGTTCGGGGCCTGCCCCTGAGCTACTGCTTGAACCAGCCCTGTTCGCGGTTGACGCCGTCGTCCACCCCCGCCGAATGCTTCTTCAGGTTGGTGAGCTCGACCGGGCCATCGGGCAACACGCCGGCGGCCCGCAGCGCGCCAGGGCCGGCGATGACCTGCTGCGGCGGGGGCGGAGCCGGCTCGTGCTGATCGGCCACGATCACCTTGGGAAGGTCGTCCTGCGTGCTGTTGGTCATCGTCGGGCGTTGAACCCGCACCGTGCCATCTTCCACCATCGGCAGATCGTCGGACGAGGGCGTCTGCACCAGCACCTGCACCTGCCCGCTTTCCGACGGCTGCTGCGGCTGGGCCTGCGGGCCGCTGTTGGCGTCGGTGATGTAGGTGGTGACCGCTTCGCGCACCAGGTAGCTGACCGACTGCCCCATGCGCGTCGCCAACTGGCTGAGCGCGTCGGCCAGCTCGGGCGTGCAGCGGAAGGCCATGGTGCGCACGCCCATCAGGGTCTGGGTCAGCTCCTGCAGGGCGGCCGAGGGCGCGGCCACCGCGAAGTCCCCCGAATCGAGCATCGCCTTGATGCGTCGCGACAGGTCTTCGCGCGTGTACCAGCTGCCGTCGAGGAAGACCGCCTCGGCGTCCACGTCGATGGTGAATTGGCTCATGACAACCGAGCGTGGTTCCCCATTCCCGCCCCGTCAAGGCACACATCATCGGACGATCGGCCGGGAAGTTCGCTTGCGTCAGCGGGGTTTGTGAGGAAAACAACCCGACCCGTGTTGCGCGCCGTCGCCCTCAGTTCCTGCCTGCTCGCACTGGCGGCCTTCGCGTCGCCCGAAGCCGATGCGGGGGCCATCGCCCCGCCGCTGCAGCTCGAGGTGCGTGCCACCCCCACCACCGTGAAGCTGGGTGAACCCTTCGCCGTCGAGCTGGTGGTCACCCACGCCCCCACCCAGCGCTACGAACTGAAGACTCCCGGCGACCTGGGCGACTTCGATTACCGGGGCCAGGAGCGCAAGCGGGTCGACGGGCCAACCTCGTCGACCACCACCCTCACCGTGCACCTGGCGGCCTTCGCGCTGGGCAAGCAGCGCACCCCCGAGCTGACGCTCGAGCTGACCGACCCCGCCGGCGCCACCGAGCTGGCCGCCGCCGGCACCGCGGTCGAAATCGTCACCGGCCTGCCCCCCGACGCCAAGGACAAGGGCGAGGCGCTGTACGACGTGCGGCCTCCCGAAGAGATTCCGGTGCGCACCTGGCGCGTGCTCTACGCGCTCGCCGCGCTGCTGGGCGTGCTGGCGTTGGTGCAGGCCCTTCGCCGGTACCGCGCTCGCGCCAGGTTGACCCAGGCCCTGGCGCCGCCCCCCGAACCGATGGACGTGCGGGCGCTCAAGTCGCTCGACGCGCTGGCGGCGCTCAACCTGCCGGGTCAGGGGCAGTTCAAGCCGTTCTATTTCCGCCTCTCGGAAATCGTGCGCGGCTACCTGGGTGAACGGTACGCCTTCGAAGCCCTCGAGAGCACCACCCCCGAGCTGCTCGACGCGGTGCGCACCCGCGAGACGCCCGGCCTCGCCGTCGAAGCGCTGACCGAGTTCGCCCAGGGGTCCGACTTCGTGCGTTACGCCCGGACCGAGCCCTCGGTCGACGACTGCAAGCGCCACCTCGATCTCGCCTACCGCATCGTGCGCGAGACCACCGTCGCCACCCGCGCGCTCGCCGCCGCCCGGGCCGCCGCGCCCACCAGAGAGGGGACCACCGATGCCCGGTGAGTTCCACAGCCCGCAGGCTTTCTGGCTGCTCCTGCTGGTGCCGCTCATCATCGGGTGGAGCGTGGTCGAGCGCCGCAAGCGCGCGGTGCTGCGCTTCTCGGCCGCTTCGCAACTCTTCGCCCAGGGCCGCGGCCTGCGCCCGTACTTCCTGTGGCTGCTGCCCACCCTGCGCGTGTTGGCCTTCACCGCCGCCGTCATCGCGCTGGCCCGACCGCAGGAACGCGACGCGAGGCTCAAGGACCTCTCGGTCGAGGGCATCGACATCATGATCGCGCTCGACCTCTCGACGTCGATGGAGGCCGCCGACTTCCGCCCCAACAACCGCCTCTTCGTCGCCAAAGAGGTGCTCAGCGAGTTCATCACCGGCCGCGCCAACGACCGCATCGGCCTCGTGGTCTTCTCGGGCCAGGCCTACACCCAGTCTCCGCTCACGCTCGACTACGGCGTGCTCAAGGAAGTGGTGCGGCAACTGCGCACCCGCGTGCTCGAAGACGGCACCGCCATCGGCGACGCGGTCGCCACCTGCCTCAACCGCCTGCGCGATTCCGACGCCAAGACCCGGGTGGTGCTGTTGATCACCGACGGCGACAACAACGCGGGCAAGGTCTCGCCGTCCGATGCCGCCGACGCCGCGCACGCGCTCGGTATTCCCGTGTACAGCATTCTGGTGGGCAAGGGCGGCAAGGTGCCCTTCCCCGCCGGCCAGGACATCTTCGGCAACACCGCCTGGCGCGACGTGGAAATCGCCATCAACCCCGAGCTGCTGCAGGCCATGGCCAAACGCACCGGCGGCGCATTCTACCGGGCGACCGACCGCGAGACCCTCAAAGATGGCCTGCAGAAGGTGCTCGACTCGCTCGAGCGCAGCAAGATCATCGAAGGCGGCGCGACCGCCACCTACCGCGAACTGTTCCACCAGTGGCTGCTGCTCTCGGCGCTGCTGCTGTTCCTGGAACTGCTGCTGCGCTCGACCGCGCTGAGGGTCTTTCCATGACCCCGTGGCGCTTCACCTTGTTGGGCTACAAGCTGGGCTTCGCGCAGCCGTACTTCCTGGCCGCGGTGCTGGGCGCCCTGCTCTTCGGGGTGCTGGGCGTGGTGCTGGCCCTGCGCCGCACGAAGCGGCTGACCCGCGCGGTGCCCGAGCGGCTGGCCGAGGTGCTGGCCCCCGGCGTGTCGGTGGTACTGCCGGTGCTGCGCAGCTCGGCCACCACCCTGGCCCTGGTCTTCTTTTCCATCGCGCTCGCCCAGCCCCAGTGCGGCGAGAAGGCCGAGGTCGCCCGGCGTCGCGGCATCGACGTGGTGGTGGCGCTCGACGCCTCGAAGTCGATGTACGCGCGCGACGTGAGCCCCTCGCGCATCGAGCGCGCCCGGCTCGAGCTGTCGACCCTGCTCGACACGCTCAAGGGCGACCGGGTGGCGATCGTGGCCTTCGCCGGTGACGCCTTCGTGCAGTGCCCGCTGACCAGCGACTACGCCGCCGCCAAGATGTTCCTGCGCGCGGTGAACCCCGAAGACATGCCGCAGGGTGGCACCAACATCGGCGCGGCGTTGTTGCTCTCTCGGCAGGTGTTCGACAACGCCGACCGGGGCGCGAAGGACCGGGTGGTGGTGCTGCTGAGCGACGGCGAAGACCTCGACGGGCAGATTGCGGAAGGGGTCGACGCGCTCAAGGAAATCGGCGCGAAGGTGCTGGCGGTGGGCCTGGGCAGCGACCAGGGCGAGCCCATTCCCATTCTCAACAAGGACGGGTCGATCGTCGGCTACCGGAAGGACGACGACGGCAAGACCATCATCACCCGGCTCGACCGCGCGGGGCTGACCCGCCTGGCCACCGCCACCGGTGGCGAATTCTTCTACCAGCCACGCGGCGTGGCCATGGCCGAGGTGGTGAAGATCATCGACGGGCTGCAGAAGAGCGAGCTCGAGAGTCGCCTGACCATGAAGTACGGCGAGGCCTTCCAGCCCTTCGTCGCAGTGGGCCTGGGCTTCCTGGTGCTGGGCGTGCTCATCGTGCCCTCGTGGCGGCGTCGGAGGGCCGACTGATGCGCGCCCTCTGCCTCTGTTGTGCGCTCGCCCTCGCCTCCTCGGCCCTGGCGATGAACCCGTTCGAGAAGAACGACCCGCTCATCGCCGAGGGCACGGCGTTGTACGAGCAGGGCAAGTACGAAGAGGCGCTCGCGAAGTTCGACGCCGCGCTGGCCCAGCACCCGCTCGACCCCCGCGGGCCGTACAACCGCGGCCTGGCGCTGCACAAGCTGGGCAAGAACGACGACGCGAAGAGCGCGCTCAGCCAGGCCATCGAGCTCGACAAGGACCAGACGCTGACCGCCAGGGCCCACTACAACCTGGGCAACGTGGCCGCGGCCGCCAACGACAAGAAGCTGGCGCTCAAGGAATACCGCGAAGCGCTCAAGAAGGACCCCACCGACGACCGCGCCCGCCACAACTACGAGGTGGTGCTCAAGGACCTGCCGCCGCCGCCTCCCAGCGGTGGTGATTCGGGCACCCCGCCTCCCGACGCCGGCCACCGCGACGGCGGCCAGCCCGACGCGGGCCCCGACGGCGGCGCGAAGGATGCGGGCACCGATGGCGGCGCCGACGGCGGCAAGCCCGACGGCGGGTCGCCCGATGGCGGCGGCGGCG
>CAIWFK010000517.1 GCA_903911905.1 uncultured Myxococcales bacterium
ACGCACGCCGCGCCGCCGGTGCCGCACGCGAGGGGGCTGTCACCCACCGCGCACGAGCCGTTGCCGCGCGTACAGCCGCAAGGCACGCCGCCGTCGCCTGCGCCGCCCCCCATCGGGCTGCCGCCGCCGGTCGCCACGCCGCCGCCCGTGGCTGAACCACCGCCCACCGAGCCGCCGCCGGTCGCCGAGCCGCCACCCATCGCCGAGCCGCCGCCCGTCGCGCTGCCACCGCCGGTGGCCGAACCGCCGCCCGTCGAGCCCGCGCCGCCGTCAGGCAACAGACACTTGAGCGACACGCAGGTCTCTCCAGTCTGACAGTCGGAGTCCTTGGTGCACTGGACTTCACCGACGGCGGTGAAGCAGCCGGTCAGCGCGAAGAGGGAAACGACGAGCAGGGAACGGACAATCATGAGAGGTCCTTCGAAGGGAAACCGGCCGTAAAATCGCGCGCATCTGGCCTCAGGCGGTGCTCACGCACAAGGGGGCAGGTGAGAAAAAGTGCACGCGGCAGATCGCCCCGGGCCTCGGGTACGTTCAACCAGACAAGGCCATGGCAGCGCTGCGACAGGTGAGCGGGTTCTTCAACGCCTTCCGGGGGCTCTTCATGCCCGTGGGCCTGGTCGCGCTGGTGGCCGTGGGCATTCACACCGCCGCCGACCTGGTGGACGACCGCCTGCTGGTGCTGGTCGACCGGCTCGACGCCTGGCTCGATGGCTGGCTGGCGCAGTCCGATGCCACCGCGGCCTGGGTCAACCGCATCGACTCGCGCGAGCGCACGCTCCTGGCCCGGGGTCTCGCGCTGGCCTGGGAACTGGGTTGCGACGCCTTCATCGCCCTGCCGCTGTTCGGCTACGCCGAGGCCAACGAGGTCGAGCGGCGCTTCTCACTCGAGCAGAAGTCGTGGCGGCAGCTCTTCGCGCGCGTCAACCAGCAACCCACGCCGATGCGGCTGCTGCGGCCGCTGGTCACGCTCGTCTTCGTGGTGGGCGGCGCGTACGGCGTCTCGCGACTGGTGGAATCGACGCTCTTCGTGGGCCTGGTGCCCGACGTCGCTCCCGCCGAGCCGGCTGCCCTCATTGCCCGCATCGCCGGAGGGCTGGCCTTGGGCGTGGTGCTGCTCTCGCACGGCTGGCGCGCGGTGCTGCGTGCGCTCGAGCACGCCGACGCCCGCTGCGCCGAGGCCACGTCCACCCGTGAGCGCTGGCTGGCCGGCACCTGGGGCACGCTGCTCGCCACGCCGCTGGCGCTGGTGCTCGCCCTGCAGGCGCAGGCCCTGCTCGCGGTGGTGCGCTGATGTTCTCGCGCCCCCGCCGCGGCCTGCTCGACTTCGTCGCCGCCGCGCTCTGCGTGTGGGCGGCCGCGTGGCACACGCCGGCGGGCGCGGTGGTGCGTGACGTGGTCGGCCGGGTGACGGGCAAGGGGTCGAACACCGGGCCGCTGCTCGCCTACTACTCGGGAGGCGTCTACGAATCGCGCGAGTCCGACCTCCCCGCGCCCACCGGCACGCCGGTGCCAGACGATTCGGTGCTGGCCGCGCTCTCGCAGGGCACGGCGCTGGGCCGCGGCGCGTTCGCGGTGGCGACCCGACTCCAGGGCCATCGGCGAATGTCGGTCGACGCGCTGGCCCAGCGCTACCAGGTCACGGTGAGCACTGCCGACGACGCCGCGCGGGTGCTCGAGAAGGCGCGGGGTGAACTGGGCAGCGACGACGCGGCCGTGCTGGCGCTCTTCGCCGGGTGGGACGTGGCCTCGTGGGCGGTGCGGCGCGCGCACGCGGAAGGCGGCGCGGTCAGCTTCGAGGCGCTCAGTCGGCAGTTGCCGCCCTCGTCGGGCGCGGCCATCAGCGCGGCTTCGACCGCGCTCTCGCTGGGCACCGCCTACGCGCTGTCGTGGCCGGTCGCTCCCGGCACGCGGGTCTCGAGCCCCTTCGGTTGGCGTGAGCACCCCATGCTGGGGCGGGCCCAACTGCACACGGGCGTCGACCTGGCCATCGCCGAAGGCACGCCGGTGAAGGTGGTGGCCGACGGCACGGTGACCCGCGCCAGTGAAGACGCGGTCAACGGGCGGGTCGTCATCATCGACCACGGCCACGGCGTCGCGACCGCGTACTGCCACAACTCGCGGCTGCTGGTGACGGTGGGCCAGCGCGTGCACGCGGGCGAGGTCATCTCGGAATCGGGGACCACCGGTCGCAGCACCGGGCCGCACCTGCACTACCAGCTCGAGCTGGGCCACCGGCCGACCGACCCGTTCCTCTTCCGCGGCTCGAAGCCGGTGGAGCTGCCGGCCCCGAGCGCCGTCGCTCCGGCGGCGCAGGCCGACGCGACCAGCCCTTCGCTCAAGAAGGCCTTCGAGCAGTTCGCTGCGCCGCCCGCGACCGAGGAATAGGCCGGCTCACTTCACCCGGTCGAGCGCCGCGCGCACCCGCGTGGCCAGCACCGGCAGCGAATACGGCTTGGGCAGGAAGTCGAACCCCGGGTCGAGCACCCCGTGCTCCCCGACCACGTCGTCGAGGTAGCCCGAGGTGAAGAGCACCGGCAGGCCGGGGAACCGCACGAGCACCTGCTCGGCCAGTTGCTTGCCGTTGAGCCCGGGCATCACCACGTCGGTGAAGAGCAACCGCGGGGTCTGGCCGAGGCCACCCAACGCCGCGAGCAGCGTCGGCCCGTCGGCGAAGGCCTGCACCTGGTAGCCCAGTCGGGTCAGCAGCCGCACCGCCATCGCGCGCAGCTCGGGCCGATCTTCGGCCACCAACACCAATTCGTCGCCGCGCGGCAGCTCGCTGCTCGGCGGCGGCTCGGCGCTGGCGACCGGCGCACTGGCCGCGGGGAAATACAGCGAGAAGGTGGTGCCCTGCCCCGGCGCCGAGGCGACGTGCACGTGTGAAAAAAATGCACACCTTGCCCAGGTGTGGTTTGATTTTTCCCTTCCAAATGCCAT
>CAIWFK010000518.1 GCA_903911905.1 uncultured Myxococcales bacterium
CCTGCGGCCACACCTGCGCCATGGGCCAGGTCTGCGTGACAGGCTCGTGCACGTGCCCGGTGGGGCAGACCTCGTGCAACGGCGCCTGCCGCGACCTGCAGAACGACCGCAACAACTGCGGCGCGTGCGGCACCGTCTGCGCAGGCGCGGCCGGAGCGGTGGGGTGCGTGGCGGGGACCTGCACCTGCGCGATGGGGTTGACCAACTGCTCGAACGCCTGCGTCAACCTGGCCTTCGACCGAAACAACTGCGGCGGGTGCGGCCTCGCCTGTGCGCCGACCCAGACCTGCCGCAACAGCGCGTGCGTGGCGCCATGATGCTCGCACTGACGCTCTCGGTGGTGCTCAACGCCGAGACGCTCGAGGGGCAGTGGCGCGCCATCACGCTCGAGCCGGGGGAACTGCGCTCGTTCCGGGTGCCACGGCTCGAGACGGTGACCGCGGGGTCGGGAGTGTGCATCGAGGAGGGCCTGGTGGGTGATGCGCCCGAGACGGTCTCGCTGAAGGCGACCTGCGGTGGCGTGCGCACCACCATGGCGTGGAAGAAGGGCGGCGAGCGCGTGCACATCATGGCGTGCGCCGAGGCCGACGACCGACCCGCGCCGGTACTCGCGCTCCGCAAGACGGTGCAGGGCGAGCTCAAGGTGCTCAAGTCGAAGGCCCTCACCGCCTGCGTGCGCAACGGTCGCGTCGAGCTGTGGGGCTGGAGCGCGAGCCCTGACGAGGCCGCGAAGCTGACGGCGCTCGAGAAGAAGTACGGGCTCGAGAAGGTGCGCAGCTTCGTCGAGCCGCTGCCTGAGCCCTGAGCGCTGGCCGGGGTTTCTTTTCAGCGCGCGCTCGCTCGGAACTTTGCGTATGTGGCCCGGGTCGTTCACTCGTTCCAACCACAAGGCCGCCCATGCTCCGCTCGACCCGCTTCGCCCTCGTCAGCTCGTTCGCCCTGCTCGTCACCGCCTGTGGCACCTCGCCTCAGCAGGCGTGCAAGGACATCTCGGCCACGCTCTGCAACAAGCTCTACACCTGCAACACCGGCGCGGCGCTCGACGCGGTGAAGCTGGCCTTCGGTGCGACCGAGGCCGACTGTGTGACGGCGCAGGTGGCCACCAACAACTGCGACAACACCGGCACCAACTGCGCCAGCGGCAAGACCTACGACGCGGTCGCGGCGACGACCTGCGTGAACGACCTGCGCAACCTCTCGTGCTCGCAGATCAGCTCGGGCATGACCACCACCAGCAGTTGCAGCAGCTCGAGCATCTGCAAGTAACCGTCGTTCCGGTGGAAGTGGCCTCCGAGCTCAAGTGTTCCCGGCCGCGTGCCGAAGCGCTCGTGAGGGAGTGCCCTCACGATGGATCTGGAAGCCGTGCTGCTTCACCGCCTGTCGTCTGCCACCTTGAAGCTGCCGCCCGCTCCGGTGGTGGCGCTCAAGTTGGCGAAGCTGCTTCGCGACGACGATTCGACGCTCGAGCAGTTGGCGACGGTGGTCAAGCAGGACCAGGTGCTGACCGCGGTGGTGCTGCGCCTGGCGAATTCGGCGGCGTATGCCCGCAGCGCAGCGGTGGTGCAGGTGGGCAATGCCATCACGGTGCTCGGCCGTCGAACGCTGCAGGACCTGGCGTGGGCCCACGGGCTGCATCAGCAGGCCATGGCGACCGGCGCGTTGGTGCCGCTGCGGCGCCGCGCCTGGCGTGAAGGGCTCATCAGCGCGCAGATTGCCCAGTGGGTGGCCGAGGTGATGGGGGCCGACCCGGGCGACGCCTTCGTGGCGGGGTTGCTGCACGACCTGGGGAGAGTACCCGTCATCGGCGTGCTCGAAGACGTGCTGGCGCAACACCCCTCGGCCGACACGCGCTCGGAAGAAGGCTGGTGGTCGCTCATCGAAGCGGCGCACGTGCAGGCGGGGCAGTTGCTCGCCGGCCGTTGGTCGTTGCCAGCCGTCATCACCGAGGCCATCGTCTCGCATCACGACCTGGCGGTGAGCTCGCCCTTGCTCGAGGTGGTGCGGGTGACCGACGAGGTGGTGCGGCT
Organism: uncultured Myxococcales bacterium; assembly: GCA_903911905.1. Lineage (GTDB taxonomy): Bacteria > Myxococcota > Myxococcia > Myxococcales > Myxococcaceae > Xiheilimnobacterium > Xiheilimnobacterium phototrophicum. The sequence goes on from CAIWFK010000518.1 coordinate 2,028, forward strand.
GCTCGACGGGGCACCGAGGCTCGAGGCCGACCGGCTGGGGGCCATCGCCGAGCTGTCGACCGCGCAAGGTGAGGCGTTGGCCGCGAAGCTGCCGCAACTGCCGACGTTCCTCGACGCGTTCCGCGAGCCGAAGGGCGACGAGGTGGCTGGCGTCATCGACTACGAGCTGCGGTTGCCCGACGAGCTGGACCCGGTGGCGCAGGTGACGATTCACGTCGAAGGCCTGGTGCTCGATGCCGACGTGCTCGAGGTCGACGAGCGGTACCTGGTGGTGGCGCGGGCGTTGCGGCCCTCGCAGGTGGTGAGGCTGGTGGTCGCAGGCCAGTCGCTGCACGCGAGGGTGACGGCGGTGGACGAGGGGCGCTCGTCGCTGGCGCCGTGGGCGCTCGATGCCAGGCAGCAGGGGCAGTGGGCGGCGTTCGTCGAGGCGACGCGCGCGCGACCCGCGGCCTGAGACGGCGCCACCGCGGTACGCTCGCCGGCGTGGCCGCCCCGACGCTCGAGCAGGCATGACAGGCGGCGCTCGCCTCGAGCGCCCCGGCCCTCTGGCCCGTGCTGTCGGACCTGCTCGAGGAGCGCGGCGACGTTCGGGGCGAGCTGATGCGGCTGCGTCTCGACACCGAGTGCATCGCGGTCGCGGTGGCTGCGGGGCTGCGCGCGCAGGTGGCGGCGGTGCTGCGCGAGTCGGAGAGGCAGGGAGCTGCTCTCGTTCCGCTGACCGTCAGCCCGGGGGCCGTGGCCGCGATCGCGCCGGCACGCCGCGGCACCGGCCCTGAATGCACGCGGCCCGCACCGGCTCGTTCACGCAGGGCGCGCACTGGGTCGCAGGCACGGGCGCGGCACCTCCCTTGCCGTCGGACAAGCCGAAGCGCGGCGGGTCCGACGCCTGCTGCGGCGAGGGGCGGGGCCCTGGGGCCTGACCAGCGGTCGCGACGCCGGCCCGACGCTCACCTGGGGGCAGCTGGCGAACGCAGCTCCGAAGGTGGCGACCTCTTCGGCCGTCGCCTCGTGCGGCACCCACTTCACGCGGAAGAGCGGGTGCTCGATGCGGTTGGGAAACGCCGTGCCGTGGGGCCCGACCATGGTGAAGCGCCACTGCTTGCCGGGCGTGAACGAGAGCGTGGATTTGACCAAAAGGCACAATACGTCGAACCCCGGGCGATCTTTCGCCTGCTATGACTTCTCGCCATGTCCGAGCGCGCGTACCTCGAGCTGCTGGAGACGTTGCTCACCCGGGGCAAGCCGCGCCGCGACCGCACGGGCGTGGGCACCCTGGGGCTCTTCGGCGCGCAGTTGCGCTTCGACCTGCGCGAGCGCTTCCCCTTGTTGACCACCAAGAAGGTGCACCTCAAGTCCATCATTCACGAGCTGCTGTGGTTCGTGAGCGGGTCGACCCACGTGCAGGCCCTGAAGGACGTGGGCGTCACCATCTGGGACGAGTGGGCCACCGCCGAGCAGACCGCGAAGTTCGGCCGCCAGGTGGGTGACCTGGGGCCGGTGTACGGGCACCAGTGGCGCAACTTCGGCGCGACGAAGAAGGCCGACGGCACCTACGAGCGCGATGGCGTCGACCAGTTGGCGGCCATCGTGCGCGACCTCACCCACACGCCGCACAGCCGACGCCTGTTGGTCAGCGGGTGGAACCCCGAAGAAGCGACGCAGGTGGCCCTGCCGCCCTGCCACACGCTCTTTCAGTTCCACGTGCAGGACGACGAGGTCTCGTGCCACCTGTACCAGCGCAGCGCCGACTTCTTCCTGGGCGTGCCCTTCAACATCGCCAGCTACGCGCTGTTGACCATGATGGTCGCGCAGGCCACCGGCAAGAAGCCGGGCGATTTCGTGCACAGCTTCGGTGACGTGCACCTGTACGTGAACCACGTCGAGCAGGCGAAGGAACAGCTTTCCCGCCAGCCGCGCCGCTTTCCGGTGATGACGCTCAACCCCGAGCGGAAGGACCTCTTCGGCTTCCGCTTCGAGGACTTCACGCTGTCCGAATACGACCCGCACCCTGCCATCAAGGCGCCGGTGGC
>CAIWFK010000519.1 GCA_903911905.1 uncultured Myxococcales bacterium
CCGGGGCACCTTGAGCCAGTTGGCGCCGGGATCGCCCGGGTCGGATGGCGAGAAGACGATGTCGATGGAACCGTCCGGCCGGCGGACGAGTTCGTCGGGCCTGCTGCTGCTGACGCTGTACCGGTTCTGCGGGTTGGCGACCAGCTTGCCGCCTGAGTCGTAGACGGTGACCGACCAGAACGCCCCGGCGGGCGGTTCCTGGCCGGGCGCGAAATGCATGGTGTACGAACCGATTCCGAAGGCACCGAGCCCGAGCAGATTACTGTCGAGCAGGCCGGCCTTGTAGACCGCCTCCTTCACTGCGAACCGCACCATCACGCCCAGCCACTGCCGCGAGGCTGGCTCGCGTCGAATGAGCTCCAACTCTTCCGCTCGCAGCACCCGCTCGGCCACCCGCAACCGCTCGCGACCTTCACCTTCCAGATCGACCCCCAGCGCGCCGTGCTCCGCCGAGCCCACCAGGGCGATGGCCAGGTCCCGCTTGTGTGTGAGCGACACCGACACCCCGGGTGGCCCCAGAGGCTGGCGCTCGTCGCCACTGAGCAGCGCCTGCGCCGGCACCCCGAACGCCTTGGCGGCCGCATGCCACGCCAACCGCGCGCCCACCCATTCCTGCTGGCGGAAGCCTTCGTGCGTGCGCGCCAGGCGTTGCTCGTCGTCGAGCAGCCTCGCGAGCACCGCTTCGGGCACGGGCGCCTTCTCGGGCGGCAGACGAACGCCGGCTACCACGCCAAAGGGGTGCGAGCGCACGAAGAGGGTCGACCAGGTCACGGCTTGCCCATCGTGGCCTTTTTCGTCCGTCGCGGCGAGCACCAGACTGGTAGCGTAGCTTCCGTTCGTACGACCGCAGTGGTGGGTCTGACCAGTAGCAGAAGAAGGGGTTCCCGCTGGACGCGCTGCTTTCGAAGAGGGTCGTGCTGGTCACCGGAAAGGGCGGCGTGGGTCGCTCCTCGGTCACCGCCGCGCTGGCGCAGTTGGCCCGCGCTCGTGGTCGCCGCGTGCTGGTCACTGAAATCGGTGACGCCCCCGAAGACTATTCGCCGCTCGCCCGCTATTTCGGCCGCGATCGCTTCAGCGTCGAGCCCCAGGTCCTCGAGCCCGGCCTGCGCGGCGTGGTGCTGCTGGCCCGCACCGGTCAGGAACTCTTCCTCAAGTCGGTCTTGCGCTCGGGCACCATCGCCCGCGCCGCGCTCTCGAGCGACGTGCTGCGCCGCCTGCTCTCGGCCGGCCCCAGCTTTCGCGAAATGGGCGTCTTCTTCCAACTGCTCACCTACCTGCGCGCCCAACACGCCGACGGCAAGCCCGAGTACGAGCTGATTCTGGTCGACATGCCCGCCACCGGGCACACGCTCTCGCTGACCGGGCTGCCCGACCTGCTGCTCAAGCTGGTACCGCGTGGCCCCATCGCCGAGTCGCTCAAGGAAGGGCAGGCCTACCTCAACGACCCCACGCGGGCCGCCGCCTGGCTGGTGACGCTGCCCGAGACCCTGCCGGTCAGCGAATGCCTCGAGCTCATCGACGGCCTGCGCAAGACCCAGGTGCCCATCGGCGGCGTCATGCTCAACCGCATGCCGGTCGACCCGTTCACCCCGGCAGAGCGAGCGCTGCTCACCACCGCGCTGGGCCACCGCGACGTGCTGGGGCACGAGAGCTTCGACCGACCGCTGCTGACCCAACGCGAACTCGCCCGCCTGCTCGCCGGCACGTCCCTGCCGGTGTACCCGCTGCCGGAATTCGCGCACGCCGGGTTGATTGGTTCGCTCAAGACCGCCCTCGAGACCATCGCCCCCATCGCCCGGAGCGCGTCATGACCGCCGCCCGCATCGGCGAGCTGCTGCGCACCAAGCGCATCATCGTGTGCTGCGGCGCCGGTGGCGTGGGCAAGACCACCACCGCCGCCGCCATTTCGTTGGCCGCCGCGCGCGCCGGTCGCCGCGTGCTGGTGCTCACCATCGACCCCTCGAAGCGCCTCGCCGAGACCCTGGGCGTCTCGCGCAACCCGCCCGAGCCCGTCGCCGTGCCGCCCGAGCGCCAGAAGGCCGCCGGCATCGCGCCCCCGGCCACGCTCCACGCGTGGATGTTGGATCACAAGCTCGTCGCCGACAGCGCCGTGCGCCGCCTGACCCGCTCGCCCGCCGACGCCGAAAAGGTGCTGGGCAACCGCATCTACCAGCAGGTCAGCAGCATGGTCGCCGGCATGCACGAGTACACCGCGATGGAAGCGCTCTATCGCCTCACCAATTCGGGCGCCTACGACCTGGTGGTGCTCGACACGCCGCCCTCGCGCCACGCGCTCGACTTCCTCGAAGCGCCGCGACGGCTGTCCCGCCTGGTCGATTCGCGCGCTCTGCAGGCCTTCCTGCCCAGGAGCGACGGCCTGGTCTCGCGCGCGGCGTCCAAGGTCATTCACGCCATTCTCGGCGCGGTCTTCGGCGACGAGTTCGCCACCGAGTTCGTCGGCTTCGTCGGCACCTTCTCGGGCATCTTCCAGTCGCTCAACATCGACGTGAACGAGATGCGACGCTTCCTCAGTGGCGACGACGTGGCCTTCCTGCTCGTCACTTCGCCCCAGCCCGCCACCCTGACCGAGGCCCACTTCTTCCAGGACAAGACCCGCGAGCTCGAGCTGCCCTTCCGCGGGTTCGTGCTCAACCGCAGCCGCGCGCTCAACGTCGACAAGCCGCTGCCCGACGCCGCCATGCTGCCCTCGCCGGTGACCCCCGAGGCCCAGTCGGCGCTCGACAAGCTCCAGGGGCTCGCCCGCCACGAGCTCGAGCTCGCCGGTCGCGACGTGGCCCTGCTGCGTGACCTCGAGACCCGCGCCGGCGCCAACGCCACCGCCATCGCCCTGCCCGAACTGCCCCAGGGGGCCGACGACATGGGCACCCTCATCACCGTGGCCGACGTGCTGTCGAATCGGTAGCGGCTGATGCGGCCCGCCGGGGCCTCTGGTACAGGTCCCTTCGATGACGTCAGTGGTCACCCACGACCGCCTCGGGCGGCCGCTTTCGAACCTGCGCCTGTCGGTGACCGACCGCTGCAACCTGCGGTGTGCCTACTGCATGCCCGAGGCGACCTACACCTGGTTGCCCAACCCCGAGATCCTCTCGTTCGAGGAAATCGAAACCCTGGTCGACCGCTTCGTGTCGCTCGGCGTGCGCAAGCTGCGGCTCACCGGCGGCGAGCCCCTGGTGCGCCGGGAACTGCCCACGCTCATCGCCCGCCTGGCGAAGAAGCCCATCGACGACCTGGCCATGACGACCAACGGCGTGCTGCTGACCGAGCACCTGGCCGACCTCGTCTCGTCGGGCCTGCACCGCGTCACCGTCAGCCTCGACACGCTCTCGCCCTCGCGCTTCAAGGCGCTCACCGGGCGCGACCACCATGCCCACGTGCTCGCCGGCATCGACGCGGTCGCCGCCAGCCCCCTGCGCGCGGGCTTGAAGCTCGACGCGGTGGTCATTCGCGGCGTCAACGACGGTGAACTGGTGCCGCTGCTCGACTACGCCGGTCGCGTGGGGGCCGAGCTGCGCTTCATCGAATACATGGACGTGGGCGGCGCGACGAAGTGGTCGGCCCAGAACGTGGTCTCGGGCCAGCAGCTGCTCTCGGCCATCGCCGCCACCCTGGGGCCTGCCGAGCCGTTGAAGGAAGACGGGTCGGCGCCCGCGCGGCGCTTCCGCCTGCCTGACGGTCGCATCTTCGGGCTCATCACCTCGACCACCCAGCCGTTCTGCCGCACCTGCGATCGCGCCCGGCTCACCGCCGACGGCCACTGGTACACCTGCCTCTACGCCCGCACCGGCGTCGACCTGAAGAAGGCCCTGCGTTCGGGGCAGTCACCGGCCGAGCTCGAGCAGCTCATCGCTTCGGTGTGGACTGGCCGAAACGATCGCGGCGCCGAAGAGCGCGTCGCCTTGCGCGATCAACGAGGCCCGCTCGCCGGCGCCGACAGCCTGCGCGCCGACCCGCACCTCGAAATGCACACCCGCGGCGGGTAGGAAATCACCGCCGGAATGGGCCGGGAAATTCGGCTCGATCTGCAAAGCCCCACGACAGGAAGCTCCGGCGACCGGGAAGGGGTGCAGCCGAGAATTCGGCATGTCCTACCGAATCCGCCCTGGTGACACGCTCTCTGGCATCGCCTCGAAGTTCCACGTCTCGCTCGGTGCGCTCGAGCGGGCCAACCCGTCCATTCACAACCCCAACCTCATCTATGCGGGTCAGACCATTGCCATTCCCGGCGACCATTTCGTGCCGGCGCCGCCCAGTCACAAGCCGGTCGGCGGCTCGGGCCCGGTCAGGAACACCGTCGGAGGTCAGGTCGGCGCGTGGATCGCCCAGGCCCAGGGCATTCTCGAGCGCGCGGGCGTGCCGCGCAGCAAGATGAACGCTTCCGACATCGCGCTCATCATTCGCTTCGAGTCGGGCGGCAACCCCAACGCCCAGAACAACTGGGACAGCAACGCGAAGGCGGGTCACCCCTCCATCGGGCTGATGCAGACCATCGGCCCCACCTTCAACCGGTGGAAGCTCCCGGGGCACAACGACATTCGCAACCCCATCGACAACATCATCGCCGGCGTGCGCTACGCCATCGCCCGCTACGGGTCGATCAGCAACGTGCCCGGGGTGGTGAACGTGCACCGCGGCGGTCACTACGTCGGTTACTGAGTCACCAGCCGGCCTGATTCCCGGGTCTCGTAGCCGCCCACCGCGTCCAGCTCGCGGCGGAACGAGCCGCTGGCCAGCTCGTCGACCAGCCGCTCGATGCGCACGTCGGCCTTGAGGTGTCGGGGAATGACCAGGTCGAACCGCTCGGCGCTCAGGGGCACGAAGTCGAGATCGTACGCCACCGCCGCCGACCGAATCGCCACGCCCACGTCGGCCGCGCCCAGCGATATGGCCTCGGCGATCTCGAGGTGCCCGCGCGCCACCGGCCCCGTCTTCGGCAGCCGCGTGCCCTCGAGCTGTCGTTCCAGCAGCTTCATCGCACTCGCGCCCGACTCACGGCGCACCAGCCGCACGCGGGGGCGCAGCACGTCTTCCACGCGGCGCAGCCCGAGTGGGTTGCCCTTCGCCACCACCAGCCCCTGTTCCCAGGCCGCGAAGGTCACCAGCACCGCCGAGCGCCGGAACCGCCGCTCGACCTCGCGCACGTTGAGCTCGCCGTCGCGCAGGTGAATGCCCGCCACGTGCACCTCGCCCGCGCCCAGCGCGTCGAGGGCCTGCGCGCTGGTGCCCTGCAGCCAGGCCACCGGCACCCGTGACTCGCTCAAGCGCGCCGACAACAGCCCCAGCGCCGGGGCGCAGCCCATCACCACCAGCCGGTTGCTCGCCCGGTCCAACGGCCCCAGCGGCTCGACCGTCGCCTGCCGTGCGCTGGTGCCCACCACCAGCCCGTCTCCCGGCTGCGAGCTGGCGCGCTCCAGCGGGTGCGCCACCCAGCGCTCGTCGACCCGGGCCAGCAGCACTCGCGAGCGCTCGCTGACGCCTGCGGTCGCCCGCACCTTCACCGTCGCCGGTGGCACGTCGGCCGAGAACAGGGCCTCGACGGTCGTGCCCAGCGCACGCGCCAGCGCCAACGCCACGTCGGTGCGCGGCAGGGCCCGGCCCGCCTCGATGGCCGAGAGCGCCTGCCGCGACACGCCGATGGTCTGCGCGAGGTCGCCCTGGCGAACACCGAGGCGCTCCCGGACCTGCCGGATGGGGGAGGGGGCCATGGAAAGTCGACTTTACCATGGGTCGTGTTTGATTGCCCGCCCGCGCCGAGTGCGGAATGCAGCCGTCATGCGCAGACTGGTGCTGTTGTCCCTGGTGGCCCTGGCGCGCGTCGCCGCGGCCGTCGATTGCTCGACCCTGACCAACCCCGTGTACCTCCAGATTGGTGACACCCAGGAACCCGTCATCAAGGCCCTGGGCCGCGCGTTGCGCGACTCGCAGGTCAACCCGATGACCCTGGTCTACGTCACCAGTGGGTCGTGCACGAACGTCGACGCCATCTCGAACGGCACGCCGGTGACGGTGAC
>CAIWFK010000520.1 GCA_903911905.1 uncultured Myxococcales bacterium
AACTGCGCCAGACCGAACTTGTCGGCCCGGCTGATCACGATGGTGTTGGCGCTGGGCACATCAATGCCGGTTTCGATGATGGTCGAGCACAGCAGCAGGTTGTGGCGCTGTGCCACGAAGTCGCGCATCACCCGCTCGAGTTCGCGCTCGCAGATCGCCACCGCCTCCTGCAGCGCGAGCGGGTCAGCGCTGTGCAACCGCACGTCGAGCGCCGCGCGCGGCAGGGTCAGGCCGGCCCAGTCGGCGGCGTAGCGCACCTCACAGCCGAACAGCTGCCGCGCCAGCGCCGCGTGCGCGGGCGCCGCGAAGGGGAAGGTGACCGACTCGAAGCGGCAAGCGCCCAGGGACATGGCACCGAGCAGGTTCTTCACCGCCAGCAGCACCGCCTCGAGCACCGGGGCCTGCACCGCGCCCAGCGGCACCGCCTCTTCGACGCGCGCACGTACGGTCGCGCGGCCCGGCTCGATGGTCAGCGCGATCAGCGGGAAGCGGGTGCGAATGAAGGTGGCGATCAGGTCGAGCGCCTGGCGCACCGAGCCGCTGCTGGCCGCCGCGTACCCCAGCACCCCGTGGGTCTGCACCTGCAGCCGCTGCCCGACGAACAGGCCCAGCGCGGGCTCCCGACTGAGCGCCAGCGCGTCGAGAATGAGCCGCTCGAACGAATGCAACGGCAGGTCCTGCTCGCTCGCCGAGGTCAGCCCCGCCGGCAAGAGCCACGCGTCGAGATCGACGCCCTGGGCCCGCACCTGGTCGACCACCTGCCGGAAGTAGACGGCGGGCAGCGTGAGGCCCTGCTCGCGGAGGCGCCGGTTCATGTCGCACCCTGTGTCAGAAAATGACCTCATTGTGTCAGGAAATGACCTTCTCGGCTCCGACGCCGCTGGCTACAACCAGGGCATGATCAGAACCGCGCAGATCAACGGCGAGCGGGTCGAACTGCGGCCTCAGGAGACCATCCTGCAGGCCGCGCTGCGCCACGGGCTCGACTTTCCCAACAGCTGTCGCGTCGGTGGGTGCGGCACCTGCAAGTGCCGGCTGACGGCCGGGGCGGTGCGCGAGCTGACCGAGACCGCGTACCTGCTCACTGCCGACGAGCTCGAGGCCCGCACCATTCTGGCCTGTCAGAGCGTGCCGCTGACCGACGACGTCGCGGTGCAGGTCGGCCTCACCGGTCGCACGCCCCCGCGGGCCGTGAAGGGGCGGGTGATCGGCCAGCACCTGGTGACGCACGACATCACCAGGGTGTCGGTGCAGCTCGAGCAGCCGCTGGGGTACCGCGCCGGCCAGTTCGCCCAGGTGTCGTTCGACGACCTGCCTGGCCAGCCCCGGTCGTATTCGTTCGCCACGCCCCCGCGCGCCGATGGCCTGGTCGAGTTCTTCGTGCGTCGGGTCGAGGGCGGGCAGATCTCGACCTTCGTGCACGAGCAGCGGCTCGAGGGCAGGGCAGTGCAGGTCGAGGGCCCCTTCGGCGAGTTCTGGCTGCGCCCCGCTGACGCGCCGGTGGTGATGATCGCGGGTGGCAGCGGGCTGCCGCCGATGCTCGCCATGCTCCGCCAGGCCGCGGCCGAGGGCTGCACCCGCCCGGTGACGGTGCTCTTCGGCGCCCGAGAGGAGCGCGACCTGTACGCGCTGGAGGACCTCGAGGTGCTCTCGCGCGAATGGAAGGGGCGCTTCCGGTTCGTGCCGGTCCTCTCGGCATCGCCGCCGCAGTCGTCGTGGGCGGGCGCCCGGGGCCTGGTGACCGAGCAACTGAAGGCGCACCTCGAGCCGGGCGCGCAGGCCTACCTGTGTGGGCCGGTGGCGATGGTCGACGCCGCCTGCGCGGTGCTGCGTGAACACGGGGTGCCGCGCGAGCGCATCTGGGCCGATCGTTTCACCACCCGCGCCGACGCTCCGGACCCCCAGGCCGAGCTGGCGTTGCCGCCCACCCTGACCGCGAACCCCGGCGTGGCGATCAGCGTGCTGCACTACCTCAAGTTCTTCTCGTTCCACCTGGTGGGGCTGTTCGCGGTGGCCACCCTGCTGGCCGGCGGCCCCTTCATCAGCCTGGGCCTGCTGCTGGTGGTGGGCTTCTACGTGGTGGGCGACGCACTCGGCGGCGATGATCTCTCGACGCCCGACTTTCGCCACCCCGGCGTGCTGACCGCCCAGTTGTGGGGCGCGTTGCCCTTGTTGATGGTGGTGGTCTTCACCGCGGTGTGGACCATGAGCCCCGGCGACCCGTTGGGCTTCGGGGCCTGGGTGACCCACTGGTCGGGCGTAGACGTGCTCGGTGCGCGCGCGGCCACCAGCCTGGGCCATCACGTCTCGGCCTGGGTGCTGACCGGGCTGATGATCGGCATGGTCGGCACCATTCCCGCGCATGAGCTGACCCACCGCACGTGGGACCCGGTGTCGATGTTCGTCGGGCGCTGCCTGCTGGCCTTCAGCTTCGACACCAGCTTCGCCATCGAGCACGTGTACGGCCACCACCGGTACGTCTCGACCATCGACGACCCGGCGACTGCGCCGCGGGGGCGCAGCGTGTACTGGCACCTCATCGCCTCGACGGTGCGCGGCAACGTGGGCGCCTGGCGCATCGAAGCGGCGAGGCTCTCGAAGAAGCGGTTGGGTCGCTGGTCCTGGCGCAACGCCTTCTTGAGGGGCCAGGTGCTCAGCGTGCTGCTGCTGGCCGCCGCCTTCGCCATGGGCGGGCTCGAGGCGATGGCCTTCTTCACCGCCTGCGCGCTGTGGGGAAAGGCACTGCTCGAGATCGTCAACTACATGGAGCACTACGGCCTGGTGCGCAACCCCGCCACGCCGGTGCAGCCCCGCCACTCGTGGAACACCAACCGCCGCTTGAGCTCGTGGAGCCTCTTCAACCTCACCCGGCACTCCCACCACCACGCCCAGGGCGAGGTGCCGTACCAGGCGCTGCGGCCGTACCCCGACGCGCCGATGATGCTCGGCGGGTACCTGACCACCATCATCATCGCCCTGGTGCCGCCGCTGTGGAGCGCGCTGATGCGCCCCCGGGTGCAGGCCTGGGACCGCGACTTCGCCAGCGACGAAGAGCGGCTGCTGGCCGCACAGGCCGACGCGCGCCGCTGACTTGGCCGAAGCAAGCGCGGCCAGCAGTGGTAGAAGCGTCAGCCAAGCGATGGCGCGCACCACCGACCAGACCGGCGACGACGACGACGTGCTCGACCCTTCGCTGTCGACCGCCACCGATGAGCAGCGGCTCGAGGCCAGCCTGCGCCCGCGCACCTTCGACGAATACGTGGGGCAGGGCGGGGTAGTCGGCAAGCTCAAGGTCTACGTGAAGGCGGCGAAGGCCCGCGGTGAAGCGCTCGATCACTGCCTCTTCTCGGGCCCGCCCGGCCTGGGCAAGACCTCGCTGGCCCACATCATCACCAACGAACTGGGCGCAGCCCTGCACGTCACCAGCGGCCCCGCGCTCGAGAAGAAGGGCGACCTGGCCGGCTTCCTCACCAACCTCGCGCCCGGCGACGTGCTCTTCATCGACGAGATTCACCGCCTGTCGGCCGCCATCGAGGAATACCTCTACCCCGCGATGGAGGACTTCAGGCTCGACGTCACCATCGACACCGGCCCCGCTGCCCGCGCGATGAAGATCGACCTGCCGCGCTTCACCCTCATCGGGGCCACCACCCGCACCGGCTTGTTGACCAGCCCGCTGCGCGACCGCTTCCAGATTCAGGAGCGGCTCGAGTACTACACCCCTGCCGAGCTCGAGCTCATCCTCACCCGCTCGGCGAAGATTCTGGGCGTGAAGCTCGACCGCGAAGGCGCGCGCGAAATGAGCGGCCGTTCTCGCGGCACGCCCCGCATCGCCAACCGCCTGCTGCGCCGGCTGCGCGACTTCGCCGAGGTCGAGGGCCAGGGCGTCATCACCGCCCAGTTGGCTGACGCGGCGCTCAAGCGCCTCGACATCGACGCCTCGGGCCTCGATGCGATGGACCGGCGCATTCCGACCACCATCATCGACAAGTTCGGTGGCGGCCCGGTCGGCGTCGAGACCATCGCCGCGGCCATCGGCGAAGAGCGTGACACCATCGAAGACGTGTACGAGCCGTACCTGCTGCAGGAAGGGCTGCTGCAACGCACCCCCCGCGGCCGCATGGCGACCGCCCACGCGTACCAGTATTTCGGTCGAACGGCCCCCCGCCGAGACCCTCAGGGCGACCTGTTCTAGGCCGCTGCCGGACCCGAGCAGGACACCCGTGTCGCGGTCCTAACTCCAGAGATTCGCGGCGCATTTGTCAGCCTGCCGGTTTTCTGCGGTGGAGCGCCCATGCACCACTCAATGATTCCGCGAGGTTTTTCGTCGCGTTTTGTCGATTTCGTGGCATACGGGTTGAAGCTCCAACGCGTTGCAGCAACTTCAATCTGGAGCGTATCGAGATCATGGCCGGAGACCTCGCTCATTCTTTGGAACGCGAACCGTTGGCGACCGCGTCCTTTCAGCAGCGCACGTTGCAGCGGACGGTGGTGGTCCACGGCGTCGGTCTGCACAGCGGCGCCAACGTCGAGCTTCGGCTGGTGCCGGCTCCGGCCAACCACGGCCTGGTCTTCGTGCGCAGCGATCTGCCGGCCAAGCCGCAGATTCCGGTTCGCTCCGAGCACGTGACCGACACGGCGCTGGCCACCACCCTCGGCGTCGACGGGGTGAAGGTCAGCACCGTCGAGCACCTGCTGGCCGCCATCTCGGGCCTGGGCCTCGACAACCTCCGTATCGAGGTCGACGGCCCCGAGATTCCCATCATGGACGGCAGCGCCGCGCCCTTCGCGCAGCGCATGAGCGACGCCGGCGTGCGCCTGCAGGGCGAGCCCAAGTCGTTCATCGTCATCAAGCGGCACATCGCGGTGACCGACGGCGACAAGTACGCCTCGTTCTCGCCCGCCAAGGGCTTCCGCATCGACTGCACCATCGACTTCAAGCACCCGTTGATCAGCGACCAGCAGTTCACGCTCGAGTTCAGCGACCGCTCGTTCATTCGCGACGTGGCATCGGCGCGCACCTTCGGCTTCCTGCGTGACGTCGACAAGCTGCGCTCGGTGGGCCTGGCTCGCGGTGGCTCGCTCGAGAACGCGGTGGTGGTCGACGACTTCTCGATCTTGAACCCCGAGGGGCTGCGCTACCCCGACGAGTTCGTGCGGCACAAGCTGCTCGACGCGCTCGGTGACGTCGCGCTGCTTGGCCGCCCGGTGATCGGTGCGCTCACGGTGTTCAAGACCGGGCATGCGCTCAACCAGAAGCTGGTGGCCAAGGTGCTGTCCGACCCGGCGAACTATGAAGTGGTGCGGGCGCGCACGGTCGACGTGCGGCGGCACCAGCTCGAGCTGGCCGATCTCGAGGCCGTGTTGGCTCCGACCGCGGCTTGAAGCGCGCGGTGCGTGCTTCATTCTTTGCGTACTTTCGAACCGGAACGGGGTGGTTCGAAATTACACGAAGCTGCCGATCGCTCACCCTCGCACGCCACACCCCGGACCGCCACCCGTCCAGGCCAGCCCCTCCAGCGCCCGCGACGCCAGGTGAGTATGATCCAGCTCCCGTGAGCCGGCTCCTCGCCCTGTCGTTCCTGATCGCCATCGGCGGCTGCCAGTGCCGCGGCACGGGCCTGACCCGGCTTCAAGACGCCGTGCGCGCACCGGCGAGCGTGGACTGCGGCACGATCTTCCTCGGCTCGAGCGGGCAGGTGACCATCGACTTCGACGACGTCGGTCAGACGGTGGTCGCGCCCGTCAGCTGGGCGCTCACGCCGTCGGCCTTCACGTTGCCCACGGCCCCGACGCAGCTGACCCCGGGCACCACGACCCTCACCGTCACCTGCACGCCCACCGCGCTGGGCTCGACGACGGGCACCCTGACCCTGGTGGCCTCGAGCACCGATCACCTCACCGTGGCGCTGACCATGACCGCGGTCCCCCCGCCGACCTGCACGCCCAGCGACGCCTGCCACGCTTCGAGGTGGAACCCCCAGGCCATGGCCTGCGTCGAGACGCCTCTGCCCGACTCGACGCCGTGCCCATCGGGCGATCGCTGCCTGGTCGCTCCGACCTGCCAGTCCGGGCGCTGCGTGGGCCCGGCGCTCGACTGCGACGACGCCGACGCCTGCACGGTCGACGTCTGCCAGCCCTCCACCGGCTGCGCGCACGTGGCGCGAACCTGCCCGGGCGACGGCCTCTGCCAGGTCGGCTCGTGCGATCGCACCCTGGGGTGCGTGCAGAGCGCGGCCCCCGACGGTCAGCCCTGTGGCCCCACTCGCGGCTGCACTGGCGCCGACGTGTGCGTCACCGGCCAGTGCGTGAACCGGCCGCCGCCCGACGGCTTCGTGTGCCGTGAGGCCAGCCCCTGCACGGTCGAAGGCCGCTGCGCGAACCAGGTCTGCACCACCGCGTCCACCCTGACGCTTTCCCCGACCTGGCAATTCCAACTGCCCGAGGCCGACGGCGGGCCTGCCGAGGCGTGGAGCGATCTGCTCGTCTCGTCGGACGGCGGGGTCGGCGTCTCGAGCTACTTCCAGTCGTTGCCCACGCTCGACGTCAACCGCACGCCGGTGCCGCTGATCAGCCAGGCGCGGCGCTGCATTCGCTGGCGCGAAGGCCTGGTGTGCGCCGATTTCCCCTCGACGGTGGTGGCCGGCGTCTCGTTCGTCGACGCCAGCGGCACCATCGGGTGGACCTACGGCGACGCTCGCACCGATCTGCCGATGTTCTCGGGCCCCTCGGTCGACGTGTTCCTCGCCCGGTTGGTCGCCCTGTCGGAAGATCAACTGGCGGCGGTCTTCGAGTCGCGCACCAACAACCCCGACGGCTCGGACCCCCGCTGCCGGCACTTCGGCGTCGTGACCCTCGACCCGCAGGGCCACCGCCTGGCCGTGGCGATGATCAACCACCCCATCTTCGACACCTGCAACCACCCGCATTCGTACGGCGTGGCAGCGGACACCACGGGGCACCTCTACTTCGCCTTCACGCCCAGCCAGACCGACAACCCCGCCACCGCCATGGACGGCACGGTGCTCATGCGCTTCTCGCAGGCGCTGGCGCTCGAGTGGGTGACGGTCGAGCCGGGCCTGGTGGGTGGCGAGCTCGCGGTCGCCGACGGCATCGTCTTCCACGAGCGGGCCAGTCGGGTCTGGTCGTCGGCCACCGGCCTTCCGCTCGGCGACCTGCCCGTGCCCTTCGGTTTCGGCGTGGTGGCTCGCGACGTGATTCTGCCCGCACCTGCCGAGGGCGCGACCCAGGCCGTGGGCGTCGACCCGACCACGCTCGCGCTCAAATGGAGCCAGCCGCTCCCCGGCGCGGCGGGAGGGCCCATTTCGCTGGCCACCATGCAGACCTCGTTCGGGCCCCGCACGGTGATGCTGGCCTTCACCGGTGACGGAGGCGCGCGCACGGTCAGCGGCACCGACGTCGCCAACGGCGCTTCGCTCTTCACCTGCCCCATCGACCTGCCCGAACGACCTGTTCAATCGGCGCTCACGCCGGGCCAACTGGCGGTGATGTCGGGGCCGCGGCCCACCGTCGACGGCTTTCCCGTCTGCGATCAATGCGACCCGCGCTGGGCCAGAACCCGAACGGTGGTGCGCACC
Organism: uncultured Myxococcales bacterium; assembly: GCA_903911905.1. GTDB lineage: Bacteria > Myxococcota > Myxococcia > Myxococcales > Myxococcaceae > Xiheilimnobacterium > Xiheilimnobacterium phototrophicum. Next base: position 7,599 of record CAIWFK010000520.1, read on the forward strand.
TGGAGCACGCCACAGCTCACGCCGGCCGTCGCGCCGTGGCCAGGGGCATGGGGCGGCATCGGCCACGATCACGCCGAAGACCCCGTGCCCTGACGCCTTGCACCGGCGGGCGCGGTGGCCTACACGCCCGGGCATGACCCTGAACTTCCGTCATTCCCTGCTGGTGGCTGCGCTGGCCCTCACCGCCTGCCCCCCCAAGACCACCACCACCGACGCTCCGAGCACCAACACCGCCGCCGCGGCGTCGGGTGAGAGCCCGTCGACCCCCGTGGTGAAGTACTCGGGCAAGACCGTGACGCTCAAGGAGGTCGACGCCACCATCACCGCGCAGTTGAAGGAACTCGACAAGAAGAAGTTCGAGATGCGTCAGCAGGCAGCCGAGCAGCTGGCGTTGCAGGCGATCGTGAAGGACGAGGCGGCCAAGGTCAGCCAGACCGAGGACCAGTATCTGAAGGCCAACATCGACGGCAAGCTGCCGACCCCTTCGGACGCCGACATCAAGAAGGTCTTCGACGAGAACAAGGACAAGATGCCCCCCGGGTCGACGCTCGACTCGATGCGTGAGCAGATCATCGGCTTCCTCAACCAGGACGCGCGCCGCACCCAGGCGCTCAAGGTCTTCGACGAGCTCAAGACCAGGGCCGGCTACCAGATGCTGATGGAAGAGCCCCGGGTGAAGGTCGCCGCCACCGGCCCCGCGCGCGGCCCGGCCGACGCCAAGGTCACCATCGTCGAGTTCAGCGACTTCGAGTGCCCGTTCTGCAGCAAGGCCGAGGAATCGGTCACCCAGGTCGAAGAGAAGTTCGCCGGCAAGGTTCGCGTCGTGTACCGCCACTTCCCGCTCTCGTTCCACTCGCACGCCCAGAAGGCCGCCGAGGCCGCCGCCTGCGCCGAGGAGCAGGGCAAGTTCTGGGAAATGCACAAGCAGCTCTTCGCCAACCAGCGCTCGCTCGAGGTCGCCGACTTGAAGGCGCACGCGGCGACGATCGGCCTCGACGCCGCGAAGTTCGCCGAGTGCCTCGACGGCTCGAAGACCAAGGACAAGGTCGAGTCGGACGCCAAGGCGGGCGCCGAGGCCGGCGTCAACGGCACTCCGGCCTTCTTCATCAACGGCAAGGTGATCTCGGGCGCGCTGCCCTTCAGCGAGTTCGAGAAGGTCATCAACGCCGAGCTGGCGAAGACCTGAGCCGTCTCTGGTCGTGACCGGGGGACCGCACCGCACATGAACTCCGCCCGGGACCGCATCGCGCTGGCCGCCGACCTTCCCCTGCCTGACGCGATCGCCATCGCGGCCCGGGTGGTGGCGCACGTCGGCGTGGTCAAGGTCGGCCTGTCGCTCTTCGTCGAGCACGGGCCGCGCGTCGTCGAGCCGTTCTTGAAGCTCGGCAGCCGCGTCTTCCTCGACCTCAAGCTCCACGACATTCCCAACACCGTCGAGTTGGCGGCGGCCCGCGCCGCGGCGCTCGGCGTGTCGTTCCTCACCGTGCACGCTTCGGGGGGCTCGGCCATGCTGCGCGCGGCCCAGGCTGGCGCGGCCGAGGGCGCGGCGAAGGCGGGCACCACGCCGCCCGTCATCCTCGCCGTCACCGTGTTGACCTCGATGGACGAAGTGGCCCTGCGCGAAATCGGCGTGCCCTCGGCGCCCGATCGCCAGGCCCTGTCGCTGGCGCTGCTCTCTGCGCGCGCCGGCATCGGCGGCCTGGTGTGCTCGGCCCGCGAGGCGGCGCTGCTGCGACGGGAGGTCGGCCCGAAGATGGTGTTGTGTACGCCCGGCATCAGGCCCACCGGCACCAGCGCCAACGATCAGGCGCGGGTCGAGACGCCGTCGTCGGCGGTCTACGCCGGGTCCGACCTGCTGGTGGTGGGGCGACCCATCACCTC
>CAIWFK010000521.1 GCA_903911905.1 uncultured Myxococcales bacterium
TGCCCTCGGCGACCAGTTGCTGCAGTTCGGTCGTCAGCGCGTTGCGGACCTCGCGCAACACCTCGGGCGCCACCGCTTCGACGATCGCCATGCGCTTGACCACCTGCGGGCGCATCGCCAGCGGCAACCGGTCCATCACCGCGGCGGCCCGCTCGGCGCTGACCGAGCTCAGGACCAGCGCGATGGTCTGCGGCTGCTCGCGACCCAGAATCATGGCCAACGAATCGGCGTCGGCGCTCGCCACCGGCCCCAGCAGCTCTTCGGGCTGGTGCTGCGGCGCCACCGCGTCGAAGGTGCGCTTGACGGTGTCGGGCCCGTGGAACTCGGCCGCCAGTCGACGCAGCATGGCGTCGCCGCCCAGCGCGTCGATGCCCACTTCACCCATGCCGTCGCAGAACTGCTTGAGCGCCGAGGGAAGGGCCTCGTTGCCCTGCTTGCGAAGCTCGCGGGCGCCAAGCGCAATCTGCCGCACCTCGGTCTCGTTCATCTGCTTGAAGATCTCGGCCGCGATCTCCTGGCCCAGCCCCAGCAAGAGCGCCGCCGTCCGCTTGGCGCCCGGGCCCGGCTTGTCGATCCACGGAATCGTGCTCGCGTCGTCAGCCATCGATCGTCCCCTTCTCGAGATCGTTGCTCAACCAGGCCCGCACCAGCGTCACCGCCCGCTCCGGGTCGGCCTTGACCATTTCCCGCGCCCGCTCGCGACTGTCGGCGATGGGGTCGACCAGCACCGGCGGCTTGGGCTCGGGCAGTTCCTTGGCCGGCTTCTCTTCCAGGGCCACTCCGTCGATGGCCTTGGCCTTCGCTTCGAGCGCCGCCACCGTCGCGCCGGGCTGCAGCACCAGCTCCTGCTCGACGCCCTTCTTGCCGCGCCGCCCCAGGGCCACCGCCAGCACCAGCGCCACCAGCACGCCCGCGCCCACCGCCCCGGAGATCCACACCGGGGTCTTCTCGGCCTGCTTGGCGGCGTCGGCCACCTCGGGCGAATGCCCGAACACCTGGCTGGTCATCTCGAACTGGTCGCCGCGCGACTCGTCGAAGCCCACCGCCTTGCGCGCCAGCTCGTTCAGGCGCGCCATTTCTTCGGCCGGCCGCACCTTGCCGTCGACCCCGTCGACCACCACCGCCACCGACAACTTCTGCAGGCGGGGCAGCCGCGCCACCGTGGTGGTGGTGGTCTTGCTGATCTCGAAGTTCTTCACCTCGTCGTTGTTCGAGGTGTTGCCCTGGGTGGTCGGCGTGGTCGCCGCCTGCGCCGGAGGCTGCAACGGCACGTTGGCCTGGGCGCCCGCCACGGCCGCCGGCTGCTGGGTCTGGTTCGACGAGCTCTGCGTCACCTTGCGTTCGCTGCGCAGCGCCACCGCGTCGGGGTCGTAGACCTCGGTGTTCTGGTTGACCGCGGAATGATCGACGCTGGCCGTCACCTTGGCCACGATCGCGCCCGGCCCCACCACCGGCTCGAGCAGGGTGATGATGCGCTGCTCGTATTCCCGCTCGAGCTTGCGCTGGTACGAGGCCTCGGGGCTGTCCCACGTGGAGTCGGCCGAGAGCACCGCGCCACGCCCGTCCATCACCGTCACGCTGTCGGCCGCCAGCCCGCCCACCGCCGAGCTGACCAGGTGCCGCACGCCCGCCAGCTCCTTCTCGCCCAGCGTGCGCCCCGGCTGCAGCAGCACCACCACCGCCGCCGACGGCTTCTTGTCGTCGTCCTTGTAGAGCCCGCGCTCGCCCAGCGACAGGGTCACCCGTGCGCTGCGCACGCCCGCGAAGTTGCCGATGGTGCGGGCCAGTTCGCCCTCGATGGCGCGGCGCAGGTTCACCTTCTGGGTGAACTCGCTGACGCCCAGGTCGCCGCGGTCGAACAATTCGAACCCCACGCCACTGCCGCGGGGAATGCCCGCCGTCGCCAGGGTGATGCGCGCGTCGTAGACCTTGTCGGCCGGCACCGAGAGCGCCGAACCATTGGCCTCGACCCGGTACGGAATGCCCGCGCTCTTCAGCAGCCCGCCCGCTTCGGTCGAGTCTTCGGCCGTCAGGTTGGTGAAGGCGTACTGGTAGTCGCCGCCCTTGCTGGCGAAGCCCACCCCCACCGCCAGCGCCACCGCGATCGCCACCCCCGCCAACAGCGCGCCGCGCACCGCGAGCGGCAACGCCTGGAAGCGGGTCGGGAGCTCCTTCAATTGCTTGAGCAGGCTCTCCATGACCTCACACCGACATGCGCATCACTTCGTTGTACGCGTCGACCAGCTTGCTGCGCACCTTCACCGCCAACCGCATCGCCACGTCGGCCTTTTCCAGCGCCAGCACCGTCTCGTGCAGGTTGCCTTCGCCGTTGGCCAGCTTCTGCGATTCGAGGTCGGCCTGGCCCTGCAGCGCGTCCACCTTCTCGATCGCTCCCGCGAGCGCCTGGCCGAACGATTCCTCGGGCGCGGCGGCCGGCTTCTCGATGCGGGGCGCACGCCCCCCGGGCTCGATGTTCGGCGTCTCGAAGGTGTTCACGCTGACCGGCTTCATGGGTTACCTCGCGATGTCGAGCGCGCGCTGCGCCATGGTCTTGAGCGTGTCGACCGCGGTGGCGTTCGCGTCGTAGCCGCGCGAGGCCGTCATCAGGTTCACCGTCTCGTTGAGCGGGTTCACGTTGGGAAAGGTGACGAACCCGTCCTGGTCGGCGTCGGGGTGCCCCGGCAGGTAGACCTTCTTGCCGGGGGTCTGATCTTCGACCACCTGGGTCACCTCGACGCCCACCGCCTGCGAGGCCTCGCCCGGCCGCTTGCTCGCCAGGTCCAGTTGGCTCTCGAAGGCCTTCGCCGCCATCACCGGGTCGCGCCGGTGGTACGGCTGACCGTCGGGGCCACGCGTCGACTCGGCGTTCGCCAGGTTCGAGGCGGCGATGGTCACCCGCTGCCGCTGCGCCGACAGGCCCGACGCCGAAATCTGCAATGCGGTGAGGAAGTCAGCCATGGTCCACCTTCAGGTCACCCGACGCCATCGCTGGCGACGTACTTGAGAATCGACAGCTTCTTGCCCGCCGCCTTCGCCGCCGCGCCGTAGAGCAACCCGTTGCGCGAGAGCTCGACCATGGTCTTGTCCAGGTCGACGCCGTTGCCGTCCAGCCCGCCCTTCGCCCCCTCGGCCACCGAGACGAACGACGAGGGGGCGGTGCCCTCGGGGCCCACCGCTGCCAGCGGAATCTGCCCTTCGGTCGACGCCGACGGCGCGGGAAGCGGCTGCGCATGGTTCTGCTCGGCCGCCGCCATCGCCCTGCCGAAGTCGACCTCACGGGGCAGGTAGTTCGGGGTGTCGACGTTGGCCAGGTTGCCGGCCAGCACGTTCTGCCGAACCAGGCGAACGTCGAGCGCCGACTCAAGTTTCTGCAGCGTCGTGTCGAAGAGCTTCATGACGCTTCACCAGCCTCCGCCGTCGACATCGTGACGCTCTCGTTCACTGCACGGCTCGGGCCGTTCAGCTTCTGCCGAAGCGTGCGCAAGCCAATGTTGAGCAGCCGCGCCGCGTGCGTGCGGTTGCCACCCGTGCGCCGCAAGGCCTCGGCGATCGCCAGCGCCTCGAGCTGCTCGAGCGCCAACGGCAACGTCGAAGGGAAGGGGTTCGAGGGGTTGCGCTGCGGCGAGAGCGAGAGGTCGGAGACGTCGATCTCCTGGGTGCGGCTGCGAATGACTGCGCGCTCGAGCACGTTCGCCAGCTCGCGCACGTTGCCCGGCCACTCGACTGCTTCGATCGCCGCACGCGCGTCCCGGGTGATGCTCGCCGGGGTCCGCCCCAACCCATGCGCGATGCGCGTCAAGAGCATGTCGGTCAGCGCGGCCAGATCTTCCCGGCGATCGCGCAGCGGCGGCACGTTCACGGGGTACACGTCGAGCCGGTACGACAGATCGCTACGCAGCTGGCCGCGCTCGACCAGGTCGGCCAGGTTGCGGTTGGTGGTGGCGATCACCCGCGAGGTGTGGGCCGTCTCGAGCAGCCGCAGCAACAGCGCCTGGGCGTTGACGTTGAGGGCGCTCAGCTCGTCGAAGACCACCGTGCCGCCGTGCTGCAGCGCATTGGCGACCTCGCGCTCGTCGAAGGTCACGCAGCTCAAGACCGTGAAGGGCAGGGGGGCGCGCGGCGACATGGCGTGAATGAAGCGGGCCAGCACTTCCTTGCCGCTGCCGCTCTCACCCCGCAGCAGCACCGTGGTGGGGCCGGGCGCCACGTCGAGGGCGGTGGCGAGCGTCTCTCGCATGGCAGGGCTGAAGGCGATCACGTCGTTCATGGTTGGCTCCCCGTTGCTCGACTGCGTACTGCTGCGGCCCGTGCCAGCTCGGCCGCCAGTGAAACCGTGTTTTCCAGCTCGTCGATGTTCGACGTGGCGACCGTCGGCGAATTGGCGCCGGGCGTCGTTCGTTTGACGGAATGCAAGGACGCCGCCACCCTCGCGCGCATCGGGCGCCACCCGCCGGTCGAGGTCACCTTCGTCCCCAGCCGCGCGTCGGCGTAGTCGAGGATCACGCCGGCCCGCACCAGGTCGTGCGCCGCCACGTACAGCTCGATCACCCGCAGCAAGTGCGCCGGCAAGGTCTCCTTGGGCACCCGGCTCGAGAGCCCTGCCAGAACCGTGGCGGCGAACCCCGGCGCCCCCAGCGACTCGGCCGCCTTCGCCGCTTCGGCGCCCAGCTCGAGCTCGTACGGCCCGCGCTGCACCCCGCCCACCAGCCAGCCGTCGAGCGCCGTCGATCTCGTGGCCTCGTCCTCCGAGCGCAGCCCCACCTCGATCATGCGCTGGCACAGCGCGGCGGCTCCCGAGCACAGCGATGGGTCGTCGTGCAGCGCCGCCACGAAGGCCGGCATCACCCGGTCTTCGCGGTTCATGAACAGCTCGCGGCGCCAGTAATGAAGCAGCAGCTCGGCCCGCGGCGCGTCGGGCAGACCCGTGGTGTCGGCCACCTGCTTCGAGCTCACCTCGTCCAGGCACGAACCGGTCAGCTCGCACTGCCGCGCCCGCGCGACCCGGCCGACCGGGCCCACGGGTGCGACGAAGGCGTACAGGTGCACGGCGGTCTCGGCGTCGCCCCGCAGCAAGGCCAGATCACCCAGCCGCAGGTAGGCGATCGCCGAGTCGGCGCCTCCGCGCGCGGTCTTGAACCAGCTCTCGGCTTGCTCGGTGCGCCCCATCGCCAGCGCACACTCGCCCTTCGCGGCGTCCAGCTTGCCCGGGCACTCGTCGGGAATGCCCGCCACCCGCAGCGGCCAGGCGTGCAGCGCCATCGTGATGTCTCCGGTCCACGGCAGGCCGTGCAGCGCTCGCAGGTCGATCGCCAGGCCCTTCTCGTCTTGCGTCAGCTCGGCCCACAGGCGTCGCGACGTGCAGCGCAGGGTGAACCCTTCCTTCGTCACCTGCGCGGTGGGGCACAGCTCGCTGGTCAGCTTCTTCGCCAGCTTCGCGTGCGCCACCAGCACGCGCCCCCCCAACGCGTCGATCTCGATCGACGCCGTCTCGGTTCCCGTCGCGACCAGCTCGATGCGCTCGATCGACTCGGTGAACCCGGTGGGCACCGCGCCGCAGAGCATCAGCATCGCCGCGCCGAGCATGTTCGTGGCCTCCTCACGCAGCCTGCGAGTCGCGCTGCTTGCGGCGCAGCTTCTCGACCAGCGTGGTGCGCTGCAGGCCCAGCATGTCGGCCGCGGCCTTCCGGTTGCCGCCGGCCTGGGTCAGCGCCGCGGTGATGTAGAGATCTTCCAGGTTGCGCAGCAGGTTCGGCAGGTCGATGGGGAACTTGGCCATCGCCGCGTCGCGCAGCAGCGAGTCGGGCGTCGGCACGGGGCGCTGCAGCTCGGGGCCCTGGCTGGGCAGCGGCTCGAAGCCCGCTGCGGCCTCGCGGTCGAAGGTGATGGGCGCGCCGTCACCGAGGTTCTGCAGGTGGTCGATGGCGATCGGCAGGGTGGGCGCCGAGGGCATCGGCGGCGGCA
>CAIWFK010000522.1 GCA_903911905.1 uncultured Myxococcales bacterium
TCGGCTTCTGCGTCGCCGACCAGTGCCACGACCTGCGCGCCGACCAGGACGAGACCGACACCGACTGCGGCGGTTCGACCTGCAGCGCCCGCTGCGCCCTCGGCCAGGCCTGCGCCGTCACCGGCGACTGCTCGAGCGGCAACGTGTGCAACCAGCGCACGCACCGCTGCTCGCCGCCCGGCTGCGACGACGCCATCCTCAACGGCGCCGAGACCAGCGTCGACTGCGGTGGCCCCACCTGCCTCAAGTGCGGCCTGTCCAAGACCTGCGCCCAGGGCTCGGACTGCATCAGCGGCACCTGCACCAACGGGCGCTGCGTCGCCGGCCCCTGCCAGAACGGCGTGAAGGACTCGAACGAAGCCGACGTCGACTGCGGCGGCGCCTGCGGCACGCCCTGCGCGACCGGCAAGAGCTGCTCGGCGGCCCGTGACTGCGCGTCGAACCTCTGCGTCGCCGGGGTGTGCTCGTCTGACGCGTGCCTCGACAAGGTGCGCGACGGCGCCGAGACCGACGTCGACTGCGGTGGCGCGACCTGCTCGGCGCGCTGCGCCACGTCGGCGCGCTGCGCCACCGGTTCCGACTGCACGTCGGGCCTGTGCAGCGCGGTCAGCCACACCTGCGTCGCCGACACCTGCCACGACGGCGTGCTGACCGCGGGTCGCGAGAGCGACGTCGACTGCGGCGGCTCGTGCGCCACCGGCTGCGCGGTCAACAAGGCCTGCACCGCGTCGACCGACTGCGCCAGTGGCGTGTGCAACCTGCTCAGCGGGCGCTGCGTGCCCAACGGCTGCTTCGACGGCGTGAAGAACGGCAGCGAGACCGACCTCGACTGCGGCGGCTCGTGTGACCCGAAGTGCGCGGTCAACAAGGGCTGCCTGGTCGGCACCGACTGCCAGAGCGGCACCTGCACCGCGGCCCACACCTGCGCGGCCGACCAGTGCAGCGACGGCCGGGTCGACGGCAACGAGACCGACGTCGACTGCGGTGGCCAGTGCGGCACGAAGTGCGCGGTCGGCCAGGGCTGCCTGAGCGGTGCTGACTGCGCCAACCCGCAGCAACTGGTCGGCGTGCCCGGCTACTGCAGCGTGGTCACCCACCTCTGCTCGAGCAGCTCGTGCAACGACGGCGTGCAGGACAACGGCGAGACCGGCCTCGACTGCGGCGGCACGTGCGCGACGAAGTGCCAGGTCGGGCAGGGGTGCGCCAGCGGCGCCGACTGCGCCAGCACCTTCTGCAGCCCCGTGACCTCGCTCTGTGTCGCCTCGGCCTGCCAGGACGGCGTGCGCGACGGCGCCGAGACCGACATCGACTGCGGTGGCCCGACCTGCGCGGGTTGCTCGGTGGGCGCGGGCTGCGCGGAAGACGTGGACTGCGGCAGCGGCTACTGCGGCGCGGCCTCGCTGTGCATTCCCACCATTCCCAAGAACTGCCTGGCCATCTTCAACCGCAACGGCCCCGGAGATCGCACCGACGGCGTCTTCCTCGTCGACCCCGACGGCCCGCGCACCCGCACTTCGAAGGTCGACCTGGGGCTCAATTCGCCGTTCCCCACCTTCTGCAAGAACACCCCCGAAGCCGTCACCGTGCCGGGCGTCGCGCAGGGCGGGTGGACGCCGGTGATGTACCTGAACTCGAAGTACGGTTGGTACAGCGGCTCGGGCCCTGACTTCGCGACCACGTCGGTCACCATCACCCCGTTGCCGGTCGAAGACTGCAACCCCTCGAACCTGTCGTGCTCGACTGCGCCCGGCACCACCTGCCACGCCGACGACGGCAGCGGCGCGTGCACCACGGCCGTACAGAACGCGGGCATCAGCTGCCACTGCTGGGCGCCCGGCCGCACCTGGTCGATTCCCAACGCGCCGGGCCTGCCTGCCGACCCCATCAACTACTCGGCCGCCGGCATCACCCCGAGCGTCAATTCGTTCCAACTGCACCTCAACCACCAGAACTACAACAAGCCCTCGCCCAGCAGCGCGTTCGCCACCAACACCTTCCGCCTGACCGCGTACCGGGCCGGCGTGCTGGTGTACGACAGCAAGGCCTTCCTGGCGCAGCCGCCCGTCGACGCGAACAGCCAGGCCTTCGCCATGGGGAAGATGACCACGCGCAACAACGGCAACCCGTTCAACCCGGGGTACGAGCCGTGGTTCTGGTGCCGCACCGGCGACTACAGCAACTCGATGTCGCTGCCCGAGCCGCAGGAATACGGCACGCCCACCGGCGCCACCGCCTTCGCCGACACGGTGCCGCGCACGAACCTCACCGCGTGCATGTCGTTCGGCTCGAACCTGCGGCCGAACTACTCGCCCATCGATTCCAGCCCCAGCCCCAACCTGAACTCGGTCTATTACGTGGGGGCGACCTGGTTCACCGGGTCGATTCAGAACGTCACGCCCGCGCCGTTCTTCGGTGGCGGCAGCGACGCCAACCCCATCTTCTCGGGCCTGTGGTGGGGCACGTACGGCCAGTTGGCGAACGGCTCGCCGGCGTTCCCGTCGAACGCCAACCCCCCCGGGTGGGGCACCATTCCGCCCTACGGGTTCTGGATGGGCATCTGCAACAACATCAACCTGCCCAACAACCCCGAAGCGCCGTGCCGACCCTTCGTGCACTACGTCAACGAAGGCAGCTTCACCATGAACGGCGCGCTCGAGACCGCCGTCACCTCGGTGCCCGGCCAGCTCAGCAACCTCGCCAGCTACGGCACCGCGGTCAGCAGCCTGTCGGGCCTGGTCTTCGTTCTCTGGGCGCAGTGACGTTCCCCTCTTCCTTGGCCCGCCTTCACATGATCCGTTCCTTTCCCTGGCCCCTCGCCGTGCTGGCGCTCGTCGCCAGCCAGGCGTGTTCCCCCTTCAAGACCGACGGCGAGTCGTGCCCGTCGACGGTGTGCTCGTCGCGCGGCACCTGCCGGTACCAGAACACCTTCCCCACCTGCGCCTGCGACCCCGGGTACGCAGGCATCGTCTGCTCGAGCTGCGCCGACGGCTTCCATCGGGCCAGCGACGACAGTTGCGTGGCCGACGAGGTCTGCACCCCTGGCGTGTGCGGCGCCAACGGCACGTGTCAGATCGACCAGGGGCGCGTGAGCTGCGTGTGCTCGCTGGGCTACGGCGGCGCGACCTGCGCGAGCTGTCGCGCCGGTTACCACGGCTCCGGTGACGGAGGCTGCGAGCTCGACAGCCGGTGCACCACCAGTTCCTGCGGCGACGGAGGCACCTGCAGCGACGACGCGGGCCGGGCCACCTGCACCTGTGCCGCCGACCGCTCGGGCGCGGCCTGCGAGCAGCGCGTCGGCTCGTGCGCGGTCACCAACCCCTGTGGCGCCAACGGCCGCTGCACCGACGCCGACGGCGTGGTGCGCTGCGTGTGCGACGTGGGCTTCGGCGGGCCGACCTGCTCGACCTGCTACCCCGGCTACCGCGCGACCGACGCGGGCTGCGTGAGCGCCGAGACCTGCGCGCCGTCGAGCTGCTCGTTCGTCGGCACCTGCAGCGTCGACGCGGGCGTGACCTCGTGCGCGTGCGACCCTGGCTACACCGGCACCGCCTGCAGCGCCTGCGCGACCGGTTACCACCGCGCGCCCGATTACACCTGCGTGGTCGACCAGACCTGCTCTGCGAACGACCCCTGCAGCGCGAACGGCACCTGCCGGGTGCAGGCCGGCGCCACGGTGTGCGACTGCGCCGCGGGCTTCGCCGGACCCCGCTGCGATCGCTGCGCGCCGGGCTTCCACGCCGACGACGCTGGAGTGGGCTGCACGCTCGATTCCACCTGTGGGCCCGAGAGCTGCCGGTTCCACGGAACCTGCGCGGCCGACGGCGGCGTCGTGAGCTGCCAGTGCGACCCGGGCTTCAGCGGCGCCAACTGCGAGACCAACCTCGACGACTGCGTCAATTCGGCGTGCCACAGCGGCACCTGCATCGACCTCATCAACGCCAACGTCTGCCTGTGTGACGGCGGCGTGTACGGCTCGGTGTGCCCGTGAAGCGGCTCCTCTCGATGGTGGTGGTGTCGTCGTCGCTCGTGGCGGGCGCGGGCGATCTGTCCTTCCGGGCCGAGGGCAGTGGCGCGTTCCCCCTGGGGGCGCCCCAGTCGCAGTACTTCTACCCGGGCTTCGACGCGCAACTGACCGCGCTCTATGCCCTGCAGCCGTGGTTGTCGGTCGAGCTGGCGGGCAACTTCTTCCGCCTGCCGCCCACCGGCTACGCGGGCGTGCTCGAGGGGACCAGCGGGTTGGGGGTGGGCGCCGGGGCCCGGCTGCAATGGCCTGCCGAAGGTCGGCTGGTGCGGCCCTGGGCCGAGCTGACCCTGGACTACCAGCGCACGGGCGCGCTCGATCGCTTCGGCCTCGCTCCGGGGGTGGGCGTCAACTTCCGGCTCGCGCCGACCCACGCGTTCTGGTTCGGGCCGCAGGTGCGGTGGCTCCACGTCTTCCCCGGTGGCCAGTTGTCGAACCAGGTGAAGGCCGACGCGAACCTGCTCTTCCTCGGCCTGGGCGTGGAGTTCGACGTGCACCTCGGGGCCGCCGCTGCGCCAGTACCGGTGGTGGTGGCGCCCCCGCCGCCCAACCCCGACCCTGATGGAGACGGCGTGGTGGGCGCGGCCGATCAGTGCCCCACCGTGGCGGGCCCGGCCTCGCTCCACGGCTGCCCCGACCAGGACCGCGACGGCGATGGCCTCATGGACTCGGTCGACCAGTGCCCCCAGGTGGCTGGCGTGGCCTCGTCGAACGGCTGCCCCGACCCCGATGCCGATGGCGACGGCGTGCCCGATCGCCTCGACCAGTGCCCGCAGGTGCAGGGCCTGGCCGTCGACCAGGGCTGCCCGAAGGTCGAGCCCAGGCAGGTGCGGGTGGCCGAGAAGGAGCTCGAGCTGACCCAGAAGGTGCTCTTCGCCACCGGCAAGGACGCCATCGAGAAGTCCTCGTACCCGCTGCTCGACGAAGTGGCGCAGGTGCTGACGCTGCGCACCGCGGTGTGCGTGAACATCGAAGGCCACACCGACTCGCTGGGTGACCCGAAGAAGAACCTGCAGCTCTCGCAGGAACGCGCCACGGCGGTGAAGACGTACCTGGTCGCGCACGGGGTCGAGGCCCGACGGCTCTCGGCGCTGGGCCTGGGCGACACCAGGCCGCTGGCCCCCAACGCCAAAGCTGAAGGACGCGAGCTGAATCGCCGCGTCGTCTTTTCCATCGTCCCGTGCACTCCAGTGGGAGCGAAGTGATGATTCGCCAGGCCGTCGTCGTCGCAGGCTTCGCCGTGTTGGCCGCCTGCACCCAGCAATCAGCCGTCAGCTTCCCGCCGGCGTCCACCTGTCCGACCAGCTACTGCGCCAGCCACGGCACGTGCACCGAGGTCGATTCGTTGCCGACCTGCGCCTGCGACCCCGGGTACCAGGGGCTCGACTGCTCGGTGTGTTCGCCCGGCTACCACCGCGTGGGTGGTTCGACCTGCACGCTCGACGAGGCGTGCGACGAGACGGTGTGCAACGGCCATGGCACGTGCAGCGTGGTGGCGGGCGTGGCGCAGTGTGACTGCGCCGCTGGCTACGACGGGCCGCGCTGCGGCAGTTGCTACGGCACCTTCATCGACATCTCGGACGCAGGCGCTTCGGCGGCCGACGCGGGTGACGACGCTGGTGCGGTGGCGGTGCCTGCGGTGTGCATCTTCCCCGCGGGCTGTACGCCGACCAGTTGCCGACCCGGCTTCACCTGCGACGACAGCAGCGGCGTCATCGCGTGTACCTGCGCCACCGGCGCCTGCGCGACCTGCACGCCTGGGCTGTGCGGGCAGGGCACCTGCGACGACTCGACCGGGGTGGTGCGCTGCACCTGCGCGCCCGGCTACCAGGGCGCGACCTGCGACGCGTGCTACTTCGGCTACCACGCGGAAGACGGAGGCACCTGCGCGCTCGACGGCCAGTGCACCACCACCACCTGCAGCGGAGGAGGCACCTGCCGCGTGACGGGCGGCGTGGCGAGCTGCACCTGCGACCCGGGCTTCGAGGGTTCGAATTGCCAGACCTGTTCGACGGGCTACCACCCCAGCGGCACCGGCCAGTGCGTGGCGGACCAGGCCTGCGCGGCGAACTCGTGCCCGGCGACGGCCACCTGCGTGGTGACGCGGGGCGTGGTGGGCTGCCAGTGCAACCCGGGCTACGCGGGGTCGACCTGTCTTCTGTGCGCGGCGGGGTACCACGCGGTCGGCGCGAGCTGCGTGCTCGATCGCACCTGCCAGCCCACCAGTTGTGGCCAGGGCACGTGTGAAGACGCGACCGGCGCGGTGGTGTGCTCGAACTGCCCCGCGGGCTTCTCCGGCACGTACTGCGAGGTGAACCTCAATGACTGCGGTACGGCGTGCGCGACGGGCCAGTGCCTCGACCTGGTCGGGGGGCGGGTGTGTCTGTGCACCGATCAGACCTGGGGCCAGTCATGTCTGCCCGGGCCGACGGTGAGCGCGCTGACGCCGTCGCAAGGGCCGATGCTCGGCGGTACGGTGGTGACCATCACCGGCACCGGCTTCGTGGCGGGGACCACGGTGACCTTCGGTGGGACCGCGGCGACCAGCGTGGTCATCGATTCGCCGACCACGCTGCACGCGACGGCGCCGGCCGCGGCCCTGGGGGCGGTCGACCTGGTGGTGCTGGCTCCGAATGCGCAGCGGGCGCACGCGACGTTCACCTATGGGCCGGTGACGTTCACCTCGACTGGTGCGCTGCAGACCTTCACCGTGCCGTCTGGCGTGACCGCGGTGACGGTGACGGTGTGGGGCGCGGCGGGTGGCGCAGGTGATTCGAGCGGCGTGCTGGGCGGCGCTGGTGGCTTCGCGACGGGGACGGTGACGGTGACGCCGGGGCAGGTGCTGACGGTGCTGGTCGGGCAGGGTGGCGATCGCTACGTGTCGGTGGGCGGGGCAGGGGCCGGCGCGGGTGGCGGCCTGTCTGGCGTGTTCAGTGGAAGTCCGAGCCAGGCCACGGCCCTGGTGCTCGCAGGCGGCGGTGGCGGCGGCGGGCTCTTCACCAACGTGACCTTCGGCTCGTCGGGCGGCAATGGCGGTGGCGATTTCGGCGGTGAGGGGGCGCAGCCGGGCACCAGCTCGTTCGCGGCGCGCGGGCTGGGCGGCAGCCTGGTGGCTGGAGGCGTCGGTGGGTGTTCGACCGGCGCGTCGATGGCCCAGTGCGGGCAGACCGGCCTCGCGTTGCAGGGCGGCGGCGGTGGCGTGGCGTCACTGGCCAGCGCGCGGCTCGGCGCGACGTTCGGCGGCGGAGGCGGGGTCGGCCCCTCGGCGACCACCATGGCTGGCGGTGGTGGCGGCGGGTATTTCGGCGGTGGCGGCGGCGCCAACGAAACGCCTCAGGGGGGCGGTGGCGGCAGCGGCTTCGTGGCGCCCATGGTGGTCAACGGCAGCAGCACCAGGTCGAGCACGGTCGGCGTGCCGGCCGGCCAGCAGACGCCGGGGTACGTGGCGGGCGCGGCGGTCGGCGGCAACCTGGCGACCACGGCGCGCGGCGGCGACGGACTGGTGTTGATCGCCTGGTGAGGCCTTCCGTCGGGGGACGAAGCGATCGACAATCACCTGATGGGTTGGTCGGTCGACGGGGCCTGGGTCGAAGTCACGCTGCGAGCGCTCGTCGTCACGCGCGACGAGCACGTCGCGCACCGCACCTTTCTCGGTGACCAGGGGGAATGGCCCTTCCCGATCAACGGTCGCGCGTACCGCATCGCCCGGGTGAAGACCTTCTGGGGGCGCGTGACCGAGCTGTACAGCCACGACGGCGGGCTGGTTCCGGAAACGGCGCGCTTCGTCGACAAGGTCCTTGCGCCGGCTGGAAGCACGTGTGCGCGACATGTCGACGTGGCGGCTTCGGTGGCCTGTGCGCGCTGTGGCACCTTCGCCTGCGCGGCGTGCCTGGGGCCCGACGTCATTCATTGCCGCGGGTGCGAAGAGCGGTTGTTCGCCGAGGCGAATGATCGACCTCGGGAAGGCGCGTACTTCGCTCCAGCGGCGCTCTTCGTGGCTGCGGGTGGGCTGGTCGGCGGGGCCCTCGGGCTGGGCGCTGCCGCGGCGTCGGTGGCGATTGCCCGACGCGTGCAGAACAAGCCGCTGCGCGCGGTGATCGCGGTGGGGTTGTACGGCCTGGCGGCGATCGTCTACCTGCTGGTGGCCGCGATCATCGACGGCGGGAGGGACGCGCTTCACCGCTGACCTGGCCCGTGGTTTAAGTCGAGCACACGTGCTGACGCCTGGACGCCTCGGTGGTGCCGTCGAGAGAGACCCGAAGCGCTGGGTGCTGGCCATCGTCGCGGTCGATTCGCTGGTGACGGCGGCGTCGACCGAGCAGACCACGGCCGTGGCTCACCTGATCTTCATCGCCAGCGCGGTGGTCGCTCCGCTCGTCGGGTTGACCTTCTTCTTCGCTCGCACCCGGTTGTTCTACTGGGCGGGGAAGGCGCTCGGTGGCCAGGCCCGGTGGGAACAGATTCGCGCGATCGACGCCTGGTCGTCGGTGCCGTGGCTGCTGCTGGCGCTCCCGTTGCTGCCGTTGGCGGTGTTGAACGCGATGGGCGATTCGGCGGTGGGGCCCGTGCTCCTCACGCGTGATCTGCTCCACGTCATCGAGCCCACGTTGCGCTTCATGTTGCCGGTCGCGCTCGGGTACGGCGCTCTGCTCTTCACGATGACGCTGGCCGAGGTGCAGCAGTTCTCGGTGTGGCGCTCGGTGCTCAACCAGGTGCTCGCGGTGGTGCTGGGCTTCACGTTACCCGGGCTCGGCATCGCGCTCGGCTACGGCTTCGATCGCCTCGTCGGTTGGGGCGTCGGGTCCTGATGCACGAGGAAGGTGAGGAGCCCCGGGTCGAGTTTCGGGCTCGACCCCCGCACCCGAACCTGAAGCGTGTCGCCCTCTGCGGTGAGCGTCGGGTTTCCCGTGAACTCGGCTGGTGACGTTCGGCCGGTCAGCCCAGAATGGACGATCGCCTCGAGGCTGCCAGGCCAGCGGCCGTCTCTGACGCGGAGCTCGTCTGCCGCGCCGGCGATGATCAACCCATCGAGGTTCGCGAGCCCGGAGTCGAGGGTGTCGGCCATCTCCAGCAGGCCCGTCACTCCGGCCAACGAGACCGCCACCGTGGGGTTGAGGTACTTCTCCTGCGTCTCCCGCTGGAACGCGGCCACCGCTTGGACGCGTTCGTCCTGGCTGAGGCCGGCCAGGGGCAGAAGGGCATCGAAGCGTTCGCGCGTGCCCGACCAGGCATCGCGAAGCAGCACTCTCGGAACGCCCGTCGGCTTCACCACGCCCCAACTGCGAACGGGTTCCGGCAGCCGTGCCAGTTCGCTCGGGCTGAGGAATTCGCCGAAGGTCATCATCTCGAGGTCGACGAGCGCGTACGTCAGCGCCGGCCCGAACCGCGGCATGGCGTCACGAAGCTTCGCCAGCATCTCGAGGGCACGACGCTTTTCGCCCGAAGGCGCGAGGTCGATGGCGATGAGACAGGGGCCCATCATCTCGCGCTGCACCCGCAGTCCCTCGAGCAGGCCGGGGAGCCCAGCCAGGAGCGCCGCATCGCGCCCGGCCGCCAGCGTGTCGAGGCACGCGTCGATGGCGCCGCCCGCATCGTCGTCGGCCAGGCGCTGCATCACCGTCAACCCCGCCAGCCTGGTGAAGAAGCGCAGCCCGTGCCAGTCGGCCTTCTCGGGAGACAGCAACGCCTCGCGCGATTCGGCCAGGTCTGGCGCGGCGCGAGTTCCGGCCCACATCGCCTCGACGTCACGGCGGCCCGACTCGAGCGCAGCCTTCCAGGACGGCGGCAGCGAATCGATGACCTCTTCGCCCTCCAGTACCGCGCCGACCCGGGAAGAGAAGAGGTCCTTGCCGACGGTCTTCTGCAGGTCGACGAACGAAGCGAGCCGCGACGTCAGGCCATCGCCGAAGGCGCCGCGAAGCGCAGGGGGCCGATGCAGCGGTCGGGTCGGCGTGCGTGCCGCCCGCTCCAGCAGCGCGTCGACCAGCCGATGCTCGAGCGGCCCGGTCCGTTGGCGCACGCCGATGACCGCCAACAGCCCCAGGGCCGGGCCGACCACCACCAAGGCGAAGACGACGAGGTCCCAGCGGTGTGGTGCGTTCTGTCCCCCGGGCGGCATGCGAACGATGACGTTACTCGCGTCGACGGGGACTTCGACGGCAATCGGTTCGCACGCTCCGGTCGGTATCACGATGAAGCTCGCCGTCATCGGCACCATTGGGCTGTTCGTCATCGCCGCGCTGCTGGTGCTCTGGCAGTTCCTGGGCCCCGGACGCGTCACGGTGGTCGGCCCGCGAAGTGGTCCGGTCCTGATGTCGGTCGACGATCGACCCGCCGTCGAGGTCGCGCGTGGAGAGGTGAAGCACTTCACCGTCGCCCGGGGGGCCCACGTCGTTCGGGTCGGCGACGACAGCTACCCGCTGCAGGCCACGGGCGGCTCGTGGGACGCGCCGTGCCCGACCATGCCCTGGCCA
>CAIWFK010000523.1 GCA_903911905.1 uncultured Myxococcales bacterium
CAGCCAGGGGGCGATGACGGCGC
This sequence comes from uncultured Myxococcales bacterium, assembly GCA_903911905.1. Taxonomy (GTDB): domain Bacteria; phylum Myxococcota; class Myxococcia; order Myxococcales; family Myxococcaceae; genus Xiheilimnobacterium; species Xiheilimnobacterium phototrophicum. Next base: position 24 of record CAIWFK010000523.1, read on the forward strand.
TGTTCACCGCGCTGCGGCGGCGGGTGCCGCCGCGGGCGGTGCTGGCGTATTCGGGGGCGTTGATGGGGGCGGAGGGGATGGTGGCGCCGGCGGCCTGGCCGGCGATTCTGCTGGTGCATGGCGAGGATGACGAGGTGGTGCCGATCGCGCGCTCGCGGCATGCCGAGCAGGTGTTGCTGGGGCTGGGCGCGCCGGTGGAGCGCCTGTGGTGCCCGCGACTCGGGCATGGAATTGACGAGGCTGGGCTGTCGACCGGGGCGTTGGTGCTGCAGCGGGCCTTCGCAACCGCTTGATATGACAGGGCGGTGAAACCGTCGTTTGCCCGGCTTGCGACGCGGCATTTGCCAAGCAATGATGCCGCAGGTTCACGGCGATGGCGCGCAGCCGGGTACTGCGCAGGTAGCCGACCACCAGCCGCTCGTCTTCTTCCCACCGCGACTCGAAGGCCGAATGGGCCTCGAGCACGCCGCGGTGCAGTTGCAGCCAGGTCTTGCCCGCCTCGTCGAGCGTCACCTCGAGCCCCAGGCCTGGCAGATGGTCGGACAAGGCCATCAAGTGGGTGGGTTGCAGGCCGCCTCCGAAGAAGCGCAGCCGCGCGACCTGCCCGTGCCCCGCGGTGAGCAGGGCCAGCGTCGGGTCGTCGAGCTGCATCGGGCCCAGGTCCACGGTGCGTAGCGAAGGGAAGGTGCGCAGCGCAGGCCACGCCGCGCGTACGGCGGCGGGTGAGGCGCGCGTGCCCAGCCACTCGAGCTTCGGTCGCGGTCCACCCTGGGCCAGCAGCTCGAGCGCGAGGTCGGCCGCCGAGCGAATCGACACCACGTTCTGCAGCGCCTCACCGGCCAGCGGCGAGCCGCGCTGGGTCTCGTGCACCAGGTGCTGCACGGTGCGCCAGCGGGGGTCGGCCGGGTCGGTGGCCTCGGCGCAGGCGCAACTGATGACGAAGCCGCGCTCGAAGCGCACGGGGAAGGGGCGCACCCCCGCCGGAAGCCACGACGCGCCATGGGCCCGCCGCAGCTCGGCTTCGCGCAGCTTGCCCATGCCTCGCGCGCGCGGTGGCGCGTGCTCGGCCAGCGGAGGTTCCTTCGCGGCCTGCACCTGGAGCACGATGAATTCGCCCCACGGGTCGCCGCGTTCGGTCAGCGCGTCGGCGAAGAGCAGCCGGCGGGTGTCGTCGGCGAGGTCGGCGACCACCAGGTCGAAGAGCGCGCGCACGTGCGGGTCGGTCAGCCCGGTCGACGACTGTGGTGTTTCCATGGTGGACCCGTTCCTTTCCAACGTGGCCCCCTTCTGATCCCCGCTCAGTGGGTGCTACACCCTCGCGCCGTGCGCACCGTCACCGCTCTCGCCCTGCTGCCCATTCTCGTCGCTTCCTTCGCCCATGCCCAGAACCCCAGCGTCGAAGAGCGCCTGGAAGATGCCGGCCCCCCGGCGTCGGTGCACGAGAACAAGTTCAAGTTCGAGGGCCGCGACGTGGCGCCCGCCGAATTCTTCCGCCTGACGGGCCGCGCCGACCTGGCCGAGCAGTCCGAGCGCAACGTGCGCAAGCGCATCATCCTCGCCGTCGCTGGCGCAGCGGTGCTGGTGGGTGCCGCGATTCCCGGCATCATGCTGGTCAGCACCAGCCCCGACACCGAGACGCCCCGGTGCCAGAGCGACTACGCGTACTTCAACGACGTCTGCCTTCCCCGCAAGGCCGAGCATTCGACGCTCGGGGTGGTGGTGCTCTCGGTCGGCGGGTTGCTCGGCTTCGGGCTGCTCACCATCGCCTACTGGTCGCTGCCCGAGGTGCTCAAGCCCTTCGCGCTGCGCGAGTATGTCAGCGACTACAACAAGAAGCGCTCGGCCAAAGCTGCCGCACCCGAGTTTCACCTGACCCCGCTCGTCACCCTCAACGGTGGCGGCATGTCGCTCGAAGCGCGCTTCTGAAGCCCAGCTGTGTTAGCTTCGGCTAAAGGTGCCTTCCCGGTTCGCCACCACCCTCTTGCTGTGCCTCCAGTTCACGGCGCTGGCGGTGGGGACCTTGCCCGAGCGCGAGGCCTGCTGCTGCGTGGCCAGGGGCAAGCCCTGCAAGTGCAAGTCGCACGGCGGCGCGAAGCATTCGGCTGACGACGAGCGCCCGTGCTTCAGCGCCGGGTGCTCGAGCCCCGACGCGGTGGCGTTTCCGGTGGTGGTGTGGGTAAGCCTGCCTGAGTTCGTCGGGACGCCGGTGCGCACGCCCACCGCGACCCTGACCTGGCCGCTGCCGGCCGAAGGCCCCGAGCGCGGGCGTCGGCCCGAGGCACCACCTCCCAGAGTGGGCTGAGCTCTTCCCGCTCGTGTCGTCGAGGCGCGCGCCAGGTCGCGTGAGCTTCGTCGCTTCCCTTCTTCGCGCGCCCCGTTTCGCGAGTCCCGCGGCGCGTTCTCTTTCGGCTTCTGGAGTCACCCATGTTTCGCGTCATCGCGTTCCCGTCGTTCGTCGTCTCGTTGTGTCTGACCCTGGCCTGCGGGCCCAAACTCGGAGGCCCGGCGCCGGGCGTGGCCGACAGCCACTGTGGGCCGACCGACCTCGTCATTCCCGACCTGGCCGTCTGCCACCAGCAGCCCGACCCGAACGCCGACGCGGGCGTCGATGCGGTCGAGGTCGTTCGCTACAACACCATCGCCGACGACGACGACTGCAAGTACCACGTGTCGTATTCGGTCACGCCCGTCACCGAGAACGCCAACGTGTCCTTCACCGCCACGGTGACGAAGAAGAGCGACGGCACGGCGGCCAGCGGCGCGGGCACGCTCATCGAAGCCTTCTTGAGCGACACGCACCCGGCGCCCAACTCCGGGCAGACCACCACCGAGGTCTCGCCCGGCGTGTACACCATCGGGCCCGTGCACTTCGATGCACCGGGGCAGTGGACGGTGAAGTTCCATTTCTACGAGTCGTGCACCGACGTGGCGGACACCTCGCCGCACGGTCACGTCGCCTTCTACGTCGACGTGCCATGAGAGCCGCGACCGTGGTGGTGCTGGCTGCGCTCTCGTGCGCAGGCCCGAGTGCGCCCACGCTCGTCACCTTCGACCCGCAGCCGACCCTGACGGTGAGCACCTCGCAGGGTCGGGCCCTGTCGGTGTTCGAGCAGGTCGGAGCGCCCGTCGCGCGCGGCGTGAATGCGGTGCGCCTGGCCTTCGGTCCCGAGGTGCCGGTAGACCAGGTGCGCCTGGCAGTGACCCCGTGGATGCCGGTGATGGGACACGGCAGTGCGGTCACGCCCACCGTCGAGCTGGTCGACGGCGGCTTCGACGTGACCGAGGTCTCGCTGGCCATGCCCGGGAAGTGGGAGCTGCGCAGTCACTTCGAAGGAGCGCTGAGCGATGACGCCGTCATCTCGTTCGACGTTCCCTGAGCTCGCGCGGCTGGCGGTGGCGTTGCTGCTCGCCGTCGCGGGGCAGGTGCGGGCCCAGGCCTGCTGCGCGGGGGTCAGCCTCGTGGGCCCGGCGCGCCTGACGCCGCACGAAGATGCGCTGGTCGCGTTGGGCGTGCAGGCCTCGCCGCAGGTGGGCAGCCTCGACGCGACGGGCCGCTTCGTGGCCGTGCCGGCCCGCACCGGCAGTGTGGACGTGGTGGAGACGCTGTCGGGTCTGGTGCGGGTACTCGGTGAAGGGCAGGTCGGCCTCAGCGTTCCCCTGCAGCAGGGTGTGCGCTGGGCGCGAGGGAATGAGGAGGCGGGGCTGGGCCTGGGCGACGTGACGGCCTCGTTCCGCTACGACTTCCTGCTGGCGGGTGAATCGGCGCACCTGCCCGGCCTCGCGCTGCTGGCAGGCGTGACGATGCCCACCGGGCGGCCACCCGAGCTCGCCCACCAACCATTGGGCAGCGACGCCACCGGAGCCGGCCTCTGGCAGGGCGCGCTGGGGCTGGGGGTCGAACAGACCAGCGGTCACTGGTTCCTGCAGGGCTCGGGGCTGGTGCAGCAGTCGCTGCCGCGACTGGTGCTGGGCGTACACGAGACGCTCGGACCCACCTTCACGCTCGCGGCTTCTGCGGGGTGGGCCTTCGACGACGGCGCGGCGGTGGCGCTGTCGGCCTCGGCGTTGGCGGCGTTGCCAGCGTGGCTCGAGGGCGTGCGGGTGGCGGGCAGCGAGCGGGTGCGCACCAGCGTGGGCCTCTCGGGCGCGGTGCCGCTGACGGCGGTGTGGCGGCTGCAGGGCTCGCTGGGGGCGCAAGTGCCGGTGGGCCTCAATGAGCCGGTGTCGCTCGCGGTCTCGTTGGTGCTGCTGAGGACCTGGTCATGACGGCGATGCTGCTGCTGTTGTTGAGTCAGGTGAACGCGGCGCCGCTGCCGGCGACCGACGCCATCGCCCATTCGCTGCGTGACGAGACCGCGCGTCGGGCCTTCACGGTGGTGCTCTTCTTTTCCCGGGAGTGTCCGGTGCAGCGCTCGCACGACGCGCGGTTGCTCGAGCTGGTGAGGGACTTCGCCAGCAAGGGTGTGGGCTTCATCGCCGTCGACGCGCAGGCCGACGCGTCGCTCGAGAAGGACACCGAGGCGGTGCGTGCGCGAGGGTACCCGTTTCCCATCGTCGTCGACCCCGAGGGCACCTGGGCCGACGCGCTGGGCGTGCGCTTCTCGACGACGCTGGTGGTGCTCGATGTCCGGGGCCGGGTGCGCTACCGCGGCGGGCTCGACGACGACCGGGTGAGGTTGTCCACCGAGGCCACCCCGCTGGCCCGGCGGGCGCTCGAGCGATTGCTGGCAGGGCAAGAGCCCGAGCGCGTCGAGACCAAGGCCCTGGGGTGCGTGCTGCGCCGGCGCTGACCCCCCGTGATGGAGCCTGTACAGTGTGGAGAGGGCCTCGATGCGAGCGTCGACCGCGATGGTGGTGTTGCTGCTGAGCGCATGCCCCGACGTGCCGGCCGACGCGTGCCCGAGCGACCTGCCGCCTTCGTGCCTGATGCCAGCCCCGAGCTGGAGCGCCGACGTCTCGCCGGTCATCTCGCGCACCTGCTCCGGGTGTCACGGGCCCAATGGCCTCGAGGCCGCGCGCCCCTACGGGACCTGGAGCGAGGTCGAGGCCCGAAAGACCGACGTGCTCTTCCAGGTCTACGGGTGTCTGATGCCGCTGCCCGATGCCGGGGTGGCGCTCAGCGCTGGCGAGCGCGCGGTGCTGCTCCACTGGCTGGTGTGCGGCGCGCCGAACAACTGAACCCTTCGCTCCAGCGCGCCGCGCGACTGGCGGCGCGCTACAACCCCGCTGGTGCATTCGCTGCGTCCCTGGTTGGTGCTGGTCGTCGTGGTCTGGGGCGGCGGCCTGCTGGTGACGCGCAGTCGCGTGCTGCCCGTGGCCGAGCGGCCGTCGTGGCAGCATTCGTTCCTCGAGCTGAGCGCTCCGCAGCAGCGCGTGTACCGTGAACTGCGCGAGGCGGTCTTCGAGGCCGAGAACCAGCGGGTCGACCAGCAGGCCTGGCCCGAGGTGGCCTCGTTGGTGGACCAGGGCGTGCCGCCGTTCTCGAGGCCGACCTGGTCGCTGCGGCGCAAGGGCCCGTACGCCACCTACGTCGGGGAAGCGGAAGGGCTGCGGTGGTTGGTGCTCTTCATCGAGCCCGAGCCGCTGGCCGCAGGGCAGGTGGCCGACGCGAAGGCGCCCGACGACGAAGAGCACCACACCCTGCGCGATGGCACCGCGCTGCACGTCACCGTGTGGACCGCGCCGATGAACGCGCCCTCGTTCGAAGGGGTGCTGGCGTTTCCGGCCAGCGAGGGGTGGGTGCAGCGCGTGGGTCGCTGAAGCCCCCCCGGGTCACCCGATGCCGGCTGCGCGCTGGTCGGCCCACGCGCGCACCAACGGGCGCAGCCGCGGGCCGTCGTGCGTCACACGGCGTGGAGCAACAGGTGTCGTGCGCGGCGCCGTCGAGCGTGCCGGGCCTTCCCCTTGCGAATTCGAGGCGTCGGTGGCGCGCCCGGTGTCGCTTCAGCCCGTGTAGTCCTCGTCCTGCTCGATGCGGGTCAGCACCCAGTCGAACTCGCCGCGGGTGATGACGGCCTGGCAGTACTCGCAGACACCAGCCTGGTTCACCTTGAGTGGTGCGCCGCAGTTGGGGCACTTCGTGTCGTCGTCCGCGCCCTTCGCGCCGGGTCGACGCAGGAACGTCCAGTACTCGGTGAATTCGCGAGGCACCCGGGGGTTGCCGCCCACCACGCGCGAACCCTTCGTGGTGACGTCGATCATCGACGCGTGCATGCGGCAGGTGATGGACTCATAGGCTGCGTCGATCGACGCCTTCACCAGTTCGATTCGGCTCAGCTCGACCTGGCTGAGCCGGTTGCGCAGCCCCTGCCGTCGGTATTCCTCCATCCAGAACCGGTGGCTCTGGAAGAGCGCCTCGGTCTCGTACGGTCGCAGCTTCGCCCAGGCCTGGTCGCTCCACGCTTCCTGCAGGTTGAGGAAGATGACGCGCGCGCGCGCCAGGAACTTCTCGCGGTCGAACCCCGCGCCGTCCAGCTTCTTCATTCGCGCGTGAAGGCTGGGGTCGACGATGGTGCGCAGGTCGGTGCCGATTTCCTCGGCGTTGCCCTCGAGCAGCGGCGGCCGGGTCTCGACCAACTGGGTGCGAATGACCTTCACGTACCAATCGCTCTCGCCCGGCTGCAGCGACGCCCCACAGCTCGAGCACGCGCCGGTCACCTCGCGCTCGAAGGCCGCGCCGCACGACGGGCACCCTTCGCGGTTCACCGTGTCGGGGGTCCGCGAAGCGACGCCGTTCTTGCGCCGCAAGGTCCACCGCTCGGTGACGTACAGCGCCTGTTCACCGCTGGGTACCTCGGCCGTCAGGCAGGCGGTGAAGAGCACCGAGACCTCGGTGGCCTCGGGCCCCAGTTGCGCGTCGAGCAGCTTCTGGCTGCCCACCACCACCCCGCACGCCCGTGACCTGGTGCGCGCCGATGCGCCCCGACAACTGCGACGCGGGGTCCGCGAACCACGGCGCCACCGCCTCGATGGCCGCAGGCACGCCGCGCCCCTGCATCGCGCGCAGGTAGAGCAGGGTGACCCACTCGAGGAAGACCGCTTCCGAGAACGACGGGTCGCGCGAGCGAAGGCGCGCGGCCACGTCCCGGTTGGGCGAGGGAAGCGGAGGCGAGGGTGCGATGCTCGGCTGATAGCCCCCCTCGTTCGAGTACGCCTTCACCACGACGACGGCCACCACCAGCACCACCAACATCACCAACAGGCACCCGAACCCGTCGCCGCTGCCAGACGAACCGGAATACGTGTACGTGTACGACGAGCCCGACGAACTGCCCCACCCCGACGACGAGCTCGAGCCCGAGTACGAGCGCGACCCCGACGAGAAGGACGACGAGCGCGAGCCTGACGACGACGACGAGCGCGAGCCCGAGAACGACGAGCCTCCGCCCACCCGCGCCAGCGCCACGCAGGGCAGCGCCAACAGCACCGCCAACCCCAGGCCGCGTGCGAGCCGGTTCATGCGTGCTCCTGGGGCGCGTCGGCCAGCTCGTTCACGTCATCGGCCGAGCGGGGCAGGAACGCGCCGGCCTGCTGGCCCAGCGCCACCACGCTCGCGCACAGCGTCGCCACGTCGAACCGCGCGGCCACACCCTGGAGCCGCGCGCGCCATTCTTCACGCTGCGCCGCCGGCACCTGCTCGGTCACCCCCACGTCGAAGAGCAGCCGCGCCTGTCGCTCACCCACCGAGAGCAGGACCAGAATGCCGGTGCGCTTCGAGGTGCGCGAAACGCCGAAGCGCGAGAACGCCGCGTGGGCCTTCTCGTCGACCGCGTCGTTGAGGGTCGCGCCTCGCGCAGTCCACCGCACGGGCAGCAGGCGACCGAGCGCCGTTCCCAGCGCGCCGGCCAACACCACCACCGACAAGGTGAGGGGCTCGCTGACCTCGAGGTCTTCGAAGAAGAGGGCCGCCGCCAGCACCACCAGAGCGAGCAGCGCGCCGAACGCCGAAGCTACGCCGGTCCCCTGGAACGACCGGGGCAGGACCACCAGCACCACCTCGGCCGAGGTGGTCGACTCGGCCTGCTCCACCGCTGCCTTGAGCTGCTCGCGCTGCGCGTCGTCCATTCGCGGGGCGCTAGCACTGCGACGCTGCTCAGTCGGCAGTCGTGGCGTGGGCTTCCTTCAGCTCGAGACCTTCGGCCACCGCCTTGAGCTTGACCTGGTCGACCAGCCGAATGGTGCGCCCCGACTCGATGCACCCGGCGACCTGCAGCGCCTTGAAGCACCGCGAGAGCGTCTCGGGCCGAATGCCCAGCAGGTGCGCCACGTGTTGCTTCGAGAACGGCGCCTGCCGACCCGAGGCGATGAGGTTGGCCGAGGCCAGCAGGAACCGGGCGAGGCGTGAGACGGCCGGGCCACTGCGCAGGTCGAGGTCGAGCGCTGCGCGGTCCAGCTCTTCGAGGGCCAGGTTGAGCAGCGGGCTGGCGATGGGAATCGGCGAGCGGTTGTCGCTGGTCGCCGGGTCGAGCCCTGCCCAGGCACGCACGTCTCGCGCGTCACCCACGCACAGCTCGGTCTCGACCAACGTCTCGACCGAGGCCCGCGCCGGCTGACTGCGCAGGCCCTCGAAGCCCACCATGGCTCGCGCGCCACGCACCGCCGAAATGACCTCGGTGCCGTTGACGCCCGAGGCCTGCATCGAGAGCAGCCCCTCGCGAACGAAGGCCACCTGCTGGGGAATGTCTCCTTGCGACCAGAGCGTGGTGCCGGCCTCGACTTTCCGCATCACGAAGGGACAACGGCCGCTCGACCGGAGCGGACACTCGCTGCAGGCTTTGACTGGAGCAGAGAACATGGAGGCGTTGATCAGCATCAGCCGTGCCATGGCCCCACCGCCGGTGCGGAGCGCCCCGTGTCGAGGGGAGTGGTCGATATCTCAGGGGCCTCACCTCCGTCAGAAGACCGACGGCTCGGCGGCGTGACGCACAACTTGCGTGCCTACTGTCGCCCACGATCAAGTTGCGTTTCGATGGCGTCGAGGCAACTCGACAGATTCGTCGCCACGTCAAGTCGCCTCGGGCCAGGCGCCTTTTCCCGATGTACCGGAGGCAGGAACGCCGCCGGTGCCGCCATCACCCGCATCACCAGCTTGAGGCTCTCGAGCACCCGCTTCCAATCGGGGTCGCTCGGTGCGCCGTCGGCTTCGGTGGCCAGGGTGCGCAGTGACCCGAACGCATCGCGGTTCGGCGCTCCGCCCAATTGCCCCCGCAGCAGCGCCGCCAGCTCGAGCAGCGCCGCGCGGGGCCGACGCCCGGGCCCCAGGTCGAGTGGTTCCCCCGTGCGCCCGCGCCTGGCCAGCCACAGGTAGACCGCCAACCGCTCGTGCGCCTCGACCCTCGCGGGCTCGAGCCTGGCCGCCACCACCCGCTGCACGTGCGCCAGCGCCGCGTCACGCCAGTGCAGCGCGTGCACCACCACCTCCGCGCCCGTCGGCTCGGGCGGCCCCGACGGTGGCCGTCGAGCCCGCCTCAACAGCGAGCGCCGAACGCCGCCGGTCAGGTCGACCCGGTCCAACCGCTCGAGCGCCTGGTCGAGCGCGTGCAGCCCGCCCGGCCACTCGCGAGCGAAGGCGGCCAGCTCGTCGTCGGTGGCGTTCACCGGCGCGTCGTCGCGACCCGCGAAGAGCCGCTGCAGGTGCGCCCCGAAGCGCTGCGAGTGCTGCACGAAGGCCTCGGTGGTCGGCAACACCTCGCAGGCCACCGCCCACCGACTGCCCGGCAGCACCAGCCGCGGCGCGAACACCACCCGCGCCTCGAGCGCCGACAACCCTGCACCCAGTTGCAACGTCTCGCCCAGCCGCGCAGTCACGCGCTGCTGCAGCTCGGCGCGCAGCGAGGTCGTTTCCGAAAAGAGGCGCACCAGCGGGCTGTCGGGCCAGGCCTCGGCCTCGCGGCGCCGCTGCACCCGCGCCAGCGTGTCGTCGACCTGCGCCTGCACGCGCACCACCTCGCGCAGCACCTCGACGTTGCGGCGCAGCCCTTCCTTCCAGCGCAGGCCCTTGAGCGAGGACACCAGGGTGCGGTAGCGCTGGTGCGTTTCCTCGAGCAGCTCGGCCCCGCCTTCCAGGCGAATTCGAAGCTCGTCGTCGCGCATTGGCCCTTCGAGTGGACTACGACTGGGCCCATGACGCCACTGCTCGTTGCCCTGACCCTCGCGGCCGGGCCTCGCTTCGTCGAGGACGACTTCGCCGCCGCGCTCGCCACCGCGAAGGCCAACCAGAAGTTGCTCTTCGTCGACGCCTGGGCGCCCTGGTGCCACAGTTGCGTGTTCATGCGCGAGCACGTGCTGACCCGCGACGGGTTCGCGCCCTACGAGAAGGACGTGGTCTTCGCCGCCGTCGACACCGAGAAGCCGGGCAGCGCGGCCTTCCTCGAGCAGTACCCGGTCGAGGTCTGGCCCACGCTCTTCTTCATCGACCCCTCGAGCGGCAAGCTGCTCTTCAAGTGGGTGGGCAGCACCGACGAGACGCAGATGAAGGCGCTGCTCGACGCGGCGCGCGGCGGCGGTGGCCTGGTCGCCGAGGCCGACGCGCTGTTGGCCGAGGGCAAGAGCGAGGCGGCCGCGCAGAAGTACGTCGCCGCCCAGAAGGCGCAGGCGGGCACCAGCGCCCGCGCGGTGCTCTCGATGCTCTCGGCGCTCGCGCTCTCGAAGTCGAACGAGGCCTGCGCCCGTACCGCGGTCGAACAGTTGCCCTCGCTCACCGTGCACGGAGATCGCGTCAACGCCCTCAGTTGGGGGCTGGGCTGCGCCATCGAGCTGCCCGAGGGGGACGGCCGCACCCGCCTGCTCGAGCCCCTGGTCGCCGAGGGCCGAACGGCGTTGGCCTTCACCGACGTGCTGGCCGACGACACCTCGGGGCTCTACGAGTCGCTGGCCACCGAGCGCTTCGCCGCGAAGGACGAGGCCGCGGGCGTGGCGCTGGCGAAGCAGTGGCTGGCCTTTCTCGACGCCCAGGCCGCGAAGGCGAAGACGCCCGCAGAGCGCGCCGTGTTCGACCCCCACCGCGTCAACGCCGCCCTGTCCGCGAAGACGCCCGAGCGAATGGTCGAGCCGCTGATGCGCTCCGAGAAGGACCTGCCCGCCGACTACAACCCGCCTGCGCGCCTGGCGCTCCTTCACCGCGAACTTGGGAAGTACGACCTCGCGCTCGCCGACATCGACCGCGCCCTGGGCAAGTGCAAGGCCGGCCCGCGCAAGCTGCGCCTGTACGAGACCAAGGCCAGCATCCTCGAGAAGCAGGGCAATGCGGTCGCTCGCAAGAAGGTGCTGGCCGAGGCACTCGCGTATGCGCGCGCGCTGCCCAGGGCCCAGTACCCCGCGACCCGGCTGGCGGCGTTCGAGAAGCGCGTCGCCGAGGCGAAGTGATGCAGACCCGCACCGTCACCTTCTTTTCGGAAGGCCAGAAGCTGGTCGGCACGTTGCGGCTGCCCGACGACGTCACCCCGCCTCGCCCTGCGGTGGTGTGCTGCCAGGGCTTCAGCCTGACCCGCGACGTGTTCCTGCCCCGGAACGCCGAGGCGCTGGTGGCGGCCGGCTACGTCACGCTCAGCGTCGACTACCGGTATTTCGGGGAAAGCGAAGGGCAGCCCCGCTGCCGGCTGGTGCCCCGCGCGCAGGTCGAAGACGTCCGCAACGCGCTCACCTTCCTCGAGACGGTTCCCGAGGTCGACGCGACCAGGCTGGGCCTGTTCGGCATTTCGCTCGGCTGCAGCGTGGCCACTGCCGTCGCCGGTGTCGACGCGCGGGTCAAGGCGCTGGTGGCGGTGGCCGGCCCCGGTGACCTCGAGCGGGTGTGGACCCACTTCCCCGACTTCGCGCGTTTTCGCTCGAAGGTCGTGGCGGCGCGACGCGCCTTCGTCGCTTCGGGTGAGGTCACGTACATCGGCGTGCCGCGCCTGCTCGCGTCGGACCCCGCGACCTGCGCGCTGTTGGTCGCCGAGCAGCCGAAGTACCCGACCTGGCGGCTCGAGGTGACCTTCGAGTCGTTGCTCGACCTGTTCGACTTCAAGCCCGAACTCACCGTGCCCACCATTCGCGGCGCCTCGCTCTTCATCGGCACCGCAGCCGACGCGCTCATCAGCAAGAACGAGCTGGTCAGCCTGTATTCACGCGCGCCCGAGCCGCGGAAGCTGGTGATGCTCGAGGGGCTCGCGCACCACGAGGTCTACGACGACGGTCGGGCCTTCGCGCCGGTGATGGCTGCCACGCTGGAGTGGCTGGGCACGCACCTGACCAGCGTCAGCTAGTTGATGCAGGAACCGGCGTCGGTCGAGAAGCCGCCGTCGAGCTGGAAGTAGAACACCCGACGGAACCAGCTGGGCTCGAGCGTGGGCCGGTTGGGCGCCTGCGACGGGTCGTAGGCCCACATCCACGAAGCGCCGGTGGTGTCGACGCCGAACTGCGCGAAGATGTCGCCGTAGGGCTGTGCTCCGTAGGGCAACACCGACACCGACGGGCCCCACGACGAATCGTCGAAGTTCACCGCGGTCCACCCGCCGTCCGAGATGCCCGAGTCGGCGGCGAGCGTGGTCTTCCAGCCTTCACCGCTGGCGAAAATCTGCGAAGCGTCGGGCGTGCCCTGGACCCCGAGGCGGAAGTCCACCAGCGCGGCGCGATCGACGCCGGCCTGGGAGTAGACGTTGCGCGCTTCGATGGCCACCACGTTGGGCACCGTGGGGTTGCGGTTGACCTGCAGCGTGCGCACCAGCGGCGAGTTCCACGGAATCTGCTGCGTCGCGATGGGCGTGCCGTTGAGGAACAGCGTGCCCTCGTCGTCGATGGACATGTAGAGCGTCGCCTCGACGGTGTCGTTCAAGCCGACGTTGCACGGAGGGAGCGTGCCCGCGTCGCCGCCGCCCGTCGCCGAACCACCGCCCGTCGCCGAACCACCGCCCGTCGCCGAACCACCGCTCCCGCCGTCATCGGGGCCCGAGCTGTCGCCGCAGTTGCAACTCGAGAGCACCAGCATCGCCACGAGGGCCATCGACGTTCGCATGCGCGGAGGTCTACCAGAGCTGGACGCCGCCAGTACGCCGACGCCCGGCGCTCGCTCGACGAAGCGCACGCGCGCATCAGCTCAGTGCCCGACCACCACGACCTCAGGGGAACCGCGCGAGCGTCGGCCGCTTGGCCACCCGCCCGTCACCGCTCGACGTGCCGCGGGCGTGTCGCACCACCCACGGCAACAGGTATTCCCGCGACCAGCGCAGCTCGCGCGCCAGGCGCTCGGGCACCGAGGGCGGCGGGCGAGGAGGCAGCGCCGCGCTCCACGAGCCGTCGACCGGCAACCCCAGCGTGGCCGCCAGCCCCAGGCCGATGCGCTCGTGCCCCAGCGAATTGGCGTGCAACCGGTCGTCGTGCCACAGGCGCGGATCGCCGGCGACGTCGGCGCGCGCCGCCAGGTCGAGCAGCCGCGCGCCGTGTCTCTGACAGGTACGCCGCAGCCGCTCGTTGAGCCCCTCGAGGCGCGGGCGAATCAGCCGGGTCAGCGGGTTCACCTGCGCCATGTCGGGCATGGTGAAGGTCAGCACCTCGGCACCCGAGCGCCGCAGCGCGGAAATCATCTCTTCGACGTCGGCCGCCACCTCGTCGAGCACGAAGCGCGGTCGCAGCAGGTCGTTGACCCCTGCCACCACCGTCGCCACGTCGGGCTTCATGGCCAACGCGCGGCCCAGTTGCTCGTGCTTCACCTCGCGCGCCTGCCGGCCCCGCACCGCCAGGTTGGCGTACTCGATGGGCCCGTGCACCCGGCTCAGGTGCTCGGCGAGCCGGTTCGCCCACCCGCGGTAGCCGCCCTGACCGTCGGGGTCTTCGAGCCCCTCGGTGGTGCTGTCTCCGATGGCGACGTAGCGGTGGGTCATGGCGCTGCGATCTCTAATGGCCCGACGCCATCGGGTCGATCAACTCGACCGTGCGCCAGCGCCCCGTGCGGTAGCGAATGGTCAGGCTGATGGCCAGCAGCGCCAGGTAGGCCACCATCCACCCCGTGGCGCCGATTTCGGTCCAGTGCAGCCGGGTGACGGAAAAGTACGCCCCCGGCGCGAACACCAGCCAGGCGATGGCCAGCCGCATCACCAGCGGAAAGAGCGTGTCGCCCGCTGCGCGCAGCGACTCGGCCATCACCGTCGCCACCGCGTCGAACACCTGCCACGCCGCCGAGACCAGCAGCATGCGCACGCCCAGCGCTTCGACCTGCGGCCCGGTGGGGCCCTTGGCGAAGGGCTGCATCAGCAGCGCCGGCGCGACCAGGTAGAAGAGCCCCACGAAGCCTTCCCACGCGATGGTGGAGCGCACCGTGAGCCAGATGGCGGCGGGCACGTCGTCCTTGCGGCCCGCGCCGATGGCCTGCCCCACCACGATGGCGCAGGCGCTCGCCAGCCCGAAGGCTGGCATGAAGGCCACCGAGTTCAGGTTGAAGACCGCGTTCATCGCCGCCAACGCCTCGGTGCCCAGGCCCGCCACCACCACGTTGACGAAGAAGATGAAGGCCAGGAACTCGAAGAGCCAGTTGAAGCCCGAGGGCAACCCGAAGCGCAGCAGGCGCAGGAACTCGGCCACGCGCAGCCGCCCCAACGGCTGGTGCGGGTCACGCAGGAAGTAGATGAAGAAGCCCACGAAGGCGACGGCGGTGGCCAGGGTGCTCGCCAGCGCCGAGCCCGTCACGCCCAGCTTCGGCGCGCCGAAGCGCCCGTCGATGAACATCACGTTGCCCAGCACGTTGAGCACCATCGCGCTCACCGCGGCCACCATGCCGGGGCGCGTGCGGCCCAGCCCACCGTAGAAGTTCGAGAGCGCTTCGATGCCGACCGCCGCGCCACCCGAGAGCAGCCGCACCATCAGGTAGCCCCGCATCAGGGTCTGCACTTCGGGCTCGTTGGGCAGGTGGTCGACCAGCCAACTCACGAAGGGCAGCACCGCGATGCACCCGACCTGCGTGAAGGCCGCCACCACCAGCCCGTACCAGGCGAAGCGCCGCGCGCCGCCCACGTCACCCGCGCCCGCCAACTGCGAGGCGAAGCTCGAGACCACGAACATCACGCCGATGGGCAGAATGAGCAGTGCGAAGGCGTTGAGCGCTCCGGTCGCGGTCGCCGCCAGCGCCGCGGCGCCCAGGTCGGCCACCAGCCACACGTCGGACAGGCCGATGACCGACTGGCTCATGCGCGAGAGCATGATGGGCCAGGCCAGGGTCAACAGCGCCCTGAGCGAGAGCTTCGTCGACGGCGATTCGGCGGCGGTCACGGCAGTCGCTCGTCGGTCACCAGCGCCTCGGCCACCTGCACGCGCGGCCCGTCCCGATGCACCGTCACCACCGTCGGTGAGCGGTCGGGCCCCACCACTTCGGTCAACGTCACGTCGAACGAGTCGGGCACGTCGGTGCCGCCGTCGGCCGTCTTGCCCCACACCGGGGGCAGGGGAGAACACGTCCACTGGCCGTTGTTGCGCAGCAATTCGACCAGTTGATGCGAGAGGAACGCCGCCCGCGCCGGAGTCACCGCCCCGTAGGTCAATTCGAAGCGCCACGCTTCGAACGACACCTCACCGCGCGGGAGCACCGAGGCGAATTCTGCCGTCGAGGCGGGCGCCGGGCTGGCGAAGAGCCGGCCGGCGACCTCGTCGCTCACCGGCATCACCACCTGCCACGTGGTGTCGTCGCGCCGGGTGATGGCCCAGGGCGCCTGCGAAAAACCGCCGTCGACCAGCGTCGTCCACCCCGGTGAGGGGGCGACGGGCTTCAGGTAGCGCCGCTCGAGCGTGGCCTGCCCGTCGAGAATGTGGGCCCCGCGGTATTCGGGGAAGACCAGCAACAGCGCGCTGCGCAGGTCGGTCGAGGCGCGCCGGTGCAGCCCCGCATCGACCGCGCCCTGCGTGGCGGCCACGGGCCTCGTGCAGGCGGTCACCAGACACGCGCAGGTGAACAGGGCTCTCACGCGCGCTTGACCGCGTCGCGCCAACTGCCGAGGTGCTTCGCGCGGACCTCGGCCGACATTCTGGGCGTGAAGACCTTCTGCGCCTTCCACGCGCGGCGAATCGCTTCGGGCGACTTCCAGAAACCCACGCCCAGCCCGCCCAGGAACGCGGCACCCAGGCTGGTCGATTCGGTGTTCTTCGGGCGCACCACGCGCGTGTTCAGCAGGTCGGCCTGGAACTGCATCAACAGGTCGTTCGACACCGCGCCGCCATCGACCTTGAAGGCGGGAATGTCACGCCCCGAGTCCAGGCGCATGGCCTCGGCCAGGTCGCAAATCTGCAGCGCCACGCCTTCGAGCACCGCGCGCGCCAGGTGCCCGGCGTTGGTCGAGCGGTCGATGCCGGCGAACAGCCCGCGTGCATCGGGCCGCCAGTGCGGCGCGCCCAGCCCGGCGAGCGCCGGCACGAAGACCACGCCGCCAGTGTCCTTCACCGTGCGGGCCAGCGCTTCGACGTCGCTGGCCTTCTTGATGAGCTTGAGCCCGTCGCGCAGCCACTGCACCGCCGCTCCCGCGATGAAGGCGCTGCCCTCGAGCGCGTAGGTGGTGCGATCGCCGATGCGCCAGGCCACCGTGGTGAGCAACCCCGACTTGCTGGCGACCGGAGCGGGCCCCACGTTCATCAACAGGAACGCCCCCGTGCCGTACGTGCACTTGGCCTCGCCTGGCTCGAAGCAGGCCTGGCCGAAGAGCGCCGCCTGCTGGTCGCCCGCCATGCCCGAGACGGGAATGCCGTCGGGCAACGACTTCATGCCGCGGGTCAGCCCGTAGAGCTCGCTCGAGCCCGCGATGCGGGGCAGCACCGAGTGCGGCACGTCGAGCAGCTTGAGCAGGCTCTCGTCCCACTGCAGCGACTCGAGCCCCATCAGCAAGGTGCGGCTGGCGTTCGAGACGTCGGTGACGTGCGAGGCGTGGCCGGTCATCTTGTAGACCAGCCAGGTGTCGACGGTGCCGAAGCACAGCGAGCCGGCACTCGCCTGTTCGCGCGCGCCCTTCACGGTGTCGAGCAGGTACTTGAGCTTGGTGCCCGAGAAGTACGGGTCGAGCACCAGGCCGGTCAGCGCGCGCACCCGCGGCTCCTCTCCACGCGCCTTCAGGTCGGCGCAGAAGGGCGCCGTGCGGCGGTCCTGCCAGACGATGGCGCGGTGCAGGGGCTTGCCGGTCTCACGGTGCCACAGGCCGGTGGTCTCCCGCTGGTTGGTGAGGCCGATGGCGGCGATGTCGCTGCCCTTCGCCTTCGCGGCCTTGAGCGCCCTGGCAATGCACCATTCGGCGCTGGCCCAGATTTCGTTCAGGTCGTGCTCGACCTGCCCCGGCTTGGGAAAGTGCTGGGTGAATTCTTTCTGGCCCACGCCCACCACGGTGAGCTTCGAGTCGAGCAGCGTGGCGCGGGTGCTGGTGGTGCCCTGGTCGAGCGCGAGAACGTAGCGACGGGTCATGGGACGGGTTTGTAGCGCCCCCGAGTCGCGAGTGGGAGCGGTGAATACCCGAGGGCGACTGGCGTCGAAGGCGGCCCACCGTCGGTGCGATGACTCCACGATGAAATCTGGCGGTGCCGCGACTCCAGGCCTCCACACCGTCGGTGGGGCGGACTGGGAAGGTGTCGCACTGCGCCTGGCCGACCTGCGCACTGCTCGAGCCAAAGTCGGGGACAATCGGTTAGACCGCTGCGCATGACCTCTGCGCCTGCCGCCGCCCTGCTTGCCGGCTCCGTCTCGTCGTTCACCACCACCTGTGACGAGGTGCTCGCTGGGGCCCAGGCCCAGGTGAAGGAACTCAAGGCGCTCGCGAAGGGAAGTGCCCGCGCCCTCGAGCTCTATGACGAGCTGACCACCTCGGTCGGCAACATGGCCCAGCGCTCGGGCCTGGCGCGCGAGGTCCACCCCGACGCCGCGTTCCGCGAGGCCGCCGAGGGCTGCGAGCAACGGCTCGAAATCTTCTCGGTCGAACTCTCGCAGGACCGGGGCGTCTACGAAGCCCTGCAGGCCGTCGACCCCCACTCGCTCGACGCCGTCACCAGCTTCTGGCTGGGCAAGACGCTGCGCGAATTCCGCCGGGCGGGCGTCGACCGCGACGAGGTCACGCGCGCGAAGGTGCGCGAGCTCAACGAGGCGCTGGTGAAGCTGGGCCAGAACTTCGGCCGCAACATTCGCGACGACGTGCGCACCGTGCACGCGACTCCAGCCGAGCTCGAAGGCGTGCCCACCGACTGGCTCGCTGCGCACCCCGCGGGCCCCGATGGCCGGGTGGCCGTCACCACCAACACGCCCGACTACCTGCCGGTGATGACCTACGCGAAGGGCGCCACGGTGCGTGAAGCGCTCTGGCGCGCGTACCGCTCGCGGGCCTTCCCCGCCAACGAGCAGGTGCTCAAGGACCTGCTGGCCCGTCGCCACGACCTGGCCACCCTGCTGGGGTACGACTCGTGGGCCGCCTTCGCCACCGAGACCAAGATGGTGAAGACCGCGCAGGCCGCGCGGGACTTCGTCGAGCGCGGCAAGGCCTCGACCCTGACCCGCGCGCGCGCCGACCTGGCGCAGTTGCTGGCCCGCAAGCGCCGCGACGAGCCCGAGGCGACCTCGCTCGAGCCGTGGGAATTCGGCTTCTACGAAGACCGGGTGAAGGCCGAATCATACGGGCTCGATTCCCAGGCCCTCCGCTCGTACTTCGAATACGGCAACGTCAAGCGCGGGGTGATGGAGACGACCGCGAAGCTGTTCTCGATTCGCTACCAGCCGGTGGCCGACGCGCCGGTGTGGCACCCCGACGTCGAGACCTTCGACGTGTTCGACGGGGAAACGGCGCTGGGCCGCATTCATCTCGACATGCACCCCCGCGAGGGCAAGTACAAGCACGCAGCCGAGTTCGGGCTGACCACCGGTCGCAAAGACAAGCAGTTGCCCGAGGCGGTGCTTGTCTGCAATTTCCCCCGACCTGGCGGGCTGCTGCAGCACGGCGACGTCGAGACCTTCTTCCACGAGTTCGGGCACCTGCTGCACGAGATCTTCGGCGGCCGGCAGCCGTGGGGTGGGGTGTCGGGCATTCGCACCGAATGGGACTTCGTCGAAGTGCCCTCGATGCTGCTGCAGGAATGGCCGCTCGACGCGGCGGTGCTCCAGGGGTTCGCGCGCCACGTCGACACCGGCGCGCCCATTCCCGCCTCGCTGGTCGACCAGCTCAAGCGCGCGCGCGAATTCGGCGTGGGCCTCGGTGAGCGGCGCCAGTTCTTCCTGGCCGACATCAGCCTCACCTTCCACCAGCGCGCTCCGGGGTTCGACCCCAACCAGACCGTGCGCGAGCTGCAAAACCAATACATGCCGCTGCGCCGGGAATGGGCCGAGGGCACGCACTTCGAGTTGGGGTTCGGCCACCTCGATGGGTATTCGGCGACGTATTACACGTACCTCTGGAGCACGGTCATCGCGAAGGACCTGCTGACCCGCTTCGGGGGAAAGCTCCTCAACCCCGGCGTGGCGACCGAATACCGGCGCACCGTGCTCGAGCCCGGCGGCAGCCAGGAAGCGGCGGCGCTGGTGCAGACCTTCCTCGGGCGGCCGTATTCGTTCGCGGCCTTCGAGGCCTGGCTGGGCGGAGCGGCCTGACATGGTCACCCTGCGCACCGACACCGGCTGGGTGCCCAGCCCCGAAGACACGCCGTACCTGCGCCTGGGCGAGCCGAAGATTCGCGCCCTGGTCGAGGCCTTCTACGACGCCATGCAGGCGCACGAGCCCGAGCTGACCAGGACCCATCGGTTGGACGAGCATGGGCACATTCCGCGCGAGTTCCGCGACACCTTCGCGCTCTTCCTCATCTTCTGGCTCGGCGGGCCGCAGGGGTACCTCGAGGCGCGCGGGCACCCGCGGCTGCGCATGCGCCACGCCCGCGTGCCGGTCGACGAGGCCATGCGCGACGCCTGGGTGCGCTCGATGCAGCGCGCGATGGACGCCACCGGCATCGACGGTGAGGTGCGCGGCTACCTCGACGCGCGGTTCGCCGACGTGGCCAACTTCCTGCGCAACGTGGCGCCGCCCGACTCGGGCGCGGTGAAGAAGGGCTGAAAAGCGCACCGTCAGGTGTCACACGCTTTTGGTCTTTCTCGCGACGCGAGACTCGGTGCTCCGAAGGCGTGTGGGGTGCGTGGGGCTTACGCGCTCCACCCGTGCGCGGTCAGCACGGTGCCAGACACGTCGTGAGCCGCACGCGTCGCAGGCGTACCCCTCGCCGGCGGAACGTTCAGGCGCGCTGTTCAGCTCGCCGCGCCCGGCCGCAGCATCAACGCCACCATCTCGGCCTGCCGATGCGTGCCGGTCTTCTGCATCGCGCGCTTGGTGTGCGTGCGCACGGTCTCGGTCCCCACGCCCAGCTCTCCGGCGATTTCGGCCAGCGAGCGCCCCGCCGCCAGTCTGCGCACGATGCGGCTCTCGGCGCGGGTCAGCCCGTAACGTTGCTCCAGCATCACCATCGAGGGCGCGACTACCGGGTCGGCGCCGGGAGCGAGCTGTTCGACCACCATCGCCAGGTGACTCTCGGAGGGCCGCAGGTGGAAACGTCGGCCCCGCGGCAATTCGAACCGCACCGAGGCTTCGGTGGCGGTCACGGTGCTCGCCAGGCCCAACTCGGGCAGCTCGCTCAGGGTGGGCACCACGCCCAGCAGCGCCACCGCCGCTTCGAGCACCGGCAGCGACCCTGTCAGCCCGCGCGCCAGCTCGAGCGAGACCGACATCGCCGTGCCTTTGGTCTCGGTCTTGAGCGACCACAGCGACGAGCGGCCCATCGCCTCGAACAACACGCGAAAGGCCACGCGCGGAGGCAGCAGCAGGTTGGCCAGCGTGCGCAGCGAGGGCAGGGTCGAGGCCATCGCGCGGGCCACACGGTTGGTCTGGGGTTGCCCATGGGCGCGGGTGAAGGCTTCGGTCAGCTCGACCAGGGTCTGCCAGGGCAACGTCGCCACGGGCGTCGTCAGCTCGCGAGGCTCGGCGACCAGGGCGGCGAAGGGCGTCGGGTCGAACCCGCACTGGTCCATCGCCTGCAGCGCCCCCCGGACGATTTCCGCGGGCACCCGTGGTGTCGCTGGCCTCACCACCCGAGGCTCTTCACGCGTCGTGCCGATCACCCGCGAGCGCGCTGAACGCGGCGTCGTCATGGGGTGCTCAGACCCGTGGTGACTGGAATGACCCGGCCGCGGCGCGTGAGGTTTCCGCACGTCAGCGCACGTGCGCCCGCCTGAAAGCCGCCACCACCATCGAGTCGTCGAAACCCCACCCAGCCCAACCCAATACGCAAGCGGGCAGGCTCCGGCGTCCCCCGTTTGGGGGCGCGCCGCGGCGGGTCGAAAGAGACGACCGGGTCAGACCCGAGCGGCGCCGGGCAGGGACAGCTCGGTCCGCACGTCCCACAGCTCGGGGAAGAAGGTCAGCTCGAGCGCCCGCTTGAGGAAGTTCACGCCGCTGCTGCCGCCCGTGCCCTGCCGGAACCCGATGATGCGGTGCACGGTCTTCATGTGGCGGAAGCGCCAGAGCTGAAAACGCTCTTCGGTGTCGACCAGCTTCTCGGCCATCTCGTACGCGGCCCAGTGCTTCTCGGGCGCCTCGTAGACGGTCTTGAAGACCTGCACCACGCCCGCGCTGCGCTCATAGGGCTTGGTGAAGTCGCGCTCGAGCCGGTCTTGCGGCACGTCATGCCCGCGGCGCTTCAGGAAGCGCAGGAACTCGTCGTACAGGCTGGGCTGGGTCAGCCGCGCCTGCAGCCAGGGAAAGGCGACCGGGTCGTTGCGGTGCGGCAGCACCATGTTCGCGTCCTTGTTGCCGAGCATGAACTCGAGGCCCCGGTACTGGTAGCTCTGGAAGCCGCTCGAGCGGCCGAGCGAGTCGCGGAAGCTCAGGTACTCGCTGGGCGTCATGGTCTCGAGCACCGCCCACTGCTCGAAGAGCATGCGTTGAATGTGCGCGATGCGCGCGAAGATCTTGAAGCACGGTTCGAGCTCGTCGGCCTTCACGTGCGCCAGCGCGCGGTCGAGCTCGTGCAGCATCAACTTCATCCACAGCTCGCTGGTCTGGTGCTGAATGATGAACAGCATCTCGTCGTGCTGGTCGCTGCGCGGCGTCTGGGAACCGAGAATCTTCTCGAGCTGCAGGTACCCGCCGTAGGTCTCGTCACGCGCCAGGTCGACGTGAATGGAGCCCTCGAGTTCTCGGTGGTTCATGGAACCGTTCTGGCCCAAACCCGACACGGAGGGAAGTGGCGGGGTGCTACTCACCCACCGCGACGTACCGCTCGCCCGGCTCGCCTTCGCCCAGCCGCTGTTTCTCGAGGCTGACGGTGGGTCCCAGCGCCGCCAGCGCCGGCAGGTGCTGCTCCGAGAGCAGGCACTCGTCGAGCACCAGCCGGGTCAGGCGCTCGAAGTGGGTGCGGCGCTCGAGCAGGCGCGCCGCGCCCGCGTCGGTCAGGCACCCCAGCGAGAGGTCGAGCCCCTGCAGCCGGGGCAGCACGCCGCTTTCCACCAGTACGTCGATCAGCTCATCGGTGAACTCGCAGTTGCGCAGACCCAGGTTCGTCACCGTCGGGGGCAGGGCGCGCAGCACCGGCAGCACGTCGTCGCCGGTGCCCTCGGCGCCGTAGTTGGCGTCGCCGAACCACAGCTCGAAGTGCTCGAGTCGCGGCCAGCGCGCGTGGGCCAGCACGGCCAGCTCGGCGCGGGTCAGCCCGCTCGTTTCCCGCACGAAGCGCGTGAGCCGCGGGGCGTCGATGGCGCCCAGGTTCGAGACCAGCCCGCGGAGGGTCAGCTGCTCGAGCTGGGGCACCGCGCTCCAGACCGCGGCGACGTCGCCCACCTGGGCCCAGCTCATCTCGCACTCGTCCCGGGTGAAGTCCGCGAGCAGCAGCGCACGTAGCAGGGGAAGGCGCGCGAGTGTGCTCACCCGTTCGGTGCTGCACAGGGGCTCGAGCGGCGTTTCGATGCCCAGCCCCAGCTCGGTCAGGTGGCGGGCCACGGGCAACGCGAGGAGCGCGTCCAGGTCTGCCCACACCTGCTCGCTGCGTACGCCTGCACCTCGAAGCACCCCGCGGTCCCACTGCAGCTCGAGCTCGGCGCGGAAGCCGTTGCGCGACGAGCGCTTCCGGGTGGCCAGCGGCCCCAGCAGCGAGGCGGCGTGGGCGTCAACGAAGGCCGGCACGTCTTGCTGGCGCAAGCCCAGGCGCACCAGCTCGGCGCGGCCGTCACCGCGCTCTTCGAGCCAGTCGGCGTAGACCCCGAAGCTGGCGTCGTCGGCGAGCTTGCCGACCCACTCGCCATCGTCGACGAAGGCCAGGGGGGCCGGGGGCGGCGTCACGGTCGGCGCCGTGCGCGTGAACATGCTGCGCATCGAGTCCCACAGGCCCATCGCTTGACGCTACCTCGCGAGCTGAACGAAGTCCTCGAGGCTCGAGCATCAAGGGGGCCGGTCTCTGTCCGACCAAAGGCCGTGCCGAACGTGAATCAGCCCCTCCTGCGATGGTCGGGTGACCTCGGTTGAATCGTTCTTCACTCCAGCCTCGGAGAGCGAGGCTGCAATGAAGAACGATTCGCAAAGCACCTTGGCGGACCGCCGCCTCGAGGTCGAGATGGGGCTGTTCGCGATGAGCAGGGCGCTGACCCGACCCTTGCCGCCCCCCTTCAGGCAGTTTCCGACTGCCGGTCTCAATGGGTGTCGCCTGCACCGAGCGCCAATGAACGCCCGCCCTCGCCGAGGCGCCAGCGACCCCGAACACGACGACGCCCGGTCTCCTGCTGAGGAGGCCGGGCGTCTGATCGACGCGAACGGTCGACGCGCCTACTTCTTGCGCGCTTCCGCCAGCGCCTTCGCGCCCGCGCGACCACGGGGCAGCGCCAGGTTCTTCACCGAGCCCTCGGCCGCGTACGGCTTCCAGTCGCTCGGCAGGCGGTCGGTGCGCTCGAGCATGCGGTACTTCTGGTAGTGCGCGGCGCAGTAGCCCTTGCTGCGGGCCGGGCGACCACAGTCCTCGAGAGCACAGACCCGCGCGCCGCCGCTGGCGCCGACCGCCGCCTTGCGACCGCGCTTGGCCTTGGTGGCGGTCAGCGCGACCGCCTTGGGAGGACGGCCCGGGCCACGCTTGATGGGCGTGCCGAGCGCCGAGGCCAGGCGCGCGACGACCGCGCCCTGCGCCTGCAGGTCGGTGACGATGGCCGTCAGCGGCCCGAGCACCTTCGCCACCTCTTCACGAACGACGTCGCGCAACATCTTGTCGAGAGACATGAAAGTTCAGAACTCCTGGTGAATGTGAAATTGACAGCCGGCCAAAGGAAAACACACCACGCCGACGCCCTGTGCAGGGGTTCTAGTAGTCACGTTTGTATTTGTACAAACAAATCACTTCCAGAACGCCGACCCCGTCTCGTTGTCGCGAGTGACCCAGGCCCGCGACATGCGCTCGGCCGACGTGGCCCAGGCCAGTTCTCCCTGAGGCGTCACCAGAATCACTCCTGCTTCGCCGCCCAGGCGCACCACCTCGGCCAGCCCCGCTTCGGCGGCGGCCTGTGGCGACAACCCCCGGTCGAGCAGCTCGAGCACGCGCCGCGCGAGGGTGACGCGAATGATGTATTCACCCACGCCGGTACACGACACCGCGCCCAGCCGGTCGTCTGCATACGTGCCACACCCGATGAGCGGCGAATCTCCGACCCGCCCGCGCTTCTTGCTCGAAGTGCCTCCGGTCGAGGTGCCGGCAGCCACGTGGCCCTGAACGTCGACGGCCACCACGCCCACCGTCCCATGGGTGGCCAGCCGCTCGGCGGCGAAGCGCGCGCGGGCCTTCTCGGTCACCAGCGCCTGGTTCTCGATGCGGGGCAGCCCGGCCTCGTGCGCGAAGGCCTCGGCGCCCGCGCCCACCAGCAACACGTGCCTGGTGCGCTCCATCACCCGGCGCGCGGCCGTGATGGGGTTCTTCACCGTGGTCACCACCGCCACCGCGCCGGCCTTCAGGCTCGCGCCGTCCATGATGCTGGCGTCGAGCTCGGCGACGCCGTCTTCGTTGAGCACTGCGCCGTAGCCGGCGTTGAAGGCCGGGTCGTCTTCGAGCACCCGGCAGGCTCGTTCGACCGCGTCGATGGCACTGCCGCCGCCGCGCAACACGGCGTGGCCTGCCTTCGCGGCGGCCAGCGCGCCGGCGCGGCTCTGCTGGTCGTCACCGTCGGCCTCGGAGCGGGGGCCGCAACCACCGTGCACCAGAATGGCGGGGTTCATGGGTCAGACTCCTTCGGGCACCGGCAGGGGCTTGAGGGAATTGAGCGGCGGCAGGGTGCGGAGGTCTTTGACCGCGAGCGCGACCAGCAGCACCACCAGCAGAGTGCCGACGCCGCCGCCCACCACCGAGGCGATGGGCCCGAAGAGCGCGGCGGTGCTGCCCGACTCGAAGCTGCCCAGCTCGTTCGACATGCCGATGAACACGTAGTGAATGGCCGACACCCGGCCGCGCATCACGTCGGGGGTGAGCGATTGCTCGAGCGTGGCGCGAATGACGACCGAGACGTTGTCGAAGACCCCGGTGAAGAACAACATCACCCAGGACAGCGGCGTGCTGGTCGACAGCCCGAAGCCCAGGGTGGCGAGGCCAAAGCCAGCCACGGTGAAGAGCAGCACCACCCCCGGTCGCTTCCACGAGGGCAGGCGGGTCTGCAGCACGGCCATCACCATCGCGCCCAGGGCCGGCGCCGCCCGCAGCCACCCCAGGCCCACCGGGCCCGCGTGCAGAATGTCCTTCGCGTAGATGGGCAACAGCGCGGTGGCGCCGCCCAGCAGCACCGCGAAGAGGTCGAGGGTGATGGCGCCCAGGAAGACCTTCGCGTCGAGCACGAAGCGCAGGCCCACCATCAGGTCGCGCAGCCCCTGGGCCCGACCCGTCGAGACCGCCGGGCGGTGCGGCAGCGACCAGAGCACGCCGATGAACAGCAGGTGCGCCACGCTGGCGAAGGCGAAGGCCAACCACGCCGAGCTGACCCAGGCGATGAGCGCGCCGGCCAACGCGGGGCCGGCCATCGAGGCGAACTCGTAGGTGCTCGAGAACCAGGCGTTGGCGTTGGTGAAGTCCTTCTGGGGGACCAACTGCGGCAGCATCGCGCCCACCGACGGCGAGCGGAACGCCATGCCCACGCCCATGAAGAAGAGCACCACGTAATACGCGTTGGCGGGCCCGTCGAAGCGGGCGAGCGCGAAGAGCAGCGCCGAGCAGACGGCCAGCAGGGTGTGCGCGGCCATGGCCACGCGGCGGCGGGGAAAGCGGTCGGCTGCGGCGCCGGCGATGAGCGAGAGCCCCACCACGGGAATGACCTCGGCCAGGCCGGTCAGCCCCAGCGCCAGCGCCGAGCCGGTCTTCTCGTACAACTGCCAGCCGACCGCGACCGACACGGTGGTGGTGGCCATGGCCGAGAAGAACCGCCCTGCCGCGAAGCGCGCGACGCCGGGGTGCCGGAACGCGGCGAAAGAATCAGCCATGCGGGACAGCAATAGCCTGCTCGATGCTCTTCGCAACGACAGATGCGGTAGAGCCCGGCCATGACACGGGCGCGCGCGCACCTGGTGGTGTTCGGCTGGGCCAGTTGGCTGGGCGGCCTGGGGGCGTTCGCGTACAGCGTGGGCGCAGCCGACTGGCTGCGAGCGCTGGCCAGCGCCCTGGCGCTCTTCTGTGGGGTGGGGTTCTACGCGTGGCTGGTGGGCGGGCTCGATGAGTGACCTGTTCGCCGCGGTGCGCCTGTTGGGGCCGGCGAGGACAGCGCTCGACGCGCTCGCGGGGCTGGGCGTGGCGGGCTCGGTGGTGCTGGTGGACTTCTTCGTCTCGCGCGTCGAGCTGACGCGGGTGGTGGCGTACGCGCTGTGGTTCGGCGTGCCGCTGGTGGTGGGGCTGGGGCTGAGGGCGAGCCGGCCGCGGTGAGCACGGGTGGGGTGCTGGCGCTCACGAGCGCAGGAACGGCAGGCGACTGAAGAGCTCGCGCGGGTCGAGGCTGGCGGGCAGCGACGAGACGCCGCCGTCGTTGAGTTCGACGACCGCGAAGTCGCCGCCACCCGTCAAGGCTGTCATTCGGGTCTGCCGGCCCACCCTTCGTTACTCCAGCCTCAAGCTGATCGTGCACTCCGGGGCCCACGCCCGGGAGTGTCGGACCCCGGTGATAGACCTCCGGTGCGCCGGCGAACGGTCGCCGGCGCGCACACCAGAGGGGGAACGTGATGCTCGAAGCAGGCAAGGTGCTGGCGATCTTCTCGATTCGGCCAGGCAAGAACGGCAGCGTGTGGGTCAGGGCGGGGTACGCCGAGCTCAACCGCGACGGGTCGATGAACCTGAACCTCGACGTGCTGCCGCTCGACGGGCGCCTGCACATCAGGGAATCGTACCAACGGCCGCCCACCCCGGTCGAACCGCACTGAGACTTGGGGGCGCGGGCAACCAACCGAAACCACCCTACTTTCCGCCACAAGCCGCACTTTCAGGCCCAGGCGGAAAAATCACCTGACGAGCGGGCGGAAGGTTGGTAGGGCAGCCGCGCTTCCCTCTTTCACCCTTCCCACCAGGAACGGAACGACACATGCAGATCCGCGCCGATGAAGTCAGCCGCATTCTCCGTGAGCAGATCCAGGACTACGGCAAGCAGGTGACCGTGACCGAGACCGGCACGGTGCTGGCCGTCGGTGACGGCATCGCGCGCGTGCACGGCCTCGACAACTCGCAGTCGGGTGAGCTCGTCGAGTTCGCCAACGGCGTGCGCGGCCTGGTGCTCAACCTGGAGGAAGACAACGTGGGCGTCGCCATCATGGGCGACTTCATGGGCATTCGCGAAGGCGACTCGGTCAAGCGCACCGGGCAGATCGCCCAGGTGCCGGTGGGCAAGGGCCTGCTGGGCCGCGTGGTCGACGCCCTCGGCAACCCGGTCGACGGCAAGGGCCCCATCGCCTCGAACGAAATGCGCCGCATCGAGCTCAAGGCGCCCGGCATCGTCAAGCGCAAGTCGGTGCACGAGCCCATGCAGACCGGCATCAAGGCGCTCGACGCGCTGGTGCCCGTCGGCCGCGGCCAGCGCGAGCTGATCATCGGCGACCGCCAGACGGGCAAGACTGCCGTCGCGATCGACGCGATCATCAACCAGAAGGGCCAGAACATGACGTGCATCTACGTCGCGATCGGCCAGAAGCAGTCGACCGTGGCGCAGGTGGTCGACAAGCTCCAGCGCTACGGCGCGCTCGAGTACACCATCATCGTCGCGGCCAACGCGTCGGACCCGGCGCCCATGCAGTTCTTCGCGCCCTACACCGGCTGCACCATGGGCGAGTACTTCCGCGACAACAAGCAGCACGCCCTCATCATCTACGACGACCTCTCGAAGCAGGCCGTGGCCTACCGCCAGCTCTCGCTGCTGCTGCGCCGCCCGCCTGGTCGTGAGGCGTACCCCGGCGACGTGTTCTACGTGCACAGCCGCCTGCTCGAGCGCGCGGCCAAGCTGTCCGACGCCGAGGGCGCCGGTTCGCTCACCGCCCTGCCCATCATCGAGACGCAGGCCGGCGACGTGTCGGCGTACATTCCCACCAACGTCATCAGCATCACCGACGGGCAGATCTTCCTCGAGACCGACCTGTTCTTCGCCGGCGTTCGCCCGGCCATCAACGTCGGTCTGTCGGTCTCGCGCGTCGGTGGCGCGGCGCAGATCGCGGCGATGAAGCAGTTCGCCGGTTCGCTCAAGCTCGAGCTGGCGCAGTACCGCGAGATGGCGGCCTTCGCGCAGTTCGGCTCGGACCTCGACAAGGCGACCCAGGAAGTTCTGGCCCGCGGCGCGCGACTGACCGAGCTGCTCAAGCAGGGGCAGTACGAGCCGATGCCGGTCGGCAAGCAGGTGCTCGAGATCTACGCCGGCACCAACAAGGACGACGCGGCGAAGCGC
>CAIWFK010000524.1 GCA_903911905.1 uncultured Myxococcales bacterium
CCGCCACCGCCGCCAGCAGCGCCCTGCTCCCAGGGGCCAAAGAGACCGCAGTCGAGCTTGCCGCCACCGCCACCGCCGTTGCCGCCGTTCCCAACCCCGCCAACGCTCCCAGCGGCGCCGTTCATCGCGGTCGGCGACCAGAGCCCGTCGACGCCCAGCGAGCCCTGCCCCGAGCCATAGACGCCCGACGCGCCCACCTGACCGACGGCGCCCGCCGCGCCCGAAGCGCCACCCGCCGCGGGGCACCCCATCGCGCCAGCCGCTGCGCCGCCTGAACCTGGCGAGCCATTGGGCACGGTGTTGCAGCCACCGCCGCCGCCGGTGAGCCCGTTGGGCGCCGCGCCCAACCCACCGAAGGTGCAGGCTCCGGGCGAATTCAACACCGCCGAGACGCCGGCAAGGCCGTTCGCCCCCGTCGCGCCGAGCACGCCCGACGCGCCAGCCAGACCATCACCGCCCCGCCCGGCCTTGACGTCGACGAACCGCAGCGAGACCGCCGTGCCCGAGTTGATGACCCGCAGCCCGATGGAAGGGGCGCTCGCGGTGGTCGCGTTCGCCGACGAGAAGATCACCCGTTCGAAGAGCGTGGGCACGCTCAGGCCCGAGACCAGCAGGCCGGTCGACACCGTCGAGATGACCGGCCGCGCGATGCTCGCCGAGCGGTTCCACGCCGTGTCGTACCCGCCGACCAACGCCACGCCCGCAGGCCACGCCGCGGTCGGAGCGCCGTACGAGCCCGAGGCCACGAAGATGAAGTGGCGGTTGAGCGCGACCGCCACGGCCGTGGCTCGGGTGAGCGAGGCCACCGGCGTCGCGCGCGTGGTGCCGGGTGCCGAGTCGAACCCCGCGGGCGAGAGGAACACCGCGTCCTTCTCGTCGCCGTCGAGGCCGTCGCAGTTGGTGTCCTGGAAGGCGTCGTCAGGCGCGTCGACGGTCGAGTTGCACTGACAGGTCAGGGTCTGGCCGCAATGCTGGAAGGTGCCGCACGAAGCGCCCACGCCACACGAGGCGATGACCCCCCCGCAACCGTCGGGCACGTTCACGCCGCACGTCGCGCCGAGATCGGCGCAGGTCTTCGGCTGGCACACGCACTGGTTCCTCGCGGTGTCGCACACCATCTGCGCGCCGGTGCACGTCGCGCCCAGGCCACACTGCGCGACGACGCCGCCGCAACCGTCGGGCAGGTTCACGCCGCAGGTCGCGCCCAGATCGGCGCAGGTCTTCGGCTGGCAGACGCACTGGTCCTTGGCGGTGTCGCACACCATCTGCGGGCCCGCGCAGGTCGCGCCCTGGCCACACTGCGCGATGACGCCGCCGCAGCCGTCGGGCAGGTTCACGCCGCAGGTCGCGCCCAGGTCGGCGCAGGTCTTCGGCTGGCACACGCACTGGTTCCTGGCGTGGTCACACACCATCTGCGCGCCGCTGCACACCGAGCCCTGGCCACACTGCGCGATGACGCCACCGCAGCCGTCGGGCAGGTTCACGCCGCAGGTCGCGCCCAGCTCGGCGCAGGTCTTCGGCACGCACACGCACTGGTTGCGGGTCAGGTCGCAGGCCTGCTGTGCGCCGGCGCAGACCGACCCGAAGCCACACTGGGCGATGGTGCCGCCGCAGCCGTCGGGCACGTTGGTGCCGCAGGTCGCGCCCACCTGCGCGCAGGTCCTGGGCTGACAGCCACACTGGTGCGTCGCCAGGTTGCAGACCTCGCCCGACGCGCAGCTCGCTCCCTGACCGCACTGCGCGATGAGGCCGCCGCAGCCGTCGGGCACGTTCACGCCGCAGCTCGCGCCCAGCTCTTCACAGGTGCGGGCGACGCAGCCGCCGTCGACTCCGGCATCGGTGGGCTGCCCCGCGTCGTGCACCTGACCGGCGTCGGACGTCGCGTGAACGCCGGCATCGGTCGGCGTCCCGGCGTCAGCAACCATCGCGCCCGCGTCGACCGACGCGTCGTCGTCTCGCCCCGGGCCGGCGTCGCCGACCGGCGCCATGCACAGGCCGCGCACGCAGGCGAGCGTGCCACCGCAATCGCGGTCGACTTCGCATTCGATGAGGGGGGAACCACAGGCACTCAGACCGACCAACAGCACTGCGCCAAAGCGCAGGAACGACGAGCGGGCGAACATGGTGATGACCTCGAGGGTGGAACGTGGGCGACGACGCCCCCCCCATCGAGCAAGCCTGGCACCAGCGCAGACCCTTGATTTCAGGCGATGGGGGCACCCTTCGGCCCGTCCACCGTCCCGCACGCCGTCCACCGCCCTCGAGCTGGTCAGGCGGCGCGTCCGCGGCGGCCGCACGAATTGAGCACGTCGGTCAGGCGATCGAGCCGCAGCGGCTTCGAGAGCACCCCCGACATGCCGGCCGACAGGCACTGCGCGCGATCTTCGGTCGCGACCGCTGCGGTCAGGGCGTAGATGGGCGCGGAGAAGCCCCGGGCGCGCAGTTGCCGGGTGGCTTCGAAGCCGTCCATCACCGGCATGTGGCAGTCCATCAACACCAGATCGAACTGACCCGAGGCACACAGGGCGACGGCCTGCGCACCATCACCGGCCGCGGTGACGTGATGCCCCAGCTTCTGCAACAGCCGGCTGGCGACCACCTGGTTGACGAGGTTGTCTTCGACCAGCAACACCGAGCGGGCCTGGTGCGCGGGCGCGAGCTCGGGGTGTGGTGCGCTCTGGGGAGGCGCGGTGCGCTGGTACGGGAGGCGCGCGGTGAAGCGACTGCCCTTGCCCGGGGTGCTGTCGGCCACCACCGTGCCACCCATGGCCTCGACCAGCCGCCGGGTGATGACCAGCCCCAGCCCGGTGCCGCCGAAGCGACGGGGGGTCGAGGCGTCGGCCTGGGTGAAGGGCGTGAAGACGCGGGCCAGCACCTCGGGCGTCATGCCGATGCCGGTGTCGCTGACGGTGAGCGTCAGCTCGGTCGCGCTCGCGCGCAGCTCGCAGGTCACCCGGCCCTTCTGGGTGAACTTCACCGCGTTCGACAGCAGGTTGGTGACGACCTGCCGCACCCGCGTGGGGTCGCTGATGATCCATTCCGGGACGTCGGGAGCGATGTCGAGCGCCAGCAGGGTGCCCTGCTCGGCCGCGCTCGATTCGATGACCGCGGTGACCGCCCTGAGTTCTCGCGGCAGCGAGACCGGAATCGATTCGAGCTCGAGCCGGTTCGATTCGATCTTCGAGAAGTCGAGCACGTCGGTGATGACCGACAGCAGCATGTCGGCGCTCTGCTCGATGACCTTGAGGCCTTCGTGAAGCTTCGCGTCGTCGTGCTCGTCGCGCAACAGCAGCGCCATGCCGATGACCCCGTTGAGCGGAGTGCGAATCTCGTGGCTCATGGTGGCCAGGAAGTCGCTCGTGGCGGGTGGCCTCGAGCGTGGCGTTCTGCGATTCGAGCCTGGCGATGGAAAGCTCGGTCTCGACCTCGTAGGCGCGGGTCAGGAAGAACGCGACCACGCAGGCGCCCAGCAGGCTGACGCCACGCGAGGTGAGCGTGCGCTCCATGTGCATGGTCGAGAGCCATTCGGCGTGAATGCCGTAGAGCGTGACCACCACCACCGCGGCGGTCATCAGCAAGGTGATCCACCCGGCACGGCGACCGGCGACGCTGAGCGCGATGAGCGGCGCCCAGGATCAACCACGAGAGCGACGTCACCCCGTCGACGCCCGCGAGCATGGCCATCAGCCCCGCGTCGGCGACCCCCACCGCGAGCAACACCGTGGTCACCGGCACCAACGAGGCGCCCCGACGAAGAGCCAGCAGGCAGCCGACGGTGGTCAGGAAGACCACCGCCGTACCGCCGAACGAGACCCAGTTCCGCACCCGGAACTCGACCAGCAACGAGATGGCCGTGGCGAACAACAGAATCAGGGTCAGCGCGGCCAGCTTGCGCACGCGTCGTGGCGTGCCCGCTGGCAGCACCAATTCGGCGAGCGCTCGGCGTCCCATGCGACACCTCGTTCTGGGTGCTCCATGACCCGGCCGGTCTGACCGGACCCACCCCACGCCCCGTGAAACCTCGACTTGCGGGGCCCGCTCCCCAGCGCTGCAAGATCAGCGGCTCGGCGCTGACGTTCGTCACTTCATGGCTTCGAGGGCGTCGGCTTCGGCGATCAGCCGCGCCGCCCGTTTCGCCGCCAGGGCGAAGTCGACCTTCGCCGGCAGGCCCAGGCGGGCCGCGACGTCCTCGGGCGAGAGCGCAGTGCCCTGGCTGAAGAGCTGCTCGCGAAGAAACGCGCCCACCTTGGGGTTGCCATACCAATCGGCGCCGAACTTCGTACGCACCGCCTCGTGCATCATGCCGGCGAGCGCGAAGGCCCGCGCGTAGTCGGCCGAATAGAAGGTGTCGTCGACGTCGACGCGGAAGCGCGAGGCCTCGACGTCGGTCAAGGCGAAGCCGTAGGCCACCGAGAAGGCCTGGCGGTACAGCTCCCGCAGCGCCGCGTCGCCCTCGCCCAGCACCTTCGACTTCTCGGCCGCGGGCAACAGCGCCAGGCCCGCCGTCAGCTCGCTCACCGGACGACCGTGCAGCCGCAGCTCGTAGAGCGTCTTGGCGAAGGCATACCGGCGCAGGTAGTACATTTCGATGAGCGCGGTGCGGCGCAGCACCGCCGCCAATTGCTGGTTGGTGAGCGCCGGCCGTCCCTTCGAGACCAGGAAGTCGCGGTAGCGGGTGAGGAAGCGCGGGTCGGAAAACGCGTGGCGGAAGAATTCGCCGTAGGCCTCGCTGGGCCCGCCGTGGCCGAGCTGGCGATTTTCCCACGGCTCGATGGTGCTCGAGGCGAAGTGCACCGCGTGGCCGGCTTCGTGAAACAAGGTCCACGTGTCGTCGAGCCCGCCGGCCGGCTTGACCGACAGGCGCACGTCGCGGGGCGGGTCGACGGGGTTGACGAAGGCGCGCGGCCGCTTGAGCGGGTGCAGGCTGTCGTCGACCTTCACCTCGCCGCCCACCGCCGTCTTCAGGTCGAGCCCGATGCCGCCCAGGAACCAGGTCAGCGAGGGCAACTGCAGGTCTTTGGTGAACGCTGCCTCGAGCTTCGGCGCCTTCCACAGGCGGGTGAAGTCGGCGGCGTGCAGTTGCGCGAGCCCCACGCCCAGCTCTTCCTTCGCCACGCGGTCGGCGGTGGCCTTGAAGAGCGCGTCGGTGGCCTTCACGTAGGTCACGCCCTGCACCAGCAGGTCCTGCAGCTTCACCGCGCGCAGCTCTTCGCTCATCGCCACGTAATCGGCGTAGCCAGCCGCGCGCGCCGCGGCCTGGGCCGCCGCTTCCTTGCGAACCAGAATGGGGTTGAGCGTCTCGGTGACGATGCGGGTGCTGGCGGCGTAGAGCTGCGCGCGCTTGCCCGGGTCGGCCTCGGCCGACAGCTTGAGTGGCAGATCGCGGTACGCGATGGGCGCCTTCTCGAACGGCACGGTCGCGGTGGCTGCGCCCTCGGCGGCGTCGAACTCGTCGTCGAAGTGCGCGAGCGTCAGCGAGACCTGCTCGGCGGCCAGCGCTCGTCGCAGGAACCGCAGGGCACTGGCCTGTTCCCCGCTGAGGCCAGGCGTGCTTCGCGCAGCGTCGACCACCGCCAGGGTGGCGGGGGTGAAGAGGTGCTCGTGGCCGACGTAGGTCAGCGCACCGAGCGATTCTTCGCCCTGGGTCGAGGTGTACCAGCCGAGCACGGCCTGTTCGCGCTGCAGGGCGCGGTATTCGGCGCTGATGGTCGCCACGTCGGGCGCGGGCTCGGCACCGAGGGTCAGCGACAGGGCGACGACGGCCAGGCTGGTCTGGAAGAACATGACGCGCACCGTAGTCGCAGGCGCGCGGCCTTGACCACCGCTACGCCAGGCGGCCGGCCACCGCGAAGCCCGCGTCGGCGCGAGTCACCCGCAGCACCCGCATCGCTCGGCGCTCGTCGTCGAAGCGCAGGGTCATGTCGGCGCCCACCACCGGCTCGAGCTGCGAGCACAGGAGCACGCCTTCGCTCGAGAGGTTGCGCAGCTGCGCCTCGAATTCCACACCGCTCTCGAGGTCGACGACGTCGGCGTGCTTCTCGACGGAAACGCGTTCATCACGGCGCTGCTCGTTCTGGCTCGTGAGACTCCTGTGGCGCTTCATCGCGCGACAGGCACGTTACGGCCGCACGGGCCCGCGTCGAGTTTTCTCGAACCCCTACTGGTTCGTGACCTGGTCCCAGGTGCCCTTGCGCTTCTGGGCTTCGACCAGCAGCGCATCGAGCGTCTCGAGCAGCTTGACGTTGCCGTCCTGAGAGTAGCCCTGCAGGGCCTTTTCGCAGTCGGGCACCCTCTCGAGGAACTCGCCGAGCACGGCGCCGTCGAGCGCGGTGGCGTAGCGGCCGTACCCCAGTTGCTGCAGGTACAGGGCGTTCATCACCTGCTCGAACTGCCCGCCGATGGGCACCGAGAGCATGGGCTTGCGCAGGTACACCGCTTCGCTCATCAGCGTGTAGCCACCGCCGCCCACCACGCCCTTCGCGGTGCGCAGGTCGTCGATGAAGCCCGCCTCGCTGAAGGGGCGGAAGAGCAGGTTGCCCTCGCGCAGGTCGGCGGTGAGGTCGCGCTTGTAGCCGTAGATGCGGCACTCGCGACCGCTCTTCTTGAGCTCGTCGATGAGCGCCGTGTTGCTGGTCATGGTCTGGTAGACGAGCAGGTGCTCGCCGGGTTCCGACTTCGCGGCCAGAATCTCGGGTCGCAGAATCGACGGGGCCAGCGTGGTGCGGTCCTTGCGCACCGGCGGGTAGAAGAACGTGGTGATCAGGTAGTGGAACGAGCCCGGCACCTTCGACTTCACGATGCTCTTGGTCAACTGGAACTGCTCTTCGTGCCCCGCCAGCAACGCCGGGTCATGGGTGCAGCGATTGATGATCTGCATGTTGTCGACGCTGATCACCGGCACGAAGTGGTTGCGCCCGAAGAGGTAGCTGAACGACTCGAAGTCGCTGATCACCACGTCGGGCGCGAAGTTCTCGACCAGGTCGAAGTACGTCTTCACGTTGTGCGGCCAGCCGCCGACGGCGCCTTTGAGGTTCTGGAGCACCGTCTGCCACTTCTTCACCGAATTGCCTTCGTACTGAATGGTGAAGCCCCAGATGTTGTGCACGTTCTCGAAGCGCTTGGCCAGGTAGTCGCGGGCGCGGCCCGAGACGACGATGTGCACGTCGTGGTGCTTCGTCAGGTGCTCGAGCACGACCCGTGAGCGCGTCGCGTGCCCCATGCCTTCGCCGACCACACCGTAGAGAATTCGCATGTGCCGCCTCCCTGGCCGGTCAGCGTCGCACACCCGCGGCGAACGTCTTGGGCAAATCGGCCAAGAGGCGCTAGATCGGCCCGTCATGCGACATGCCCTGCTCTTCGCCGCCGCGCTCGCGTTCTCTGGTTGTCTGGACAAGATCATTCTCGAAGGCACCCTCAAGGGCACGCGCGACGCCGCGCACGTCTTCGACACCCTGAGCGATCTCGAGGTCGCCAAGGAAGGCGCGGGCTCGAGCATCGTCACGCTCGAAGGCGAGCTGTCGATGGCGCCCGACAACGAAGACGGCCTGTTCCTGCTCACGCAGTCGTGGGTCGGGTATGGCGGCGCGTTCATCGAAGACGCGTGGGAACGCGCCTACGACCGCGGCGACGAGGACGAAGAGGCCTTCCAGGCCGACCGCGCCCGCCAGGCCTACGAGCGCGCGCTGACCTACGGCACCCGGCTGCTCGAAAAGAAGCGCCCTGGGTTCGTCGCCGCGCAGAAGAACACCGAGACCATCACGAAGTACCTGGCCGGCTTCACCGCGAAGGAAGACGCCGAGAACCTGCTGTGGGTCGGCGCGGCGTGGCTCTCGCGCGGCGGCGTGGCCAGCGAGCGCCCCGAGGTGGTGGCCGACCTCTTCGTGGGCGTGGCCCTGCTCGAGCGCAGCGTCGAGCTCGACGAGTCGCTCACGTACGCGACGGGGCTCTCGGCGCTCGCCGCCTACCATGCGCGCGCTCCCGACGCCGAGCTCAAGCAGGCGAAGGACCTGTTCGAGAAGGCGCTCAAGCTCACCGACCGCAAGGCCCTGAGCGTGCAGGTGCTCTACGCGCAGAACTACGCGTGCAACGCCCACGACGAAAAGCTCTACCGCTCGCTGTTGGGCGAAGTGCTGGCCTCCGGTGACGTGCTGCCCGAACAGCGGCTCGAGAACGTCATCGCCCGCCGCAAGGCCGAGCGCTACCTCAAGACGCCCCGTCTCAAGCGCTGCGGTTTCTGAAAAACACCCGTTCGAAAGCCACCACCATGAAACGACTCTTCGCCCTCGCGCTGCTCGTCGTCGCGCTCCCTGCCCTCGCCGTTCCCACCACGCTGAAGATCGGCTCGCTCGCGCCGCGCGAATCGCCCTGGGGCAAGATTCTGCGCACCTGGGCCAAAGCCGTGAAGGAAAAGACCGGCGGCGAGGTCGAGCTCGAGATCTTCTGGAACGCGACCCAGGGTGACGAGCCCGCGCAGATGTCGAAGATGAAGACCGGCCAGCTCGACGGCGCCATCGTCAGCGCGGTGGGCCTGGGCATCGTCGACCCCAACGTCAACGTGTTGCAGGTGCCCGGGCTGTACGCGGGGTGGGCGCAGCTCGACAAGGTGCGCGACGCGCTCAAGCCCCGCTTCGACAAGAGCTTCCAGGACGCTGGCTTCGTGCTGGTCGGCTGGGGCGACATCGGGCTCGATCGCCTGATGTCGAAGGGCGTGGCGCTCAAGACGCCGGCCGACCTCAAGACCTCGCGCCCGTGGGTGTGGCGTGAAGACCCGGTGCTGCCGCCCTTCTTCCAGGCGGTGGGCGTGGTGCCGGTGCCCAGCAGCGTGCCCGAGGCGGTCACCGAGCTGTCGGGCGGTCACTGCAACGTGATGAGCGTGTCGGCGCTGGCGGCCGAGCAGTTGCAGTGGGCCAGCCACCTCGACCACCTGAACCTGATGGTGATGGCACCCAACATCGGCGGCATGGTGCTCTCGAGCGCCAGCCTCAAGAAGCTCAAGCCCGAGCACGCGGCCGTCGTCACCGACACCGGCAAGCTGGCCTCGAAGGCGCTGACCGACAGCATTCGCAACGAAGACGCCACGGCGCTCGAGCGTCTCAAGAAGCGCATGGAGGTCAACGACCCCACCCCGGCCGAGCGCGCCGAATGGCAGAAGATCTTCGCCGATACCCAGGGGCGACTGACCCGTGGCACCTTCCCCCCTGCGTTGATGAAGGAGATTCAGGATCTCCTCAAGTAACCACAGCGTCCTCGACCGGGTCGACCGCGGGTGGACCCGGCTCGAGCTGGGCCTGGCCCTCTTCGCCGCCGGTGCGCTGGTGCTCTCGCTGTTCGGCTGGGTGGCGCTCAAGGGCCTGGCCGCGAAGACCACCGACACCTTCGTCGCCGGGCTGGTGTTCCGCTCGGTGACCCTGGCGGTGCTGTTCGGCGCGATCGCCTTTCGCGCCTCGCGGCGAGCGGGCGCGGGGTGGGCGGCTGCGCTGGTGGGCGCGCTGCTCGGCTGGCCGTTGCGCAACGTGGGCGTCGAGGCCAGCACCAACGTGCTGGCCTGGCTGCAGGACGGCAGCGTGCTGACCTGGCTGGGCGGGTTGCGGGGGTTGGGCACCCGGCTGACGCTGTGGCTGGCGCTCTTGGGCGCGTCGCTGGCCACCGCCAGCGGCCGGCACGTGACCATCGACGTGGTGACCCGGGCGCTGGGCGACGGGGTGCGGCGACCGCTGGCCTCGCTCGGAGGCCTGGTGGCCGCGCTGGTCTGTCTGGTCTCGGCCTGGGGGTTCCTCGACTTCACCGCGGTCGATGCCTTCGGCGCGCCCCCGGGCGGCTCCCCCAGCACGCAGCTCGCCGCCGTCACCGGGGGCCTGGGCCGTCACGCCTCGCGGGCCCTGGTGCAGGCCCGCATCGACCTGCACGTGGCCGGGCGGGTGCTGACCGGCACGCCGTGGAGCGAGTCGGTGACGGGCGAGGAATGGAACGAGTGGCTGGGTGACGCTCCCGAGCTCGCCTCGCAGCACGAGACCGACCCCGCGCGCCGGCGCTCGCCCCTGCTCTCGCTGCCGCAGGAGGCCTCGCGCGGGCTGCTGGTGAAGGACTTCGGCCTGATCATTCCCTTTGGGCTGTTGATGATGGCGTTGCGCTTCGTGCTCTGGGTGCTGCGCGGCGCACCGGTCGAGAGCGCCCATGGGCCGGCGGCGGTGCCATGACGGACCGTTCGCGCGTCATCGCGGTGGGGTCGGTGGCCACCGTGTCGGCCGGCACGGCGCTCGCGGGAGGCTGGGCCAGCGGGCTCGTCACCCTGCTCGCGCTGTGCGGCGTGCCGTTGTTCGCGGTGATGGGTGGCGGCGCGGCGCTGGCGTGGGTGCTGACGGGCAGCCCGCTCAACCGCCTGGCGCCCAAGGTGCTCGACGAGCAGTTCGCCGGCAGCCCGGTGCTGGTCACCATTCCGCTCTTCACCCTGCTCGGCTACGTGCTGGCCGAATCGAAGGCGCCGCTGCGCATCGTCGAGGCCTCGCGGGCCATCTTCGGCTGGCTGCCCGGCGGCCTGGCGCTGGTGTGTCTGGCCGCGAGCGCCTTCTTCACCACCCTGACCGGCGGCAGCGGCGTGACCATCGTGGCCATCGGCGGGCTGCTCTACCCGACCCTCCGCAGCCAGGGGTACGACGAGAAGTTCTCGCTGGGGCTCATCACCACCGGGGGCTCGCTGGGCCTGCTGTTGCCGCCGTCGTTGCCGATTCTGGTCTACGCGCTGGTGGCGGGGCTCGACTTCGAAGCGGCCTTCAAGGCGGGCCTGTTGCCTGGCGTGTTCGTGATGGCGGTGCTGGGCGTGTACGCGATGTACGTGGGCGTGCGCGACCGCGTGCCGCGCGACCCCTTCGTGCCCTCGAAGGCCTGGGCCGCACTGGGCGTCATCAAGTGGGAGCTCGGCATTCCCGTCGTCATTCTCGGCGGGCTGGGCACCAGCCTCACCACGCTCGACGAATCGGCGGCGCTGGCGCTGGCGTACACGGTGGCGGTCTCGCTCTTCGTGCACCGCGACCTGACCGTGAAGGACCTGCCGCGCATCGTGCAGCAGGCGCTCTCGCTGGCCGGCGCGGTCATCGTCATTCTGATGATGGCCAACGCGCTGATGAACTTCGTCATCGACCGCCAGGTGCCGGCGAAGGTGCTCGAGCTGCTGGTGGGCCTGGGGCTGACGCAGCGCTGGCAGTTCCTGGTGGTGCTCAACGTGTTCCTGCTGGTGGTGGGCATGGTGATGGACGGCTTCTCGGCGCTGCTGGTCGCGGTGCCGCTGGTGCTGCCCTTCGCCGCGCGCTTCGGCCTGCACCCCTTCCACCTGGCGATGATGTTCATCTTGAACCTCGAGCTGGCCTTCTGTGCGCCGCCGCTGGGGCTCAACCTCTTCATCGCCAGCTTCCGCTTCCAGCGGCCGGTGGTCTCGCTCTACCGCTCGGTGCTGCCCTTCGTGGGGCTCATCACCGCCTCGCTGGTGGTGGTGATGGCGGTGCCGTGGCTGTCGACCGTGCTGGTGCAGCCCGACATCGACGCGCGGCGCGCCGAAGCGAAGAAGCTGGGCGTGCCGCCGCGCGAGGCCTGGAACCTGGAATGCGTGCAGGAAGATCCGCTCAACCCGCACCCCTGCTCGGCCGAAGAGCGCGAGGCCTTCTCGAAGCCCGACGCCGGTCCCGACGACGACGCCGACGACCCGCTGCTCAAGCAGATGATGCAATGAGCGGTCGGGGGGTCGACTTCTGAAGTTGGCCCGGGGTAGTTTTTTTGCGTCTTCCGAAACCAACGGGGGGAGACCGGGTGGGCGCATTTGCCCAGCTGAGAACTGGAAAGACGTGCCACATGCCAATCGGTACCGTGAAGTGGTTCAACGATGCGAAGGGGTTCGGCTTCATCGTGCAGGAAGGTGGGGGCGAAGACGTGTTCTGCCACCACACCGCCATTCAGATGGACGGGTTTCGCACCCTCGCTGAAGGCCAGCGCGTGGAGTTCGACGTGAACAAGGGGCCCAAGGGCCTGCAAGCCGCGAACGTTCGCGCCGCAGGCTGACCGCCCGACGACCTCCTCGTGCAGCACTCGGAAGCCCGGTCAGCGTCGTCGACCGGGCTTCTTCATTTCACGCAGCGCGAAGCGCGGCGGTTGGTGGTCGCCGAGTCGAAGGGCGAGGTGCGGCCACCCTTGAAGTCGACCAGCCAGTTGCTGGTGGCGGTGGTGGCGCTGTTGCCGAGATCGGGGCTGCTCGTCATCAACACCTGGGTCTGCGCGGTGCCGAAGACGGGGTCGATGAGCACGCCGGGCAGCTTCGCGCGCGGGTCGAAGAGCGTGAGCAGTTCGCGCACGGTCGGCAGTCGCGCCCCGGCGTCGGCGCAGGCGGCCAGCGCGTCGACGAAGGACAGGTTGGGCTGAAAGTCCTGCTCCCAGGTCAGGCCGGTGACTTCGTCGACCACCAGCCCGCCGTCGAGCACCTGGTAGCGACCTGCGGGCGCGCCGGCGTCGGCGAGGTCGAAGCTGGCGCCACAGGATGTGCGTACGCAGCGCCCGAAGACCCTCGGGAAGCCCACCGTCTGGGGGTAGGGCACCACGTCGCCTCCGGCGAACGAGACGGTGTACGCCCACGACGGGTCGCCCGAATACACGGTGCTCGACCACACCACCGTGGGCTGTGCAGTGGGGAAGGCCGACGCGTTGAGCGTGGGCACCTGGTGGGCCGAGGTGTAGAGCACGGTGAAGTCGACCAGCGAGGTCAGCTCGGCGAGCGTGGGCAGGCGCCAGTCGCGGTGACCGTCGAGCATCAGGTTGGCGCAGTCGGTGCCTGCGTCGGCCCAGCCCGTCGCACCGCCAGGCGGGTATCGCTGCCACTGCAGCCCCGTCACCCGGTCCACCACCGAGTTGCCAGAGGGTGACGCCCGATAGTTCGTGCCCTCGGGAGCCGCCGGCTGCGAGGCCCAGTGGGTCCATTCCCGGTCGAAGAGG
The DNA here is from genome assembly GCA_903911905.1 of uncultured Myxococcales bacterium. Lineage (GTDB taxonomy): Bacteria > Myxococcota > Myxococcia > Myxococcales > Myxococcaceae > Xiheilimnobacterium > Xiheilimnobacterium phototrophicum. The sequence continues at coordinate 12,973 of CAIWFK010000524.1, forward strand.
CCTGCGTCGGCGGGGCAGCTCACCGGAGGCCCCGCGTCCTGCGGGCCCGCGTCGACGCCGCCGTCGCGCTTCGAGCCCGCGTCGGTGCCGCCGTCCACCTCGCCCGCGTCGACCCCGGCGTCGGACCCGGCATCGTCTGGCGGGTTCCCGGTGACACAGCTGCCGGCCTGGCAGACGTACCCGGGCAGACAGGCTCCGTTCTGATCGCAGGGGCGGCCCTCTTCCACCGGGCCGTAGCAGGCCGAGAAGAGCAGCACCGAGAGCACCACGGACCCAGGCGAACGCATCATCACCAGAACACCATCACACCGAGGCCACCGGCCGCCAACCCCGAGGCGGCGACCGCGATGCCGGAAGCGTTGAGCGCATTCGTGGTGGTGAGGGCACGCTCGTACCCCGTGGTGTTGGTCTGGGGCAGTCGGTTGGCGTTGCCGTAGTTGATTCGCGCCGCCACCATCAGCGCCGTGCCTGCCACCACCGCTGCCACGCCGGCGCCCAGCAACACCTTCCCACCGAGGCGGGGGTGGGCGGCGGCGAGCTCGAGCTGCGGTGGAGGTGGAGGGGGCGGGAGCGTCGTGGTCGCGCCGACCGGAATCGGGTCGACCGGCAGCGGCTCGTCGTAGAGCGCGCTGATGGCCGCGGCGACCGCTGGCACGGGCGCGTCGAGCGGCAGGCCCTTCTTCGCCGAGCCTTCTTTGCCGACCCGCATCACCTCGACGCCGGTCGACGAGAAGCCCACCACCACCACCTCGTCGACGCCGCCCCAGGCGCGCAGGTCCCTGGCGGCCGCGGCCGGCGACGCGCGTCGAACGCCCGCGTCGAGCGAGGCCTGCAGGGCCCTCAGGGTGTGGCCTTCCTTCGTGATGCTGGTGCTCAGCGTCACGCGGGTGATGGACCCGAACAATTCGCTGGTCGCCGCCACCCGACCACCCGGCGTCAGGTAGGTGAGGTAATGGCGCCCCGGCACCAGGCCCTTCACGGTGATGGGGGTCACGCCCACGAACCGGCCGTCGACCCAGGCCCAGCCAGGCTGGTCGGCCTCGAGCCGGGCCGGGGCGGCGCGTTCCCGGGCTGCCGAGAGCGCCTTCGCCGCGTCGAAGGCCTTGCGCTCGGCGGTGTTCAGACCGCGCAGGGGCTCGATGGTCGGCGCGACGGCGAAGGCCTGCGCCAGTTCCGAGGCGCCCAGGTCGTCGACGTGCAGCGCCAGCTTGATGCGTGCCAGGTGGAGCATCAGCCGGACCCAGGCCTCGCTGGCCACGCGAAAGTCGGCGGTCTGCAGCACGGCGATGGCCTTCTCGCATCTGGCCCGCGCGCCCTCGAAGTCGGCCTGGGCCATCAGCGCGTCGACCTCGTCGACCGCGGCGTGCGCCAGCGAGGTGATGCGGGTCGCCTCATTGGCGTCTTCGCGAGAGGTGCGGCTTTGCGGGTCGAAGAGCTGCAACCGTTCGTCGTGCCGAAGGGCCTGGCGGAGCTCGAGCGCGACCTCGAGCGCCCGGGCCTTCGAGGCCTCGTCGGCGGCGCCCGTCGCCACCAGCACCCGCGTCGCGCCGGCCTGGGCCGAAGGCGCCCACAGCCCCACGAGCAGTACGGCGGTCAGGCTTGCTCGCAGATGCATTCGAAGATTATAGCCGTGCCGCAACGCCCCGAGGGAGTTCTGTCGAGTCGCCATGCCGGAAACGCCCCACCCCGACGGCACCCTTGCGCCTGGCACGCCGATCACCGATCGCCTGACCGTGGTCCGCCTGCTGGGGGTCGGCGGCCTGGGCACGGTGTACGAGGTCGAGCACCGCTTCACCAGGCATCGCCGGGCCGCCAAGGTGCTGCACCCGCATTACCGACGTGACGCCGAGCTCGTCGAACGGTTCCTCCGCGAGGCCTCGGCGGCCGGTCGCATCGGCAACGAGCACATCGTCGAGACCTTCGACGCGGGGCTGCTGCCCGACGGCTCGCCCTTCATCGTGATGGAGCTGCTGGTCGGTCTGCCGCTCAACGAGGCGTTGCGCCAGCGCGGCACCTTCTCGGCAACCGACGCGGTCGCCATCATCGGCCAGGTCTGCGAGGCGATTCACGCCGCCCACCTGGCGGGCATCATTCACCGTGACCTGAAGCCCGAGAACCTCTTCGTCACCGAGCGCAACGGGCGACCGTTCCTCAAGGTGCTCGACTTCGGCATCTCGAAGTTCCAGTCCGACCCCAACGAGCTGATGTCGTCGACGCGGTCGGGCATCGCCATGGGCACGCCGCGCTACATGGCACCCGAGCAGGTGCGCGACAGCAAGAACGCCGACGCGCGGTCCGACGTGTACAGCCTGGGCGCGATTCTGCACGAACTGCTGGGCGGGCTGCCGCCGTTCGATTCGGACAGCTTCGCCGACCTCACGGTGAAGATTCTGACCACTGCGCCTCCGGCCCTGCCCGCGAGCGTGCCGCCGTCGCTGGCCGCCGTGGTGGCCCGGCTGCTCTCGAAAGACCCGGCGGCGCGCTACCAGACCGCCGACGCGCTGCGCCTGGCGTTGCTCGAGCTCGGTCAGAGCGGCTCGCTCGAGGTGCGCGCCCCCATTCCCCTGACCGCGGGCATGGAGCGGCCTTCGGCCGACGACCTGCAGGCGGTGCGTGGAAACGGGCGGGGGATCGCGTTCGCGGTCATCGCCCTGCTCGCCGTCGGTGGCCTGGCCTGGGCGCTCTGGCCACGCTCCGTTTCCGTGGCCGAGCCGACGCCGGTCGCCCCGGTGCTCGTTCCCCCCGTGACTCCCGAACCGGCGGCCACGCCTGACGCCTCGAGCGAGGTGGCGGTAGCTCCCGCCGAGGAGCAACCAACGGCAGCTGCCGCGACGACCGTGGTGGTCGAGCCTCTCCCCGAGCCCACGAGCAGGCCCGACAAGACTCCACACAAGCCACACCTGCCGACGCTCAAGGGCACGGCCGACTTCGCCTGCAGCCCGACCGCGTGCACGGTGAGCGTCGACGGTCACCTGCTCGGAGAGACGCCCCTGCTCAAGCAGCCGCTGGCCGTGGGCACGCACACCGCGTCGTTCGTGAACGCCGAGACGAAGGCCACCACCCGACGGACCTTCGAGGTCAAGGCGGGCGCGGTGGTGAAGGTGCCCGTCACCTGGTGAGCCGCTCCTTCACGGGGCGTGGCGGTTCTCGTTGGTGCCACCAACGCCGCGAGGCCAGGGCGCGCCGAGCGCTTCGCCGAACGGCCCGATGGCCACGGCGGTGAGCTGCTGCGCCAGGTCGACCAGCGCGACGCCGTGCGAGATGAACAGGCTGCGGCCCGATTGCGTGTCGACGTTGGGGCTCGCGGGGCCGAGGTCGGCGTCGAAGGCGAGCGTGGAATTCACTCCGTCCCAACACCACAGGTGAAAACGCGGCGAGGGTCCGAACGAGAGCCCTGCCACGTACACCCGGCCCGCGTCGTCGAGCGCCGGCTCGGACAGCGGCAGGCCCGCGATGGCCACCGATGCCAGCACCGCGCCGTGCGCATCGACGCGAACCAGGCCTGGCAACGAGGTGAAGAAGGTACCGGGCCAGAAGGTGATGGCGCCCTGCGCGTCGATGACGCCCGCGCTGTTCAGGTTGGGCGCGGTCACCACGGGCGAGGTGATGGAAAAGAGCGGCGCGCCGGTGGGGCCGAAGGCCGTGCTGGGTTTGCCGCCGAGGTCGAGCACGAACGACGGGCCGACCGCGAGGTTGGTCTGGGCGAACGACGGCACCGAGAAGTGCTGCGTCCCGTGCGCGTGGTCGAAGGCCCGCAGGGTCTGCCCGGTGGAGCAGCCCGCGAGCTGCGAGCAATTCGGCGCCCCGGCGACGTAGGCGTAGAGGTCGCCAGCTCCGTCGGCGACCTGGTTGGCGCCTCCGGTGAGCGACTCGATGAAGCCCGCGTTGGCGACCCAGGTGACCTGCCCCGCGGTGCTCAGTGAGACGATCTGCAGGGTCGTCGGCGGGCCCGCCAGCGCCCCGGTCACGTAGAGCTGCCCCTGCTTCGAGAGCACCGGCGGCCCCGCATACAGGTCGGACGAAAAGGCCGCGCCACAGCCGGTACTGCCTCGCGCACAGAAGCCGTAGAGCTGCGCGAGGTCGACCTGCCACTGGGGCTGACCGGTCGCCGCGTCACGCCGTTCGAG
>CAIWFK010000525.1 GCA_903911905.1 uncultured Myxococcales bacterium
AGACACTCTTTCCCTACACGACGCCTTCCGATCTCCTTCGCGAACTTCGCCCTCGACGACGCCGAGGCGCACCTCGACGAGGCGCTCGAGCGGTTTCGACGCGCAGGGGTGCGCTACCGGTGGACCGTGGCCCCCGATTCTGGCCCTGCCGACCTGGGCGACCGACTCCTCGCCAGGGGCCTGCGGCGCAACCGGGTGCACGCCGTGGCGCGCGAGTTGGCGGGCTTGCCGTCGACGCGCCCGTCCATCGAGGTCGAGGCCGTCACGCCCGACACCGTCGACGAGTTCTCGGCCGTCATGGCCCAGGGCTGGGGTGCCGAGCCAAAGCCGATACAGCGCTTTCACCGCGCTGCGCTCGAGAGCGGCGCCTTTCGTCTGTACCTGTCGCGGCTGCCCGACGGCACGCCGGTGGCCACCAGCGCGTCGATCATCTTCCCCGACTCAGGAAGCGTCTACCTGTTGGGGGCGGTCGTCCTGGAAGCGCACCGCCGGCTCGGTCACTACCGCGCTTCCATCGAGCGCCGGCTCGAAGACGCGGTGGGGGAAGGGTGTGGCCTGGCCTTCTCGCACGCCCTCGCCGACAGCTCGGCTCCGCGGCTTCACCGGGCTGGGTTTCGCGACGTGTACGTCTTCGACAGCTTTGCCCCGTGAGAGCCGGTCGACCTCGTCGGCCAGCTTCTCGACCGTGCGGTTCCACGCGCGCAGGGTGAAGCGCAGGCGTTGCCGCCGCACCGGTCGGCTCGAGAGCTGCTCGAGCAACCCGGTCACCGCCGCCGCGTCGACTTCGAGCGCCGTCGCGTCTGCTCCCACCACTTCACCCGACCTCACCGTCTCTGCTTCCCTGTCCATCGCGACCACCTCCACCGACTGCGGGTTCGGGGAAGCTTCTACCAGCCGGGTCTGACATTCCCGGGGCCGGGTGAACGCCCGGATTGAGATTTTTGAGGAGGCGTGGGGAAGACCCGCAGCCCTCGCCGCCATCCCTTGAGGCATCCCCACCACATCCTTCGCCCTCAAACTGATCGTGCACTCCCGGGGCCGCGCGGCCCGGCCCAGGCCGTCGAGGCCTTCAAATCGCTGGACTCCGCCAGCCCCTCCCCGTTTGATCCGCCGACCATGACCAACCGACTCCTCTTCGTAGCCGCGTTCGTCGTCTGTGCCGCCTGCACCTCGACTGGCCCTGCCGGCCCCGCGGGTCCCGAAGGCCCCAAGGGCGCGACTGGCCCTGCCGGCCCTCCGGGGTCCGACGGCGCGACGGGTCCTGCCGGCCCGGCTGGCCCCGCAGGTCCCGCCGGAGCCGATGGCGCGCCTGGCCCTCAGGGCCCGCAGGGAGCGCAGGGCGTGCCCGGCCCGGCTGGCACGCCTGACCCGACCCAGTTCCTGCCCGCGACCGGCGGCACGGTCAGCGGCCTCATCGTCGCCAACGGCGGCGTGCAGTTGGGCAACGTGACCACCGCCTGCACGCCGGCGACTGCGAACGTCACGCGCGGCACGGCCAACGGCATCGAGTATTGCACCGGCATCGACTGGGCACCGGTGGGCACCATTCCCGCCACGCGCACCTGCATGACCATTCACACCGCCAACGCCGCAGCCACCAACGGCAACTACACGCTGGTCGCGGCCGGCAAGGCCTTCGCCGCGACCTGCGACATGACCAGCTTCGGCGGCGGGTGGACGCTCATTCAGTCGCACCTGTTCAACCAGGCGAGCGGTGAGGGCCCCACCGTGCTGGGCGGTTCGGGGCGCTGGCTGCAGGCCGACCTGGTGCGTTCGCTGGCCCTCGTCTCGAACGACATCCTGATTCGCCGCACCACCGGTACGCCCGTCAATGGCAACTACGCCATCAGCGCCGACAGCTACCCCATCAGCCGGCTGCGTCAGCTCAAGATTCTGACCGACGACACGTCGCCCACCACCTCCGCACGACACTGGACGACCGCGGGCACGGTGACGGCTGCGAACCTGAACTACACCTGCACGGACACGACCACCAACGGTGGGAGCTACCCGTCGATCTACTGGGCCTGCAACAACGGCAGTGGCCTGCACGTGCTGCCAGACCTCAACACCCCGACCCTTCACGGCTTCATCAACGACAGCGACGGCCTCGACGTCTGGGTGCGCTGAAGGCGCTGCGCGTCGCGGGGCTGGAGGCGACCTTCGGCCCTGCTCTTGACAGCTCGAGCAGGCGCTTTACTGGTTCGTCGTCGCGGCAATCACGCCGCGTCGACACAGGAGAAAGTGCACATGCTTGCGAGATGGGTTCCGCAGAATGGCGGAATCGGGCGCACCTCGTCGTCGCCCGTTCCGACGGTTGACAGTCTGTTCGACGAGGCCTTCACCATCTTCCGTCAGCCCTTC
>CAIWFK010000526.1 GCA_903911905.1 uncultured Myxococcales bacterium
AGTTCAGACGTGGCTCTTCCGATCTGGCGTGTCGCGCCCCACCTCGCGCTGCCGAATGAACGACTTGCGCGGCGTCAGCGAATACTCGACCGGTGCCTCGATGGTGATGATGTGCCGCGGCTCGTGGAGGTTCACTTCCTGCAGCAGCGCCGCGAGCGTCGAGGTCTTGCCCGCGCCCGTCGGCCCGCACACCAGCACCAGCCCGTGCGTGGGGCGCACCAGCCGCGCGAGGTCGGGGTGCAGGTTCAACGAGCGCAGCGTGGCCTGCGAGCTCGACAACAATCGAATCGCGAAGCCCACCCCACGACTGGTGCGCAGCACGTTGATTCGGCAGCGCTGCCCACCGACGACCCGAGAGAGGTCCGCCGAGCCACGTTCCACGAAGGCGGCCCAGTCGTCGCCCAGCACCTCGCGAGCCATCGCCGTCAGCGCGGCGGGAGGCTGGGGCTCTCCGTGCGTCCGCAGCGTGCCGCGCACGCGAAAGACGGCCGGCAGCCCGCCCTCGAGGTGGAGATCGCTGGCGCCCAGTTCACGCGCGGTGGCAAGGAGGGATGCGAGGCTCACGACGCGCAGCGAAGCAGAAACGCCCCTCGGCGGGAATGACCGCACCCGCCCGGAAGTTCCACCGTCGACCGCCCGCGACTACGCTTGCGCGCGTGTCGACGCCGCTCCTGCTCTGCCTGCTCACCGCCGCTCCACCGGCCCCGAAGGACCTGACCTTCGAGCTGAACGAGCTGCTCGGCATCGCGTACGTCAACGACGAGGTCCGCGACGAGACCGGTCGGTGGACCTTCTTCGCGCACCCCGAGACCACCGCGCCTTCCCCCGGGCTCAACTGCAGCGGCTTCGTGGTCACCTCGAGTCGGAAGCTGTTGGGTCGATCGCCCAGCCTGAGCGAAGCCACGAAGGACCGCTTCGAAGACAGCGGGGAAGGCGCGCCCCTGGGTCACGACTGGGACTTCGGCTTCGACCTGGTCCTCAACCTGAGTGAAGGACTGCCTCGAACCGCCCTGTTGCCCGACAAGGATCAGCCGGTCGATGGACTCGACGGCCGAGCGCTGCGTGGCTTTGCCATCGACGACGTCGGGGCGTGGGCCAAGGTCTTCCCCCGCATCAAGGTCGGGCAGGTGTCCCTGGTCAGTCTGAGTCGGGTGCTGGGCAAGAAGCTGCAGCATCACCACGTCGCCTTCGTGCTGCGCGATTCGGCCGACCGGGTGTGGTTCTACCAGACGCTCCCCAGGGGGCATTCGCATCGCCTGGAAATCAGCTCGGACCAGGGCTTCGCGCGGCTGCAGAAGATGTTCGGCCACGGCATCTCGGTGCTGCTGATTGCCGTGACGCCCCAGCCGCAGCAGTGAAATGGGCGCGCCCGCGCAAGAGGTCTGCAGGGCACGTGCCGTGGCCCTACTCGAACAACTGCAACTGGTCCCCCGCCACCCGCTCGTACGACGTGCCCAGTTGCCCCAGCACCACGTCGACCGCCGGCGCGAGCTGTCGATCGAGGTAGTGCGCGTAGTCGATGGGCGCGGTGCGATGCGAGAGCGGCTGCGGCCCCTGCGCGGTCATCACGTACTCGACCTCGGTGGCCGGCGTGTCGTCACCCGGCTCGGCTTCGGCTTGCAGCCGCGCCGCGCGAACGTGCGGCGGCACCGACGTGTACGCCCCCGCCTCGCGGCGCAGCCGCTTGCGATACACGAGCTGCGCGTCCAGCTCCCCCGCCAACACCTTCGAGCGCAGTCCCAGCAACCACGACTCCCACTCCTGCCCGGCGAACACCCGCTCGAGCAATTCCCGCTGGGCTTCCCGAGCCAGCGGCGTCCAGTCGGTGCGAATGGCCTCGAGCCCGCGAATGACCAACTGCGTGCCCTCGCCGTCCCTCACCACCCCGGCGTACCGCTTCTTCGAGCCCTTCTCGGACCCGCGAATGCTGGGCATCAGGAACTGGAGGAACAACGCGTCGAAGCGCAGCTCGAGGAAGCTCTCGAGCCGGTGCTCGGCGGCGAGGCGCTCCTTCCAGAACGCGTTGATGGCCTCGGCCAGCCGCTGGCTCTCGGCGATGGCGGCGCGCTCGTCGAGCTTCGGGTCGAGCCGCACGAACAACGAATCGGTATCGCCGTAGATGACCTGCACGCCCTGCTGCTCGAAGAACGCGCGCGAGCGCTCGATGATCTCATGCCCCCGGCGCGTGATGGAGGACGCGAGCCGCGGGTCGAAGAACCGGCACCCGGGCGTGCCCAGCACCCCGTAGAACGAATTCATCAGAATCTTCACCGCACGCGAGAGCGTCTCGTCGCCTGACTGGCGCGCACGGGTCCGCACCTCGTGCAGGTGGGTGATGATGGCGGGCAACAGCGCGTCGGAGCGCGCGAACCGGGCGCCGTCGAACCCTTCGACCGGGTCGCCTCCCGGCTGCCAGAGCCCCAGCGGGTCGACCTGGAAGGTGCGAATGATGCTCGGGTACAGCGAGCGGAAGTCGAACGACGCCACGTGGGTGAACAGGCCGGGCACGCTGTCGAGCACGTGCCCACCCGGCGACGGCATGGGCGCGCGCTGGCCCACGTCGGGCGCGACGAACCCGCGACGATGCAGTCGGGGCAGGTACAGGTGATCGAACGCGGCCACCGAGCCACCCTGGCGATCGAGCAACAACCCGGTCAGCCGGGTGCGCTCGACCAGGAACTCGAGCAATTGCGCCTTCTGGAAGATGTCCAACACCAGCCGCGCGTCTTCCAGGTTGTAGGCCGCGAGCGCCTGGGGCTCGTCGCGGTACATGCGGCGAATCTCGGTCAGGGCATCGAGCCCCTGGTCGCGCTGCTTCCCCCGCCCGAGCAGCTTCTGCGCCACGTATTCCAGCGAATACCGCTCGAAGGCCCACGAAGCGTTGCGCAGCGTCGCCACGCCGTCGACCACCACCCGCCCCGGCACCCGCGCGATGGAAGGCTCGCCCACCAGCACCCGCGCCAGCTCGCCCGCACGGCCGAGGGCGAAGGGCACCCTGGTCGCCGCAGCGCGCAGCTCGAGCACGCGCAGGTCGAAGTCGACCACGTTCCAGCCCAACAGCACGTCGGGGTCGAGCTCGCGCACCCGCGCGAACACCCGCTCGAGCACCGCGCGTTCGTCGAGCCCATCACGGGCCAACACCACCTCTTCGATGCCGCAGCCGGCGAGCGC
>CAIWFK010000527.1 GCA_903911905.1 uncultured Myxococcales bacterium
CAAGCGGGTGGTGGCGGTGGTCATTCCCGAGTTCCGCATGAACCAGTTGCTGCGGAAATTCTGCAAGGCCTTCCGCCCGTTGCGGCCCATCGACATGAACACCCTGCGGCCTTCGACGCGCCGCGGAGACGATCAGCCCCACCCGGTCGCGGCGGCCGAGCTGATCAACGAAGACGACTTCGCGAAGATCTACGCCAACGCCATGGTCGGCGCGGCCGAAGTCGAAGCCGAGCCGATCGTCGGCGAGAAGGTCGACGAGCCCGAGGCGCCGCTGGTGGGGCAGGTCCTCGACGAAGCCCCCGTGCCCGGCGTGGCGACCAGCGAGCCGGTGTTGCCCGCGCTCACCTTCGCCCAGGCCCAGGCCGAGCTGCAGCGGGTCACCGATCGCCAGGACATCGCGCGCACCGTGTTGCAGTTCGCCAAGAGCAAGTTCCGCCGGGCGCTGCTGCTCTCGGTGCAGGGCGACCTGGTCACCGGGTGGCAGGGCATGGGGCAGGGCGTCAACAGCCGCGCGGTGCTGCGCATTGGCGTGACCCTGCGTGAGCAGAACACCTTCAAGATGGTGCGAGACCTGCGCTCGCACTTTGTGGGGCCGATGAAGCGCACGCCCGGCATGGCGGTCTTCTACAAGATGCTGGGCGGGGGCTACCCGACCACCGCGGTGGTGCTGCCGTTGCTGGTGCGCGGCAAGCCGGTGCACCTGCTCTACGTCGACCAGGGCCCCGATCAGTTGACGCCGCCCGACATCGGCGAGCTGTTGATTCTGTCGCAGAGCGTGACGCGCAGCTACGAGGCGCTCATTCGGAAGCGTCAAGCGGCGCGGGCCTCGTGACGAAGCGTCAGCCGTTCATTCCTGGGTGACGTTGAAGCTGACCCGCTGACCGCCGTAGAGCGTGAAGGTGTCGTTCCACTTCGCCTGGCCGACCAACACCTGAATGCGGTGGTACCCTTCGTACACGGGGATCTCGCCCTTCACCGGTGCGGTCGCCACGCGGGTGCCGTCGATGAGAATCGCCGAGCCCTCGGGCGCGGTGATGGCCACGAAGCCCTTCTCGAACACGAACTTTTCGCTGACCGCTTCGTTCTTGAGCATCACGGTGCGCGTGGTCGAGAGCAGGACTTCCTTGTTCTGGAGGGTGAAGACCTTGCGGCCCGCGGGCAGCCGGCCCACCCACGGCGTGTGGCCCAGCACCTTGCCGTCCAGCAGCACGTCGGCAGCGGGCGTGGTCTCGAGGGTGATCGACACCTCGGTCTCGCCAGCGTCGATCACCGCAGGCGTCACGGCGGCCGTCTGCGTGCCCGCGTCGTCCTTCGTGCCGGCGTCACCAGTGCCCGCGTCGCGCGCACCGGCGTCGGTGAGGCCCGCGTCGACCGAAGCGTCGGCCAGGGCTTCCATGGCGGCACCGGCGTCGATCGCCGCCGTCCCTGCGTCGATCACCCTGGGCGCGACCACGGCCAGCGTGACGGGTCGCTCGATGACGGGAGGCAACGGCGCGTTGGCCTTGGTCCACCCGGCGTAGATCGCTCCCACCGCGACCACGCCGGCGAGCAGCAGCACCC
>CAIWFK010000528.1 GCA_903911905.1 uncultured Myxococcales bacterium
GAGGCGATGGCCGGGGCCGACGTGGTGGTGATGACCGCCGGCGTGCCGCGCAAGCCCGGCCAGTCGCGTGAAGAGCTCATCAACATCAACGCGGGCATCGTTCGCGACATCTGCAAGAACGTGAAGACCCACGCGCCGAACTCGGTGCTGATCGTGGTCAGCAACCCGCTCGACGCGATGGTCTTCGTGGCCAAGCAGATCACCGGCTTCCCCCGCGAGCGCGTGATCGGCTCGGCTGGCGTGCTCGACAGCGCGCGCTTCCGCACCTACCTGGCCCGCGCGGCCGGCGTCAGCGTGGAAGACGTGCAGGCGATCGTGCTCGGCGCCCACACCGACAAGGACATGGTGCCGGTGATCTCGACCGCGATGATCGGCAACGTGCCGGTGGCCAAGTTCCTCTCGCCCGAGAAGCTGAACGAGGTGGTCGAGGCCACCAAGAAGGGCGGCGCGACGTTGACGGCGCTGATCGGCACCTCGGCGTGGCTGGCGCCCGGCTCGGGCACCGCGCTGATGGTCGAGGCCATCGTGCGTGACCAGGGGCGGGTGCTGCCCTGCTCGGTCGAGCTCCAGGGTGAGTTCGGCGTGAAGGACGCGTTCGTCGGCGTGCCCGTGAAGCTGTCGGCCAAGGGCGCCGAGAAGGTGTTCGAGTTCGAGCTGTCGGCCAGCGAGAAGGAATCCTTCACCAAGTCGGTGGCGGCGAACGTCGAGCTGATGGGCATCGCCCGCGGCTTCCTGGGCTGAGCTAGTCTTCCGGGCCGTGTCGCAAGACCCGGCCCATCCGTTTCTGCAGCGCCTGGCGGAGCGCCCGTTCGATCGGTCGCTCCGCCTCGTCTTTGCGGACTGGTTGCTCGAGCGCGACGACCCCTGGGGCGAGGTGATCGCCCTGTCGGAGCGCGGGGGCCTGTCGCTGACCGAGCGCCGTCGGGTGGCGCGGCTGACCGAGCAGCACGCCGCGCGTTGGCTGGGGCCCCTGGCGGCGCTGGCCGATCTGTCGAACACCCGCTTCGAGGGCGGCTTCCTGTCGTCGCTGGTGTGCCGCGCTCCCGAGCGGGAAGCGACCTGGCTGGCCTGCGCCGGTGACCCCCGCCTGGCCACGCTCGAGCGCCTGGTGCTGCCCACCGGCCGCGAGGCGCGCGAGGTGGTGGGCTTTCTGCAGCACCCGAGGCTCGCGAACCTGAAGCGCCTGCAGGCCTCGGCCATCGCCTGGTCGCTGCTCGAGCGGGAACCGGCGCCGCCCTTCACGCTCGACACGGTCGCCGTCGCCAGTTGGGGCGTGTTCGCGGGCGAGCTGTTGCCCGTGTTGCACGTGCCCTGGGTCAAGGCGGCGCGGCAGCTCGAGCTGGTGACCAGCGAGTTCGTGAACCCGATCGTGGTGGGCGAGATTCGGCGCTCGCTGGCGGCCACTGCGCAGGCTGCGGCCGAAGAACCGGGGTCGGCGCTGCTCGATGGTGCGCCTCCGGTGATCTTCGACGAGGTGCGGTTGGCCGCGAAGTTCGGCGTGGTCGAAGGTGCGGTGTCGTGGCTCATCGCCGCGGCGCTCGACGCGCCGGTCAACCGCTGGGCCTCGAGGGCCTGGTCGATCGAGTTTGGCGACGGCGTGTATTCGGTGATCCGCGACGACGAGCGGGCCGCCGCGCTGAGCGTCGACCTGGGGCACGAGGGCGATCTCACGGGGCTGGGGCAGCGCATCGCCACCGCGGCCAGCGTGTTGGTGCAGTTGGGGCCGGGCGCGTTCGAATCGGTCGAGGTTCACCTGCCCGAGGGCGCCAGGGTGCGTGGCTCGGAGCGCGATGCCCTGCGCGCCGCCACGCGTCGGCTGCGCACCGTCAAGCGCTTTTCCCTCGGAGGCGCGAACTTGTCGCCTTGACTGAGGTCGGGCCTCGCCCTACGAAATCACGTCCCTGTCGAACGTCGTTCCCCGGTTTCCGCCCCACCTCGGCGGTGCCATTTCTGGAGCGTGCATGACGCCGCAAGACCAACAGCAGAACCAGTTGCAGTCGATGGGCACCGAGCAGGTGCGCGAGCAGGACAAGATTCAGCTCGTGCTGGCCTACCTGGGCTGCCTGAGCCTGATTCCCTTCCTCACGGTGAAGGACAGCCCGTTCGTCACCTGGAATGCCAAGCAGGGCATGGTCTTCAACATCGGCGGCGGCATCGCCCTGACCATTCTGGGCATCATTCCCGTGTTGGGTCTGGTGACCTGCCTGTTGGGCCCCGCGATGCTGGTGGTCGACATTCTGGCCATCACCAAGGCGCTCAAGGGTGAGCGCTGGCGCATTCCGGTCGTGGCCGACCTGGCCGAGAAGTTCTGATCGACCCGTCGTCGTTTTTCAAGAAGGCCCGGTTTCCTGGGAGGGGGACCGGGCCTTCGCTTTTGCTGGTGAGCGTGCAACGCGTGAAAAACCCCGGCGCTCGTCTTCGAGGGCCGGGGTCGGATGACGTCAAGGCGTCGATTCGTCAGTCGTCGCTGTCTTCGACGAGGTCGTCATCGTCGTCGTCGTCATCGTCATCGTCGTCATCGTCGTCGACCTCGTCGACCTCGTCGTCATCATCCTCGTCGTCGTCGTCGTCTTCATCGACGGCGTCGAGGTCCTCGGTGTCGAGCTCGAGGGTGAGGGTGAACTTCTTGGAGATGGCCGCGATCTGCGCGACGAGGTCAGCGAGCGCCTGCCCGAAGTCCTCGTTCGCCGACTTGCTGAGCTTGGCCGCACAGTGAGGGCACTCGACCGACTCGCTGCCGTCCGCGAGGTCGGAGCTGTCGAGCTCGAAGTTGCCTTCACACTTCACGCAGGTGAATTCGATCGTCGCCATGATCGACGGCGAGATAATGGCGGCGAGGTTGGACTGTCAACGCCGAACCACAGGGGACCGACATGAATGATCACTTGCCCCGAACCATGGTGCACGCCCTGCACGCGCAGGCCGAACGTCTGAAGGACCAGCCCGCCCTCTGGACCCGGCGCGACGGCACCTGGCTGCCCACCTCGTGGCGACAGTATGCGACCCGGGTTCGCCAGCTTTCGCTGGGCCTGCACGCGCTGGGCTTCAAACCGCGCCAGGCCGCGCTGGTGATGGGCTTCAACCGCGAGGAATGGGTGGTGGCCGACCTCGCGGCGATGGCGCTCGGCGGCGTCGCGGTGGGGCTCTACACGACCTCGAGCGTCGAGCAGGTGGCCTTCATCGGCCGGCACTGCGAGGCGGTGGTCGCGGTGGTCGAAAACGAAGCCTTCCTGCAGAAGCTGCAGGCCGCCGACCTGCCCGGGCTCAAGCACGTGGTGGTGATGGACGCGCCCTCGGGCCGACGAGCGCCCCACGTGCACACCTTCGCCGAGGTGGTGGCGATGGGGGCGGCGGCCGACGACGCCGAATACTTCGCGGCGGTCGACGCGCTCGACGCGGGGCACGTGGCGCAGCTGATCTACACCTCGGGCA
>CAIWFK010000529.1 GCA_903911905.1 uncultured Myxococcales bacterium
CCTGGGCCCGCTGGCGCGCGAATCGTCGCAGGTCATTCAGCGCACCACCCGCAAGGTGCTCGAGCTGATCGAAAACCTGCTCGAGAAGAGCCGGGGCCAGGAGCGCACCGTGCTCTTCAGCCGCGCGCTCGACGTGGCCGAGAGCTGCCAGGAAGCGGTGACCGACCTGCAGATTCTGGCCCGCACCCACGGGGTGGCGCTGCGGGTCGAAGCGCCGCTCTCGCTGATGGTGCTGGGTGACGAGCAGAAGATTCGCCAGGTGCTGCAGAACCTGATCACCAACGCCATCACCCACGCCCGCGGCGTCACGCAGATCGTGGTGCGCGCGCGCCTCAAGCAGCGCCCCGACGGCGACGTGGCCCTGGTCGAGGTCTGTGACGACGGCGCGGTGGCCGAGCCCAACGAGCTGTTGCTGGCCTTCGAGCGCTCGCGGGGGCTGGGCCTGGCGATCTGCCGCGACTACGTCGAACTGCACGGCGGCGAGATCTGGGCCGACGCGCCGGTGGGCGGGGGCGGGGTGTTCTCGTTCACGCTGCCCATTCGCCAGGAAGGGCCGGCCGGCAAGCCGCAGGAACGCACCGGCGCGCCGCTGGTGCTGATCGCCGAAGACGACCCGGTCTTCCTGCGGGTGGCGTCGATGGGGCTGGCTGGTCACTACCGGGTCGAGACCGCGCGCGACGGCGAGCAGGCGCTCGAGAAGGCGCGGGCCCTGCTGCCCGACGTGATCGTGCTCGACGTCTTCATGCCCCGGCGCGATGGGCTCGATGCCCTGCGCGAATTGAAGACCAACCCGTCTACCCGCGACATTCCGGTGCTGCTGGTCTCGGGGAACCCCGAGCTGACCGAGAAGATTCGCACCATGAACCTGGGCGCGGTCGATCATTTGACCAAGCCCTTCGCGCTCAGCGTGCTGTTGACGCGCGTGACCGAGGCCGTGCAGCGCTCGCCCCGCAATTCGGCGCGCGCGGCGCCCGGCAACGACGCCGAGACCGGCCTGTTCGATCACCTGGGCGTGGCCAACCGCCTGCAGCAGGAACTCTCGCGCAGCAGCCGCTACGCCCGCTCGCTGACCGTGGCGGTGCTCAAGCCCACCATGCCCCCCGGCCCGCGGGTGCGCGCCCTGGCCAGCACCATTCGCAACGAGCTGCGCAGCCCCGACGTGGTCGGGCACCTGGGGGCCGGCGTGTTCGTGCTGGTGCTGCCCGAGACCGCGGCCACCCACGCCACGGGGCTGGTGGCGCGGGTGTGCGAGCTGCTCGAGGCGCAGGGCATCAGCTACCGCTCGCGCATCGACGACGTGCGTGAACTGGGCGCCACCGCCGACGCCGTGCTCGAGCAGGTGTTGGCGTGACGCTCGCGTGGCTGCTGGTGGTCCTGGCGTCGGGCCCTCCGTCGGGGCGCCCCAACGTCGACCTCTCGGCGATGCGCGAGGCGATGGGAACGAGCACCGACGCCGACGGTACGCCGTTTCCCTCGGCGGCCAGCTACGCCCATTTCCTGCAGGCGCGCCTGAGTCACCACGACGGCGATCACCGTCGCTCGCTCGACGAGCTGCGGCTGGCGCTGGCCAGTGACGAGTCGAGCGCCTTCCTGATGACCGGGCTGGCCGAGCAGCACGCGCGCATGTCCGAGCTGGACCGCGCCGAGGCCCAGCTCAAGAAGGTGCTCGAGCGCTACCCCGACTACGAGCCCGCGCAGTTGCTGATGGGGCGGGTGCTGTTCGAAGGGCAGAAGATCACCCGGGCCCGCGGCTACCTGCAGAAGGCGATCAAGCTCAAGCCCACCGACCCCGACCCGTATCTGGTGCTGACCCAGCTCTGGCTCGATCAAGGGCGCGCCGACGAAGCGACCCGGGTGGTGGAAGAGCTGGGGGCGGCGGTGCCGGGTGAGCCAGTCGGCTACCGACGCCTGGGCCTGGCGCTGGCCGAGCGGGGCGACGCGGTGCGCGCCGAGAAGCTGCTCTCGCACGCGGTGGAGCGCGACCCTGGCGACCTCGAGGCCTGGGGCACGCTGGCCCGCATCTACGAAGCGACCAACCGGCTGCCCAGGGCCATCGAAGCGCTCGACCGCGCCATCGAGCGCGACCCCGAGAACCGCGAGCTGTTGTTGTCGGCGGGGCGCCTCGCGCTGCGGCTCGACCGCGAGGCCGACGCGCACGCCTACTTCGATCAGCTGATGTCGCTGGGTCGCGACCCCGAATGGGCGGTGAAGGTGGCGTTCAGCTACCTGGCCATTCACCGGCTCGAGCCGGCGGCCGAGGTGCTCGACCAGGCGCGCGCGGCGGGCACCGAGCCGCGACTCCACTTCTATGCCGGGCTGGTGCACGAGCGGCTGCACCACTGGCAGAAGGCCATCGACGCGTTCGGGGCGGTGACCCGCGAGACGGGCGATCTGTGGTTCGAAGCCCGGTTGCACCGTGCGCTCTCGCAGTCGTCGGCTGGGCAGCACGGCCCGGCGCTCGAGGCGCTGCACACCCTGTCGCTCGAGCGACCCGAGCTGGCGGGGCTGGACCTGGCGACCGCCCGGGCGATGGAGCGGGCGGGGCAGGTGCGCGAGGCCGAGGTCACCCTGGTGCGGGCCTTCGCGAAGGAGCCGTCGGGCGAGGTGCTCGACGCCATCACCGGCTTCTACGGCCGGCAGAACCGGCTGGGAGACGCGATCGCGCTGCTCTCGGGGGCCCAGGCGAAGGCGCCGCGCGACGAGTCGCTGCTCTTCGCGCTGGCGCTGGCCTACGAGAAGAAGGGCGACTGGCAGAAGGCGGTCGAAAAGATGCGGGCCCTGCTCGAGGTGAACCCGTCGAACCCCGGGGCGGCCAACTTCGTGGGCTACACCCTGGCCGACCACAACCTCGAGCTCGACGAAGCGGTCAAGCTGGTGCAGCGCGCGCTCGACGCCCGGCCCGACAGCGCCGCGTACCTCGACTCGATGGGGTGGGTGCACTTTCGCCGAGGCGAGCTCGAGAAGGCCTTCGAGTACCTCGAGCGGGCGGTCGAGGCCGCTCCCGACGAGGCCACCATCTGCGAGCACCTGGGCGACGTGGCGCTCAAGCTGGGTCGAAAGGCCCGGGCGCAGCAGGCGCTGGGGCGTGCGCTGCAGTTGATCACCGACAACCCCGATCAAGCCGACCGGCCGGCGCAGAAGGCCGACCTCGAGCGGAAGCTGAAACTGCTGACACCCGTGGGGTCGACTCGGTAGGTTGCCGACCATGGCAGGTCGTGATGAGGGGTTCTTTTCGTCGAAGGACGGCACGCGGCTGTTCTGGCGTTCGCAGGTGCCCGACGGCCAGCCAGCGGCCCTGGTGGCGGTGGTGCACGGCTACGGCGATCACAGCGGGCGCTACCAGCGGGTGATGAGCGATCTGGTGGCGCGCAACTTCGCCACCATCGCCTTCGACTACCGCGGGCACGGCAAGGCCGACGGGGCCCGTGCCGACGTGGGCCACTGGTCCGATTACCTCGACGACCTCGACGCCTTCTTTCGCAAGGCGAAGGACCTGGCGGCTGGCAAGCCGATCTTCCTGCTGGCCCATTCGAATGGGGCGCTGATCGTCACCCACTGGGTGGCCCAGAAGCCCGAGGGCGTGGCGGGGGTGATTCTGTCGTCTCCCTTCTACGCGCTGGCCTTCACGCCGCCGCCGCTCAAGGTGCTGGGAGCGCGCCTCATCAAGAGGCTGATGCCGGGCCTGTCGATCGGCAACGAGCTGAAGGCCGAGCAGCTTTCCCGCGACGTGGCCTGGCAGCAGGAAACGGTGGCCGACCCGCTCTACCTGCACAACACCACCCCGCGCTGGTTCTTCGAGACCCAGGCGGCGCAGGCCCGGCTGACCGGGTTGGGGGCGGCGATCACCTTGCCGGTGCTGTACCTGGCGGGGGGCGCCGACCCGGTGGCCTCGACGCCGACGGCCAGGGGGTTCTTCGACACCGTGGCCTCGACCGACAAGACGTGGAAGGCGTACCCCGACTTCCGCCACGAGATCCTCTGCGAGGTCGGGCGGGAAGAAGTGATCGCCGACATTGCACAATGGATTTCCGCGCATCGGTGACATACGGTCCCTCCCGGTTTTGAATCACGGCGTTCAACGCGGACCGCGGCTCACGCGCCAGGAACGACGAGTCGGAAATTCTCGAGCACGATCAACCCATTGGGCATCGCTCCACACACCATGGCGAACACCGACGCGATCAACATCATCGGCAAGGGCATCACCATTCGCGGCAGCCTCACCGGCGCCGGCGACCTGGTCATCGAAGGGCGGGTCGAAGGGCAGATCGCGCTCAAGAACCACCTGACGATCGAGGGTTCGGGGCTGGTCGAGGCCGACATTCGCGCCGACGAACTGACCATCAACGGCACCGCCAGTGGCAACATCGACGCCTCGACCAAGGTGTCGATCAGCCAGTCGGCCAAGGTGAACGGCGACATCAAGGCGACCCGCGTGGTCATCGAAGATGGCGCGGTGTTCAACGGCTCGATCGAGATGGACGTCAAGCTGCCCGACGACCTCTAAGACCTGACTTTCAACGATTCACCAGCAAGGGAACACAGACACATGGCGAACACGATCATCGGCTCGAGCATCATCATCGACGGAGAAATTTCCGGTGATGAGGACCTCGTGATCCAGGGCACGGTGAAGGGGAAGATCTCGCTGAAGGAAAGCCTCTACGTCGAGGCGTCGGCGGTGGTCGAGGCCGACATCGAAGTGCAGAACGTCGAGATCACCGGCCGCGTGACGGGCAACATCGCCGCGACGGACAAGGTCGAGCTCAAGGCCGACTGCCGCGTGGTGGGTGACGTGCGCGCGCCCCGCATTCTCATTGCCGACGGTGCGAGCTTCAAGGGCAACGTCGACATGGACGTCAAGGACCGCTGAACATGGCTGCCACCAAGGAATTCGGCGCGACTGGCGCCGAGACGACCGTGATCGGCCCGTCGATCCTCATCAGCGGCAAGCTGTCGGGCGACGAAGACCTCACGGTCCGTGGTCGGGTCGAGGGCGAGCTGTCGCTGACCCGCACGCTGATCGTCGAGCCCTCGGGCATCGTGAAGGCCAACGTCAGCGTTCGCAACGCGATCGTCTCGGGCGTGGTGGTCGGCAACATCACCGCCAGCGAGTCGGTCGAACTGACCCGTGAAGGCCGCATGGTGGGCGACATTCGCTCGCCGCGCGTGATCATCGTCGACGGCGCGTCGTTCCGCGGCCGTGTCGACATGGGCAACGCCGAACCCCGGGCGGCCAACGAGCGCCCGGCCTCGCAGACCCGCCCGGCGCTGACCCGCCCCGTGGTGCGCCCGGCCGCCGCGCCGCCGCGCCCGGTGGTGGCTGCGCGACCGGCCGCCGCCAAGCCGTTGCCGCCGGCCGCCAGGCCCGTGGTGAGCGCCGCGCCGCGAGTCGAACCGAAGTCGGGTGGCGACGCGAAGCCGCAGCCGCCGCCTCCGCCGCCCCAGCCGGTGCTGGTGGGTGAAGCGGGCAAGAAGAAGGTCCTCGTGAAGAAGAAGAAGTGACATGAGCGACGTGGGCAACGACGAGGTGACCCCGGTCACCGCGGACCAGCAGAGCGCGGCGCCCGATGCGGCGGCCGAGGTGACCACGCCGGTCACCGCGGTCGAGCCGTCGACGCCGTCGTTCGCGCCCCAGCCCGACGCTGACGCTCCGCTCGAAGCCGACGAGGGTTCAGCGACCGAGCAGGGCGAGGTGCCAGAGACCGAGCAGGACGAAGGGGCCGACGCGCCGGTGGTGCACAAGCACTTCACCGCGCCGGCCCTGATTCCGCTCGACCGGCTGGCCGACGACGTCGAGTTCCTGGTGCGCGACGAAGCCGAGCTCGAAGACGTGTCGTCGCTGGCGACCGACCTGGCGCGTCTGGGGCAGCTCTTCCCCATCGACGTGCGCCTGCAGCCGCCCGACCGCTTCCAGGTGATCACCGGGTTCCGCCGGGTGGCGGCGCTGCGGTTCCTGCAGCGCGACAAGGTGCTGGCGCGGTTGCACACCGACCTCGGCGACGGCGACGCGATGTTGATGGCGCTGGCCTCGGCCATTCATTCGCGCTCGGTGGGCGCGGCGGCGTTGACCGCGGTGCGTGAGCGCCTGGCCACCGAGGGCCGGCTGAGCGCCGCGGCGCGTGACATGTTCGAGAAGGCGCTGGCCACCGAATCGAACCTGGGCCCCGAGTTGACCGACGAAGAGGTCGACGCCGACGAACTGGCCGGTGACGTGACGGTGCGCCTGGGTGAATGCAACCAGGACCTGTCGTTGCTGGCCGACGTGTTCGATCAGCTCGACGACGAGAAGAAGGACGAGCTGTTGCGGCAACTGCGCTACTCGTCGGACCTGGTGACCTTCCTCGAGGGCAAGCGGTGACCCCGGCCTTCGACGCCGCGACGCTGTCGACCGAGCGGGCCGCGCTGCAGGCGCTGCTGGTCGAGAAGTCGTACGCGAAGAAGCAGGTCACCCTGGCCAGCGGCAAGACCAGCGACTTCTACATCGACTGCAAGAAGACGGTGCTCACCGCGCAGGGCCACTGGTTGGTCGGCCGGCAGCTCTTCGACGCCATTCGGCGCGAGTGCCCGACGGCGCAGGGCGTCGGTGGCCTCACCATGGGCGCCGACCCGTTGGCCAGCGCGGTCAGCCTGGTCAGTCACCTGGGCGGCTCACCGCTGCACGCCTTCCTGGTGCGCAAGGAACCCAAGGGCCACGGCACCGGCCAGTGGATCGAAGGGCTGACGGCCTTCGCGAAGGGCGCGCCGGTGGCGATCGTGGAAGACGTGGTCACCACCGGAGCTTCGGCCATCAAGGCCATCGAACGGGCGCGCGCCGAGGGGCTCACGCCACTGGCGGTGTTCGCGCTGGTCGACCGGGAAGAAGGCGGCCGCGAGGCGATCGAAGCGCTGGGCGTCGAGGTCGTGCCCCTGTTCCGCCGCGGAGACTTTCCGAAATGACCGCCCGGGCGGCGCTGGCGCTGCTGGTGCTCGCTGGCTGTACCACGGCCCGGCTGCCGCACGTGCCGGGCGACCCGCCGCCGGCGGTGCGCGACGCGAACGCCGAGCGGGAATACGAGGCGTACCTCGATCGGTACACCCAGCAACAGTCGCTCTACGACGTGCTGGACTCGAAGATCTTCTTCCGCGTGGTGTGGCAGTCGCCGCGGTTCGTCGAGGCGCGGGTGCGGCGCGAGGCGCTCTTCAAGGACCTCCCCGAGGCCGAGTACCGGCAGCGGCTCGAGGCCGAGCAGGCCCGTCAGCGCGAGGCGACCGAGTTCTTCATGGGCGTGCACGCCAACGAATCACGCTTCGAAGACTTCAGCCGGAAGGACTCGATGTGGCGCATGGTGCTCCTCACCGACGACGGCCGTGAACTGCCGCCACTGAGCGTCGAGCGGTTGGGGCGCACCTCGACCGAAATGCGCTCGTACTACACGTTCATGGAATCGTTCTGGGTCGGGTACAAGTTGCGCTTCCCGGCGATGCCTGCGGGGCAGCACGTGCACCTGCGGTTGTCCTCGGCGCTGGGCCGCGCAGACCTCGAGTTCAAGGCCGACTGACGTGGGGCGCTCGTGGGTGGCACGGCTGTGGCCTGCCGCGGCGTTCCAGTTCTGCTTCATCGCTGCGGTCGCCATGCTCAAGCCGGGCGCCAACGCCCTGGTGCTCTCGCGCTTCAGTTCGGGGGTGATGCCCTGGCTGTACACGTCTGCCGCGGTGATCCCGGCGGGCTGGCCATTCTGGGCGCCCGCTCGAATCGCCGGGTGGGGCCCTTCGCGCTGTCGGTGCTGGGAGCGCTCACGGCGGCGGCGTGCGCGGCGGGCGTGTGGTTCCAGGTGCCGCTGACGCCGCTGGTCGCGTACCTCTTCTCGGAATCGTTCGCCACGCAGGTCTCGCTCGCCTTCTGGGGCGCGGTGGGGGAATCGTTCGACGCGCGGGAATCGCGGCGGGCCTTCACGTGGATCAACGGCATCGGCATGTCGGGGGCCATCGTGGGCGGCTCGCTGGCCCAGGTGCTGGCGCGTCACCAGGGCGCGGTGGCGCTGCTGGCCTCGGGCGGCGTGCTGCTGCTGCTGGGCGCGGGCGCGTGGCGCTTCCACGAGCGGGCGCCGGGCGTCGACGAGGCGTCCCCGGCGCGAACGCCGGTCGCGCGGGCTCCGTTGAGGGACGTGCTGGCGCGGCCGTACACCCAGTTGCTGGCGGTGTTGGTGCTGGGGCTGACCCTGCTGCAGATTCTGATCGACTTCGTCTTTCGCGAGCGCGCGGTGGCGCACCTGGTCGAGGCCGACATGGCCGACCTCTTCGCTTCGCACCAACTGTGGACCGGCGTCTTCTGCGTGGTCTTCCAGTTGGCGCTGGCCGAGGTGCTGCTGCGCAAGCTGGGCATCTTGCGGTACCTGGGGCTCATTCCCGCGGGGCTGGCGGTGTTGACCGTGGCCACCTGGGCCATTCCCTCGGTGTGGAGCGCGTGGGCGCTCAAGGTCTTCGAGGGCGCGTCGAGCTGGTCGCTGCTGCCGGTGGCGATGCAGTTGCTGTACGCCCCCATTCCCGACGGGCTGCGCGACGGCACGCGGCGCACGGTCGACGGGTTCCTGCGCAAGGTGGGCATGGGCGTGGCGGGCCTGGTGCTGCTGGGGCTGGCCCACGCGCTGGGGTCGACCGGCGTGCTGGCCCTGGTGCTGCTCTTGTGCGGCGCGGTGGGCTGGGCGCTGGTGCGGCTGCGGCCGCAGTACATCGACGCGGTGCACGCGCGGGTGGCCGGCGTCGAGGCGGGGCAGGTCTTCGACGCCGAGGCCCGGGTGCTGACCGAGGCGCTGCGCTCGCCGTCGGCCGAGCGGGTGCTGCGGGCGACCGAGCTGCTCTCGCACGCGGGGCTGGTCGACGCCTCGCACGTCGAAGTGTTGCTCTCGCACCCCCACGAGCGGGTGCAGGA
>CAIWFK010000530.1 GCA_903911905.1 uncultured Myxococcales bacterium
GAGGGTCGTCTCGTCGAAGCCGACCGGCACCACTACGCGCGCACCGCTCGCGAGCACCAACTCGAGCCCGCCTGCCGCCGCGGCCCCTTGGGCCAGCGTGACCTCAACCACCGGCGGCTTGGTGCTCGCTGGCTGCGCGAGCTGACCGAGCCGACAACTCCACCACTTCAAGGTGCTGGCTCTCAGTCCCTCGCGCTCGGCGTACACCGCCGACGTCAGGCCGCTTCGCTTCCAGTCACGTACTCGGCGTGCCCAAGTCTCGCGCGTCGCCATGGTCGATGAGTACCTGCGCTGGCATCAGTCGGGGCGAGGGTGGTCGTCGAACGGATACGACTGGTCGCCTGGGCCAGCGTGACCTCGATCACCGGCGTACGTGCTGGGCGTGGGCATCGAGAACAGCGCACTGGGGCAGGCCAAACCACTCCACCAGCGCCTCGAGCAGCAGCTTCAGGGCCTGAGGCTGCAGGGGCGCAAGCGGAAGTTTGCTTCCGTAGAGGAGCCGCTGTCAGCACAAGGCCAGTCAACGGCTCAGGAGCCGCTTCACCAGAGTTTCAACTGACTGCTCTCGGGGGAGTCTAGGGGCGTTCGGTCCGGCCTTTCCTGCAAGCCGCTTCACGCCTTCGAGATACTCGCCGAGAGCGGCGGCCTCACGCTCGCTGAGGGCGGCCGCTCTCGCTCGCGGCTCGGGCGCATCTAGGTACTTCAGGTATCTCGCCACCGTCTTTGCCGGACTCAATACCCGGACCTTGAAAGGCTCACGGCCCACGTATCGCTGTTGCAACCATTGTGTGACGACCTGCTCGACGTGGGCGACCCGCCGTTCTGTGGGTTCCACCAGCACGAGCTCTGGCTTGAGGCGGTCGGGGTACTTCGTTGCATACCAGCTGACGCCACGCCCGTTCTCGACCCGCGCGACACCCGTGATGAAGTCGCCGTAACGGTTCAGCTTGGCTGTGGTCGCGTTCGGTTTGTTCGGCCCGACGGGTTGGATGGTGTGCGCGCCGCTCTCGTACTCGATGAAGGACCGCATCGAGTACCGGGGAATCTCGAGGACTGCGTCGGGCTGCAGGTAGCGCTCCTGGAGGGGGCTGCCGACCTGAACCAGCTCGCGCCACGGCAGCCGTGCCTCGGCCGCGGCCAGCGTCCACCGCCAGGTCGGGTGGATGGCCCGCGCGAACACGTCATGCAGCAGCTTGCGCCGCACCGCTGGGTCCATACCTGCGTGCAGTCTGCGGCGATCCAGTTCCGCCGGCAGCCCGTGCGTGAGCAACCCGAGGTAGATGTCCACCACCCCGAAGTGATGCTCGATCAACTGAGCGTTGAACTCCCGTGGTGGCGGCTCGAGTTCCCGCTCCAGCAACTGGCACGCCTCCAGGTGCCCCGCGTCCGTCAAGCAGTACGCCGGCTCCATGCCCCTCCGCGACATCCAGCGCTCTTTCCGGAACAACTGCCGCCGACCTTTCGTCAGCCGGTCCAAGGCGCTCCGTACCTCTGCCTCAGCCCGCCCCGGCAGCAGCTGTCCTGCTCTTTTTCCATCTATCCATTTCATTTCCCCCAACACCCCACACAGATTCCTGTCTCTCTCAGTGATGATGGTTGCCATCTTCAGTTTCTCCTCTTGAAGTTCCATTCCCTTCATTGCCCACACCCAGACTTCCGCTCCTTCTCCCTGCTCTGGCCCCCAGTCTTCTGTGAGATTCCAGACCCCACTCCCTCCTCTTCATTTTCAGTCGTTGGGGGAGTGGGGTCGGGAATCGAACGCCCCGACGTTCAAGGGGCCAGAGCAGGGTGCTTCGTCGCGCGCTTCCGAGAGGAAGGCTGCCTACGCACACCCTGTTGCCCTGCCTTCGCCGCTGCCTTTCCCGGGAAGGCGGCGAACAAGGGAAGGAATCAGGGAGTGGAAGAGGCTGGGGGGCGACGTTGGCCCGGCCCTGCAGCCGCCAGCGCCCGCTCGAACGCCGCGCGCACTTCGGCGAGCTGCTCGTCGGATGCCGAGGCCGCAAGCCAGAGGTCGACCACGAAGCGGCGCTTCGTCTCGGTGAACAGGTCGGCCTGGAGCCGGTGCGAGTCGGTGATGGGCTCGGACGATTCGGGCGCGGCAATGGCGGACTCGACGAAGGTTTCGCACCGACGAACCGACCAGTTGCCGGCGAGCGCCTTGCGAATGGCCCGGTCGATTCGGTCGTCGGCCTTCTTTGGAGAGGTCAGCTTGTACTGCTCGTGGAGCCTCACGAAGCAGAGCGCGGAGTTCAGCTCGAGCTTCCGGAGTTCCTTTCGCTCCGTGCCATCAGGGTCGGTCCCGAGCGTGACCATGCAGCCGGCGTCGACGGCGTCGCGAATGACGCGCGGGCCTGCGACGAGCCGACGAAGGCGCTTGATGCGTGCGACCGGCTGCTGGACGAGTGTGGCGAGTTCCTCGTTGGTCTGCGCGAGTCCCTTGTCCACCATGGCCTGCAGTGCTCGGCCCTCTTCCACCGGCGTCAGCGCTGAGCGCGCCACGTTCTCGGTGTAGGCGAGGGAGGCGAGCATGGTGTCGTCGAGGCCGGTGCGGACGACCGCCGGAATTCGCGCCCACTTCGTTCCATGCGTCTCGCGCAGCTTCTCGAACGCGGCCACCCGTCGATGGCCGGCGACGATGACGTAGCGACCGCCGGGCAGCGGTTGGACGACGATTGGCTGGAGCAGGCCTTGCTCGCGAATCGACGAGGCCAGCGTCGCAAGCTCGTCCGGGTCCATTCGGCGGCGCGGCTGCCAGGGGTTGTGGTTCAAGACGGCGAGATCGACTTCAACGGTGGTCAGGCTCATGGGGGCTCCCAGGTGGGTGTTCTTTGGATTCTATATGGAATCCTCAATGAGTCTCAAGCCCGACCGATTTGGGATCTGCTAAGACCCAGGTATGTCTGATGGTGACAAGTTCCAGGTGAAGCTCTCGAGCCGCGCGACCGCTTGGGTCCGGTACCTCGCGAAGCAGCGCCAGCTGCCCCAGTCTGACCTCATTCGCGAGCTGTTCGAGGAGCGGCTGTTCCTCTTCCAGCTGCCAGTCAGTGTTCATCAGCGACTTCAGGCGGCGGCGAATGAGCGACGAGTTCCGCTCTCTGCGCTCGTGGCGGACATTCTGCTCGAGGCTGCGATGAAACTACCCGCGTCTGGAGCGGACCTGCTGGTCCCGGGGCACAAGACGCCGGATGAGCCTCCTGGCCCGGTAACGGGCTCGGTTCGTGGTCCCGGGGCGTCCAGGAAGTAGCCGACTGGATTCTATCGGGAATCCGTATTATGTCTCCCTGTGTTCCCAGAGAGAGACATGTCTACGCCCATCAAGCCGGACCCCGAACTCGACTACCGGATGAACTCGCGCGGCTCGATGGTCATCGTCGTCCTTCGGGTGAAGGACGTGATGATCGCACTGCGCTGTTCGCGGTCGCGGGCCTACGAAGTGATTCGCGAGTGTCGAGGCGAGCTCGTCGGTTCGACGCTCGCCTTCATTCTGCCCTCGCAACTTCAAGCCTGGACGTTGCGGCAGGTCGGGACAGCGCCTGAGCTCCCGATGCGGGCGCACCGCATCGTCGACCGGCCTGTGTACGAGACTGAGTTCGTTGCGCTGAAACAGGCGGCTCGCAAGGTCGCCGCGCAGAAGGCCTCGACCACGAACTCCACCGCACCCCTCACCTTCACCTTGCCGCGTACCAAGGCGAAGAAGGTCGGCCCCTGATGCGGCTCTACAAGCGGGGCAAGACATGGTTCGTCGATGTCAACCTGCGGGGTGGGGCGCGCCGTCGATTGAGCACCGGCTGCCAGGACAAGAAGGCCGCCGAGTTGATCGCGCGACGCATCGAGCAGGAGCACGCGGACCCTGAAGGCACGGCGGTCCGTTCTGCGACGCTCGAGCAGGCGCTGACGTTGCTCATCTCGAAGCGCGAGCAACAGGCCGAGCTGGGCAAGCGCAGCCCGGCCACCGCGATGATGTACCGGAAGAAGAGTGGCCACTTGTTGCGGCTGCTCGGGCAAGACGGAGTCGAGTACCGGCCGTTTCGCATTGGAGAACTGAGCGCCAGCCACGTCGATGCGTACATCCGCACGAGGCGCGAGGAAGGCGCGGCGGGGAATACCATCGCGAAGGAGATCGTCACGCTGCGCGGTGCGCTCAAGCTCGCTGCTCGAGCGGGGCTCTGGGACGGCAACCTGCTCGCGGTGCTCCCTGCGGAATCGCTGAGCGACTACCGCCCGCGAACGCGCTGGCTGACCGAAGGGGAGGTCGACAAGTTGCTCGGTGCGCTTGGCGGGGACCGGGCTGCTCGCGTTGCGTATATCGTCGCGACCTCGGCGAACCGGAACGAGTCGAACCTCGCGCTGCGAGGCGACGTCAGCCCTGCTCGTGACTTCGTCGAGATTCATGGGACCAAGACGGCCTGGCGCTCGAGGAAGGTTCCGATGGTGGTGCCGCTGTTGCGTCGCTACCTCGACTTCGCGCTCAAGCACGCCGAGGGCACGGGTGACGCGTTGTTCAGGCCGTGGGGCAACATGAACCGCGACATCCTCGTGGCGTGCAAGCGGGTTGGCATCGAGCGGTGTTCGCCGAACGACCTGCGTCGGACGTGCGCGACTTGGCTTCGCGGCATGGGTCTTCAGCCTGACTTGATCGCCGCGGTGCTCGGTCACCGGGACACGCGCATGGTCGAACGCGTTTATGGGCGGTTGTCGCCTGAGGTCCTGGCGGTGCGGATGAAGCAGTCGCTCAAGAGCCGCTGACCTTGCGCGTCGTTGTTTGGGCGGCTCAACTGAGCTACTTCTCCTCGGATGAAAGTCGCTCGACGTCCGCGCAAACGTGCTCAGCCAGCGCCCCCGACGACGTCAGCGGCCCCCAAGTTCACTCCGTTTGGTCGGAACTCACAGATGCTGGCCCTGACCAAGGCCGACGTGAAGCTGCTCTCCCGGCCGCCGGCGCCCTTGCGGATTCTCTTTCATGTGTCGATTGGCGACTGAGGCACGTTCGGGGCGTTGGACCTCGAGACTCAGGGCAAGGTGTTGAAGTGTCGCCGAGCGTCGATGCCTTCGATTCGCTGAGACGCGATGACCTCCCGAGCCATCAAGTTCGGGGTGTGCCCACGGCGGTCAGCGACCTTGGCGGCCAGTTGAAGGCGCTGCTCGTCGGATAGACGCAGTGTCGCGGCCGAGCGGATGAACTGCTGGCTCTCGAAGCTCGCCGCGAGGTCAGCGGGCGAAGAACCGACCTGCGCCGCGACCGCCGCCAGTTCGAGTCGCCCCTCCAGATAGAGCTGCACCACTTGCATGCTCCGACGGTAGAAGTCGGAGGCGAGCAATGTCCAGCCGCGCTCGTTTGCGGGTTCTCTCGTGCAGTGGCACACCCGTGGCACAAACCGGCCGGCTCGACTGGGTCTCCGAGGAGGAATTCCTGGCGCTCAGGGATTGAAAATCCCCGTGTCGGCGGTTCGATTCCGTCTCTGGGCACTCGCTTTTCCCAAGAAGTACCGGTCGGTTGCGCAGGTGCTGACGTCTCGCGCGGCGACTTGAGGGAAGCGGTACCCCCACTCCTCCCCCACTTGCGTTCGAGTGATGTCTCGTCCCCTTGGTGACGTCACGTCGACTTTGTCGCGGCGGTGGAATGCGACGAAGGGCTCATCCAATTCAGCGCGGTCCACGGTAACGGTCAGGGGCATGGCCGCGAACGAAGCGCGAGTTGTGTGTGTCACGAGGTCTTGCTGCGCCTGTCCTCCATCGATGCCCGACTGGAGGCCCTGATGCGCGAGCGACGGAACTCGCAGAAGGGGTTGCTCAGCATGCGCGAGGCCGCACGACGGCTCGGCATCGACCGCTCGTCGACGTTGCCCGAGTTGATTCGCACCGGGCGCATCGCGGTGGTGCTCAAGGGGACGCGGCCGGCGATTCCGGTGAGTGAGGTTGAGCGGATTGCGCAGGAGGGCTTCGGTGCTGCGCGAGTGAAGGTGACGGTGCGGCACCCGCGACGACCGAAGGGGAGCGGCAAGCCAGGGGACGCGATTCGAGCGCTGACGGTGAGGCCGCATGCCGAACGCTGAGGAGCTCTGGGAGGGCGGCTACCTGACGCGCGACACTCGAGGGCGGGCGACCTATTACATCCGGCGACAGGTCAGCGGCGTGCGGTACGAGGTGTCGACGCGCTGCCACACCGCGCGTGCGGCCTTCGAGCAGCTCAAGCGCTTCGAGGCAGACCCGTCCAGCTTCGTGCCCGGAGGCCAGCCGAAGGGCGAGGCCGTGCTGCTCGAGGCGGAGTTGGTGGGCGCGTACCTGGTCTGGTCTCGCGAGGTGAAGAAGAACACCCCGGAGTGGGTCAACAAGCAGCGGCTGATGCTGGCGTGGTGGGCGGACCAGCTTGGCCGGCAGGACTTGCGGCGGCTCTCCCTGGTGCACCACATCAAGCCGGCGCTGGTGGAGGCGACGCAGCGGCAGCACCGCATCGCGGTGTTGAAGGCCTTCTACGGGTGGCTGCGCAAGGAGCGGAGTCTCATCACCGTCGCCGAGGACCCGATGTTCCAGACGATGCCGATTCCCCCGGCGCGGCCGCAGCAGTGGACGCGCGACAAGGTCATCGCCACGGCGGACTTGCTGGCCGTGCGCGCGCACCTGGCGCAGTGGTGGCGGGATGCGCTGGACGTACAGGCCGCGACGGGCTGGCACGTGACGGAGGTTGCCCGGTTCGCGCGCATGGGCAGCGTCGAGGCGCCTCCCGTCGGCGACGATACCCAGACGCAAGCGGTGCTGCTGTGCCCTCAGACCAAGGCTGGCGAGCCGCTGCGCACGCGAGTGCTTGGCGAGGTGGTGGAGGCCGCGAGGCGGCTCAGGGCGCGCGGCGTCTTCACGCGCGAGCGCTATGGGGTGGCCATCAACCGCGCCTGCGACGCGGCGGGCATCGAGCGCTTTACGCCAGGCCGGCTGCGCCACACCGTGGCCACCCACGCCATCAACAGCGGCGCGGACCCCGCGGCGGTCGCGGCCTTCCTCAACCACAAGTCGTCCAGGACGACGCGGCGCTTCTACGCGACGCACGCTGCGGCGAAGCGGGTGCCCACGTTGAACCTTGCAGGGGCGTGAGCGGCTCGGACACCACTCGACTCGGAGCTCCCATCGGTTAGCCTGGCTCCGACACGCGCAGCAGCGGCAGCGTGGCGAAACGGCGGGGGTGCTCGTGAGCAGATGGCGGCGGACGGAGTTGGTGCCTGGAATTTATGACGAGGTCGTCAGCGAGCGGCTCGAGGGCGAGCTCTCACGACTCGACGATGGACTCGAGGTGGCGCGGGCGGAGTTGGGGGCGGCCCAGAGTGTCGCTTCGTCGCTCGGCGTGCTCCTTCGCGAGGCTGTCGACATGGCGCTCGCTGAGCGTGATCAGGACCTCGCCGGCAGCCTCGCGTTGGCCAATGACGTGCTGAAGGTGGTTCAACAGCACGCACCCAAGGCGTTCTCGCGGAACGATGAGCTGACGCTCGTCCCTCAGCGGCTCACCTCCATCACCCGCCGCCCCGAACATTCGCCGCAGCGGCCGCGGGGCTCGCTCCATCGCTCGAGTCTCATCGTCAACGCTGAAGGCGAGTCGCTGCTAGACTACCTGAAGAGCGAGTTTGACAGCGCCGACCAGGTCGACCTGCTGTGCGCTTTCGTGAAGCTCAGCGGCATCGAGAAGCTGAGGGCTGAGCTCGAACGGCATGGGGCGGGCCGTGGGCGAAAGCTGCGGGTGCTGA
>CAIWFK010000531.1 GCA_903911905.1 uncultured Myxococcales bacterium
GCGCGTCGCGCTCGAGGGCCGCGGCGTCACCCACCGGCTCGGGCACCGGGCCCAGCTCGGTCAGCCGCGCCCTGGCCTGCGTCAGCCGCTCGACGCCCAGGTCGCGCTCGCGCACGGCGCGGTCCCTGTTCGCGGTCGCCGAGCTCGACGCGGCGCTGGCCTGGTCGCGCAACGCCTCGAGTTTGGGTTCCCACCGCTCGCCCAGGCCGCGGAAGAAGTCTTCGAGCGCGACCCGGTCGACCGTGCCGAGGCGGGCCTCGCGACTGGCCACGTCTTGCGCGGTCGGCGTCGATGCGAGCCGCTCGTCGAGCGCCTTCATTTGGGCCAACGCGACCTCGACGTCGCGCCGAACGTGCTGCGCGCGGTCCTCGAGCGCGGTCAATTCCACGGCCCTTCGCTCGAGGGCCGCGAGTTGGCCGGTCAGCTCCGAGACCCGGGTCAGGTCCAACGCCGAGAGCACCGGCAGGGCCTCGGCCTGGAAGCGGCGTCGCAGCACCTCGACCTCGCGGCGGCGCTCGGCGCTGCCGGTGATGACCTCGACGTCGACCAGGTCGCCGATGGCCAGGGGTGACGCGGCGCTCGGCCTCGAATTCCCGCTCACCCTGCACGCGGCCTTCGTCGACGGCGCGGTGCTCGTCGACCGCGCTGCGCAACGACAGCTCGCGGCGGGCGCGCACCGTGACGCTCACGCCCCCGCCCAGCGAGGCGCGGGCCAGCGTCAGGTCCTGCTCGAGCTGGTTCAGCCGTGCCAGGGTGGCAGGGTCGGGCAGACGCGCGCGCTGCTGCTCGAGCTCGCGCGCCAGTGCCGCTCGTTGCGCCTCGAGCTGACCCACCAGCGCCCTGCCCCGCTCGGCCTCGGCCCGCAGCGTGACTTGTTCCTCGCGCAGCGCGTTCGCCTTCGCGTGCGCGTCGACCGCCGCACGCCACCGGCCATACGCCTCGGCGCCCGCGGCCAGTTCGACCCCGTGCTGCGCGGTGGCGAGTGCGACCTGGGCGTCGTTCAGCGCCGCTTCCGCGCGTACCTGCCCTGCGGTCAACGTGGCCACCTGGCGGCCCAGCTCGGCGGCCTGCTCGAAGCGCGCCCGGGCTTCGGCGAGCGCCTTCTGCCGGGCCTGCACCCTGGCCAGCTCGGCCTCGAGCTTCGCCTTCTGCAACAGCAACGTGGAACGCTCGAGCTCACGCGTGGCGCGCCCGTCTTCGCTCTGCGCCGCGCGCAGCGAGGCCTCGGCACCCTCGAGCGCCTGCTTCGCTTCCTGCACGTTCGCGCCCAGCGCCGTCACGCCGCGGCGGTCGACGGTAAGCGCGCGCTGCTCTTCGGCGAGCGCGACCGCACGTGAAGCGAGAGCCGCGGCGCGTTCGTCGAGCACCCGCACCGACGCGCGGGCCCGGGCCACTCGCTCCTCGAGCTCGGCACGACCCCGCGACGCCGCAAAGCCCGAGCGACGCGTGACCAACTCCGCTTCGGCCCCTTCGACCTGCGCCTGGAGTTCGGCCTTGCGCTCACGCAGCGTGGCGGCGGCGGTTTCCACCGCGCCCATCTCTTCGACCTGCGCCGCGAGCTGCTCGGCCTCGAGGGTGAGCGCCCGCACCACCTCGCCCGCGCGGGCGATGGGGGAATGCTGGGTTCGCCTGACCCGGCCGGTGGCGGTGAAGTAGCGGTCGACCTCCTCGTTCGCGGTCTCGAGCACGCTGGCGAAGAGCGGGTCCTGCCCCAGGGCGGCCAGCGCCTGCGTCAGCCGCACCCGCCCACCCTCGGCCAGGTCGCGATCGAGGCTCGCGGCCAGCACCGCATCGACGTCGGTCTGGCCCGCGAGCAGCGCGTTGGTGAGGAAGCTGGTGGGCACCCCTCGCGGCGCGCCCTTGCCACCCGGCGCAGGAATGCCCAGCTCGACCAGCCTGCGCAACCGCTCTTCGACCTGCCGCCCGTCGAGGCGCTCGGTCAGCCAGTCCTTCCCGTCCTTCGATTGGAAGAGCGTCGCAGCGGGGTGGGCGCCCCACTTCTTGACGACCTTCCAGTGCCGCTGGTCGTCGGTGACGAAGGCCAGCGTGACGGTGGGCACCGCCTCTTCGTACCAGGGCACGAAGCTGCCGCCCTCGGTGGACCCCGACGGCAGCAACAAGGCCGAGCGCAGCGCGGTGACGAGCGTCGACTTGCCGAGGTCGTTGGGCCCGTAGAGCACGGTCAACCTGGGGCCGAACTCGAGGTGGGCGTGCTTGACGCCGCGGAAGTTCTCGACGGTCAGAGACGTGAAGCGCATGGGGTCGTCAGTGCGCTCCCTGGCGCAGGGTGCGGAAGAGGTGGAAGAGCGCGCGCTGGGCGGCGTCGCGGCGTGCGGGGTCGCTGGCAGCCGTGCGCAGGGTGCGCACCGCCGCCTGCAGCACCGGCGGCAGGACCTGGGCCTGCGCTTCGAGGTCGGCGACGTCGAGCTCGAGCGCTTCGCGGTCGAGGACCAACACCCCCGCGCGCCCCTGCCGGGCTTCGGTACCGGCCAACTGCTCGAGCAGGCCTTCGGCTTCTTCGTAGTCCTGCGCGCCCACCCGCAGCTCCACCGTCACGCGCAGCACGCGCTCGCCGAGGTCGGGGCGGGCCACCAGCGAGCGCAGCGCGTCCATCGAACCGATGCGCACCGATTCCCAACGCCACTTCGCCACCCGCTGCTTCTGCACCGTCGCCCGGCGGGAGCGACTGATGAACACCACCGCGACCGCGCCGGCGTCGTCTTCACCGAACGAGGTGGGCTCGGGCGCCCCGGGGTAGATGGTGGGCGGCACGAGGCGATCGGCCGGCACGAAGCGGAAGGAATGCGTGTCGCCGATGGCCAGGTAGTCGAGCCCGCGCGAGACGGCCGCGTCCTTCGAGATGGGGAAGTTGGTCTGCCAGCCCTCGAGGTCGAAGGTACTGCCGTGCACCAGCCCAATGCGCACCCGCTCGTCGCCCGGCGCGCGCGGGGGAATCTTGAGGGTGGGGTCGGCCTGGCCGGCCTTCGACAGACAGGGCACCGCGTACAGCACGGCGCCGCCGAAGAGCGGGGCCTCGAGCACCTCGTCGTCCACCACGTGCACGAAGTCGGGCAGCGCCTGCCGGAACCGCTCGTTGCGCCAGATGGAGTCGGCCACCAGCGGGTCGTGGTTACCCGGCAACAGGAAGACGGGTCGGTCCTTCCAGGCGCGGCGGGCGAAGGCGGCAGCCAGCGGTTCCCACCATTCCTTCGAGGGCTGCACGTCGTCGAAGAGGTCTCCGGCGCAGAGCACCGCGTGCACCTGGTTGCGCTCGGCTTCACCCAGAATGCGCTCGAGCACCTCGAGGCGCGCTCGCGCCAGCCGTCGCGCCCCTTCCTCGGGGAACGCGCGGAACCTTCGGCCCAGGTGCCAGTCGGCGGTGTGGAGCAGCTTGAGCACGATGTCGTCCTCGCCCGTCATTCGGTGATGAACTCCACGTCGAACAGCACCTCGACGCGCGGGGGCGTGTCGCGGCGTTGCTGGAGCAGGTGCTGATGTCGTCGAAAGGTCTCGTCGTCGCGAGCCTCGAGCCGGGCCACCCGGGCCTCGAGCCCGTCGAGGACTTCCTGCGCGGCCCGCAGCGCCGCTTCGGCCTCGGTGCGCTGCTCCGAACCCGTGGCCGAATCGCGCCGGTTGGCGGCGGCCTCGAGCCGCTGAAGGGTCGACGAGCGCCGACGCCGCAGCACCAGCAGTCGGTCTTCGACGAAGCGCTCGGCCTGCCAGGACACCCGCTCGGCGCGCGCCAGCTCGGTCTCGTCGAGGGCGGCCTGCAGGGTGAAGAGCCGCTCTTCGCGGGCGTCGAGCATCACCTCGTCGCTCACCGTCAGCGCGCGGGGCGGCGAGTCGTGCACGGTGCCGGCGAGCAGCGCCGCGCCGTCGTCGGCCAGGGTGCCGTCGTCGAACACCGCCACCACCACCAGCCGCTCGAGCTGCTCGAAGCCGTCGACGCCCACCTTCAGGCACTGCAGTCGGCCGCCCTTGCCCGCAGGCACGCCTGGCGCGCGCACCCCCACCGCCCGGGGCAGCGCCACGCGGCGGGCGTCTTCGACGGCGGCCACCACCAGCGGGTGGCCCAGGTGCAGCGAGGGCTGGTGGCGCGACGCGCCGATGGCCACCACACGGCCCGGCCCCGCGACGGTCGACGGCTCGACGGTGAGCAACAGGCCGTCGTCGGTGCGCTGCTGCGACCAGGGCACCGCGTGCCGGTCGAGGAAGGCGGTGACCACCTCGGCCACGTCGGCGTCGAACTGGGCCAGCGCCACGGGCAACGCGTCGCGATGCCCGGTGAAGACGCGCTGCAGGTCGCCGTCGAGCGATTCCTCGATGAGCGCGGCGGTGCGGGCGTGGGTCTGCTCGAAGCGCTTGCGCTCGTCGTCGACGCGGTCGCGCAGCGCTCGCAGTTCCGCGGTGACCTCGTCGATGGTGCGGGCCCGTTCCCAGATTCGCTTCAGCTCGCCCTCGAACTCGGCCCCCAGGGCGCTGACCAGCACTTCCCCACCGCTGGCCGCCGCGCGATGCAGCACCTGGTCCGACGCGCTGAGCACCGTGCCGAACAGCTCGAGCTTCCGACTCAAGATGTCGAAGGTCAGCGCCTGGGCCTCGTTGTCCTTCGCCAGGAAGTTGATGACCGTGACGTCGTGCCGCTGCCCGTAGCGGTGGCACCGGCCGATGCGCTGCTCGATGCGCTGCGGGTTCCACGGCAGGTCGTAGTTCACCAGCGTGTCGCAGAACTGGAGGTTGAGCCCCTTGGCGCCGGCCTCGGTGCTGATGAACACGCGTGAACGGGTCTGGAACTCGTGCACCAGGGCCAGCCGAATGGCGACGTCGGGCGAGGGCTCGGTGGCCGGCTTCAGCTCGGCCCGCCAGCGCTCGAGTGCGGCCCGCGCGCGGGGCGAATCGTTGGCGCCGCGGAAGACCGTGACCTCGTCCTGGCTGACGAAGCCGCTGTCGACCAGTCGCCGCGCCAGGTGCTCCTGCGTCACCAGCGACTCGGTGAAGATGACCAGCTTGCCCGCACCCTGCCCGGCCTTCGCCCGTGCGGTGACGAAGCCGAGCGCCTGCAGCAGCGCGCGGAACTTGCCGTCGTCGCCCGCCAACGCCTTCGCCCGGGCCACGAAGCCCTCGACGCGCGTCAGTTCGGCGGCCAGCGCACCGGGCGTGGCCCAGGCCGGTGCCGCCATGGTGGGCGCGTCGTCGTCGACCACCACCTCGGTGTCGTCGAGGTCGACCGTCACCTCGTACGCGTCGGCCTCGTCGTCGATGCGCCCCTCGAGCATGGCGCGCAGCCGGGCGGCGACCCGCTCGAGACTGGCGGCGAGCGCGGGGGTCGACGAGGCCATGCGCCGGTGGAAGCCCAGCAACAACAACTGCCGGTGGTTGCCCTGGAAGGCCAGAATGCCGGGCTCGAGCAGGTAGCGGGTGACGTCGTCGTAGAGCGTCTTCTCGGCCGCGCTCATCGCGTATTCGAACAGCCGCGCCTGGCGGTCGACGAAGGGCTTCTCGAGGAAGGCCTGGGCCTGGCGCCGGAGCGTGCGCTGCAGCACCTGCTTGAGCCGCGCGCGCAGCTCGACGTCCTGCCCGGGCGCGAGCTGGCGGTCGTCGGCTCCACAGAAAACTTCGCGAAAGGTCGGCAGGTCGCCCACCAGCGTGCCCAGTGGGTCGACGAACTGAATCAACCCCCACAGCTCGGCGAGGTTGTTCTGGATGGGCGTGGCGGTCAGCAGCAGCACCGGCGTGTGGCCCGCCTGCAATACCTCGCGTACCCGGCCCGCGGTGCGCGCATGGGGAGACGTGTCGTCGTACAGCCCGTCGGCGTCGTAGCGCTTGTAGAGCCCGGCGAAGACCTCGTGCGCCTCGTCGATGACGCACAGGTCGAAGGGCGCCGAGGCCAGCAGCGCGTCGCGGCCCTTCACGCTGCCCGCAGCCTCGCGGTTGACCAGGAAGACGCCGTCGCCCTCGAAGGCGCCCGGCGCGTGGCTGCCTTCCCGGGTGGGCAGGCCGAACAACTGCGCCAGTTCCTGCCGCCACTGGCCCAACAGCGATTTGGGGGCGATGAGCAGCACCCGCCGCGCGCCCTCGGCGAGCAACTGCGCGATGACCAGGCCCGATTCGATGGTCTTTCCCAGCCCCACCTCGTCCGCGAGAATGCAGCCGCCCTCACGCAGCCGACGCAGCGCGAAGATCACGGCCTCGACCTGGTGCGGGTTGGGGTCGATGCGCGCGGCGCGGTGGGGTGCGGCCGAGCGGCGCACGTCGTCGGACTGGCGGCGGCGCACCAGCTCTTCGGCGCGCAGGCGACGCTGCAGGGCATGGAGCGGGCGGGCGCGGGGTGGAACGACGGCGGTCACGGAAATGCAGGTTAGCGTGTGCGGGTGACGCGTGCGGTCACATTGAACGGGGGTCGCTTCGCCTGCCCCTCGTCACCAGCGCAGCGCGCACGACGGTCGGGTGCTACACCAGCGCCCAGTGATGAAAATCTATACCAAGACCGGCGACGCAGGAGACACGGGCCTCTTCGGCGGCGGCCGCGTGCACAAGGACGACGCCCGGGTCGAGGCCTACGGCCAGGTCGACGAGCTCAACGCCGTGCTGGGCCTGGTGCGGTGCGAGCCGCTGAACGACCTCGACGAGCTCGTGCACCGCCTGCAGGACCAGCTCTTCACGGTCGGCGCGGTGCTGGCCACGCCTTCCGACAGCAAGGCCGCCAAGGTGGTGGCCCCGGTTCGCGAAGAATGGATTACCGCGATGGAAGACGCCATCGACCGGTTCGACGCCGAACTGCCCCCGCTGACCTCGTTCATTCTTCCCGGAGGGTCGCGCGCCGCCTCGCTGCTGCACCTGGCCCGCACCGTCTGCCGCCGCGCCGAGCGCCGCGTCGTGCCCCTGCACCGCCAGGGTGCGGTGGGCCCCGAGGTCGTCATCTTCCTGAACCGCCTGTCCGACCTGCTCTTCACCATGGCCCGCGTGGCGAACCTGCGCGCCAAGGTGGCTGACGTGCCGTGGGTCGCGCCGAAGGCGTGATTTCCTCGGCCGAACTGATGGGGCTCGCCACCCGCGCGGGCTTCGACCTGGCGGGTTGTGCGCGCGCCGAGCCGATTCCTCCCTCGGTGCTGCAGGACTGGCTGGCCGCCGGCCACCACGCCGACCTCGATTGGATGGAGGGGCGCGTCGCCGAGCGGCTCGACGTGACGGCCCTGCTGCCGGGCGCGAAGACCGTGTTGGCGCTGGCCTGCAACTACTGGCGCACCGACGAGCCTTCGCCCATCGCCCGCTACGCGCGCGGCCGCGACTACCACGCCACGTTGCGAGACCGGTTGCGCAACCTGCGCCGCACCGTGCGCGAGCGCTGGCCCCACGTGAAGGACTACGGGTCGGTCGACGCCAACCCGGTGATGGAAAAGGTGCACGCGGTGCGCGCGGGGCTGGGCACGGTGGGCAAGAACGCCTGCTTCATCACGCCGCGGTTCGGTTCGTGGGTGGTGCTGGCGACGATGGTGCTCGACGCCGAGGTCGACGCCTACGCCCACCCGAGCGCGGCCGACGGCGAGGTGTGCGGCCGCTGCCGCATCTGCCTCGACGCGTGCCCCACCGGCGCCCTGGTGGCCGACAAGGTGGTCGACGCCCGCGCCTGCCTGTCGTACCAGACCATCGAGAACGAAGCGGCCGTGCCCGAGCCGCTGCGCGCGGCCATGACGCAGATCACCTTCGGCTGCGACATCTGCCAGGACGTGTGCCCCCTCAACGTGACGCCGGTGCTGGCCCAGGAGCGCTTCGCGGTGCGGCCGCATGGCTCGCTGACCGCCCGCGCGCTGGCGGCCCTGTCGCAGGCCGAATGGCACCAGGTGGCCCCCGGCTCTCCCCTGGCGCGCGCGGGCTACGACGGAGTGCGCCGCAACGCGGCCTACGCCCTGGGCGCGGCCCGGGACGCGCTGGCCCGACCGCTGCTCGAGCGCTTGAGCGCTGATGCCAGCCAGAAGGTGGCCGAGGCGGCCCGGTGGGCCCTCGACCGGCTCGACGCGAAAGTGTGAGGTTGCGAGTCGCCGCCCCCGCTGGCATGAAACAGTCATGTCGAACGCCCTGGAAGAACGCCGCCAAGCCCTCGAAGAGCAGTTCTTCAAGCAGCACGATGACGAGCT
The DNA here is from genome assembly GCA_903911905.1 of uncultured Myxococcales bacterium. Lineage (GTDB taxonomy): Bacteria > Myxococcota > Myxococcia > Myxococcales > Myxococcaceae > Xiheilimnobacterium > Xiheilimnobacterium phototrophicum. The sequence goes on from CAIWFK010000531.1 coordinate 8,136, forward strand.
CATCGCCCGCATGAAGGCCAGCGCCGCGAAGGCCATCGCCCGTGAAGACATTCACCACCTCACCGGCATCACCAACCCGCTGGTCCTCGACGCGCTCGCCGACCTGAAGGTGCCCGGTGGCGCCGCCGTGCTGGTGATGTCGCTCTACCCGGTCATCGAAGTGGCCTGGGCCGACGGCGCGCCCGGTGCGGCCGAGCAGAAGGCCGTGCTGGGCATCGCCAACTCGCTGGGCCTCAAGGAAGGCTCGCCCGGGTCGGAGTACCTGACCCAGTGGCTCAAGCAGAAGCCCGAGCCGAAGTGGCACCGCCTGTGGGCCGACTACGTCAAGGCGCTCTTGCCGCTGATGCAGGCCGCCGACCGCGAGCACTTGAAGCAGTCGGTGCTCGGTCGCGCGCGGGTGGTCGCCGAGGCGTCGGGTGGGTTCATGGGCATCGCGTTCGTCATTTCAGAAGCCGAAAAGGCCACCCTGCGCGAGCTCGAAAAAGCCTTCGCCTGAGCCTGCTTTCGCGCCGTGCAACGGGGTTGTGGCTCTCCGCCACAACCCTTTGTTTTGTCTTGTGAAATTGGGCTCGGCTTGAGCGCTTTCTTCCCGTTGCGTTGCCCCATGGCAACCGCTACGACCGCTCGTCCCGCTGAAGTGACTTTTCAACACGCGGGAAACCACGAGCGTCCATGTCCGACGAGACCAAGACTCCAGCGCCGCCGCCCCCTCCGACCGAGAACGCCATCGGTCACCTCACGCACATCTCGATCGAAGACGAGATGCGCAAGAGCTACCTCGACTATTCGATGAGCGTCATCGTCGGGCGCGCGCTGCCCGACGTGCGTGACGGGCTCAAGCCGGTGCATCGCCGGGTGCTGTTCGCGATGACCGAGTTGGGCAACCAGTACAACCGCGCCTACAAGAAGGCCGCGCGCGTGGTGGGCGACGTCATCGGCAAGTACCACCCGCACGGTGACCAGGCCGTCTACGACACCATCGTGCGCATGGCGCAGCCGTGGTCGATGCGCGCGCCGCTCATCGACGGTCAGGGCAACTTCGGCAGCATCGACGGCGATTCACCGGCCGCCATGCGGTACACCGAAGTGCGCATGGAGCGGCTCGCCGACGAGCTGCTGGCCGACCTCGACAAGGAAACGGTCGACTTCGCGGCGAACTACGACAACTCGCTCAAAGAGCCGACGGTGTTGCCGGCGAAGTTCCCCAACCTGCTGGTCAACGGGTCGGACGGCATCGCGGTCGGCATGGCGACCAAGATTCCGCCGCACAACATGGGCGAGGTCATCGACGCGACCAGCCACCTGCTCGACCACCCCGCCGCCACCGTGCACGAGTTGATGCGCTTCGTGCAGGGCCCCGACTTCCCCACCGCGGGCATCATCGCGGGTCGCGAGGGCATTCGCCGCGCCTACGAGACCGGCCGCGGCACCATCACCCTGCGCGGGCGCACCGAAATCGAAGTCGAGAAGCGCACCGAGCGCGAGAGCATCGTCATCACCGAGATTCCGTACCAGTTGAAGAAAGAAGTGCTGGTCAAGCAGATCGCCGACCTGGTGCGCGACAAGCGGCTCGAGGGCATCTCGGAAATTCGCGACGAGTCGGCCATGCAGCACGTGCGCGTGGTCATCGAGCTCAAGCGCGACGCGAACACCGAGGTGGTGCGCAACAACCTCTACCAGTTGACCCCCATGCAGATGAGCTACGGCATCGTGCTGTTGGCCATCGACCAGGGTCAGCCGCGCACGCTGACGCTGAAGGAAATTCTCGAGAAGTTCATTCTGCATCGGCGTGAGGTGGTCACCCGCCGCAGCCGCTACGAGCTCAAGCGCGCGAAGGAACGCCTGCACCTGGTCGAAGGCCTGCTGGTCGCCACCAGCGTGAAGGACTTCCTCGACCACATCATCAGCGTCATTCGTGCGTCGACCGACCCCGACGAAGCGCGCTGGGCCTTGATGAACGTGGTCGCTCCCGCGCTCTACGAGCACCCCAGCTTCAAGCACCTGCCGAAGGTCGACTTCTCGGCGGCCCGTGCCTCGATGGAAGCGCTGGCCCTGCGCGCGAAGAGCGAAGAGCCGGCGTTCACGAAGATTCAGGGCAGCTACGACCCGGGCTTCAGCGAGGTCCAGGCCAAGAGCATTCTCGAGATGCGCCTGCAGCGCCTGACCGGGCTGCAGCGTGAAGAGCTCTTCCGCGAATTGCTCGAGCTCTCGCGCGACATCGCGCGGCTCGAAGACATTCTGCAGAACGAGAGCAGCTTGAAGCAGGTCATCAAGACCGAGCTCAAGGCGGTGCGCGACCTGCACGCCGACGCCCGCCGTACGGAAATCGTGGCCGAGGTCGGCGAGATGTCGACCGAAGACCTCATCAGCGACGAGCCGATGGTGGTCACGCTCTCGCACGCTGGCTACACCAAGCGCACCGCGCTCACCGAGTACCGCGCGCAGCGGCGAGGCGGTCGCGGCAAGACCGGCGCGACGACCAAGGAAGAAGATTTCGTCACCGACCTCTTCGTGGCGAGCACGCACGCCTTCCTCATGCCCATCACCACCCGCGGCAAGCTGTACTGGCTGCGGGTGCACGAGGTGCCCGCCGGCAGCCGTACGTCCAAGGGCAAGCCCATCGTCAACCTGGTGCAGTTCCAGGAAGGCGAGAAGCTGGCGCAGATTCTCGTCACCCGCGACTTCGACGAGAACAAGTTCGTGCTCTTCGTGACCCGCAACGGCGTGGTCAAGCGCACCGACCTCTCGGCGTTCGGCAACGTGCGCGCCTCGGGCCTCATCGCGTTGGGCATCGAAGACGGCGACGCGCTGGTGTCGACGAAGATCACCGACGGCACGAAGGACGTGCTCATCTCGACCGCGCAGGGCATGTCGATTCGCTTCCCCGAGACCGAAGTACGGTCGATGGGTCGCGCGGCCTTCGGCGTCAAGGGCATCACCCTCGAGCCCGGTGACGAAGTGGTCAGCGCCGAGGTGGTCGAGAAGGGCACCACCCTGCTCACCGTCACCGAGAACGGCTACGGCAAGCGCACGGTCGAAGAGGAGTACCGGACGCAGGGCCGCGGCGGCAAGGGCATCATCGACATCAAGACCACCGACCGGAACGGCCGCGTGGTCGGTGCGGTGCAGGCCCGTGACGACGAAGAGGTGATGCTGGTCACCAGCGGCGGCGTGCTCATTCGCATGGCGGTGAAGGAAATCTCGGTCATCGGCCGCAACACCCAGGGCGTGCGGCTCATCACCCTCGACAACGAGGCCGAGAAAGTGGTCGGCATCTCGCGCCTGCCCAACACCCCGGGCGTCGATGGCGAGACGCCAGAAGGTGACGAGGGCGGCGGTGGTGAGACGCCTCCTGCGGCGCCGGCCGCGCCCGAGACCCCGCCCGCGGCGGAGTAGTCGAGCGTCTCTGAAGTCGGACCGACGCGGCGCCTGGCAACGGGCGCCGCGTTCGTCTTTCGCGGTGCCCTGGCATCGACGTCGTCATCTCGACCAGCGCTTCCGACCGTCTGCTCCATGGAGCGGAGGGTCACCTCGCAGGAGCCTGCTCCCCACGCAGACTCGAGTGAAGCAGCAGCCGCGAACACGCCCACCAGAGCGCCAGCGCCACCGTCGGTACCAGGCTCACCGGCCACGCAACCACGGCACTCAGCCCCGCGAGCGCGGCCAGGGCCAGGAACGAGAGCAGCGTGAAGGCGACTCGCGCGCCCCCCTGCAACAGGGCGCTGGCGACGAACCCAGCGCCCACCACCAACACGGGGCCGAAGAAGCAGACCACCGCCAACGGGTTGGCGACCAGCGGCGTCACCGTGTTGCCGGTGCCATCGGCGCAGACCACCGCCACGCTCGCCACCACCAGGGCACGCAGCGCCAGCCCCCTCGACAACAGGCGCGGGTCGACGGTGCGAAGTCGTTCGAGCACCTCGGGCAATGGGAGCGCCTGGTGCAATGCCTGCTCACCGTAGCGGGTGGCCTTGCGAGCGAGCGCTTCGCGGACCTGCGCCACACTTTGACGCATGCGCAGGAGCGCCCCAGGCGAGAGTCGCTTCGCGGCCTGCCGGAGTACGGGCTCCTGCGCCGCGACCAACTCGTCCGCTCCCCGCAACAACTCCCGCAGGTTGGCGCCGAAGCGCTTCTCGTCGAGCGCGCGCCAGATGAAGCGGTACTGGGCATGCGCCCGCTCGAGCGCCTGATCAGCCCCCTCGAGCACCGGCGCACGTGCCCGCTCGAAGGGAAAGGCCGTCGAGCGTCGCCACGAGCGAACCAGCCACACCATCGCTGCTCCAACCGCCAACAGCAGCACCGCGACCGCCACCAACTCCAGCATCGTCACCACCGCCACGGTCGCCGCGTACGGTCCCGACGACGTCGCCGCGCCCAGGTCGGCGGTCGGGTCCCACCTGGGGAACTTCAGGTCGAAGAGTGGCTCGGAGCCCATGCCGCACATGGGCCTGATGCCAGAGCAAGAATGGGGCACGGCCGAAGCCCGCGAGAATACTCGTCGTCGCTCGCCCGTTGCGCAGCGCGCTGCGCGATCGGGTGTCGTGCTCAGGCGCGCGACGCCACTGGCCTGAGTGTCAGCGTTCTGTCAGTGTTCCGACCATGAAGCGCCAGGCCCGCTTGTTCGCCATTGCCGAGTACCTCCGCGCGCGCCGCACCGGGGTGACTGCCGAGGCGCTGGCCGCGAAGTTCGACGTCACCATTCGCACCATCTACCGGGACCTCGACGAATTGCGTGACGCCGCGCTGCCGGTGACCGCCGAGCAGGGGCGGGGCGGCGGCTACGCGCTCGAGAAGAACTATTCGCTGCCACCGGTGAACTTCACCGCCCGCGAAGCGGCGCTGCTGCTGACCGTGACCGGCTACGCGACGCGGCTTCGGGTGGTGCCCTTCGTCGACACGCTCGAGTCGGGCGCGCAGAAGGTCCGGGCCGCGCTGTCGACCTCGGCCCAGCGCGAACTCCTTTCGCTGCTCGACAAGCTCGAGTTCACCGGTGTGCCTGCTCCCGCCAGCCGCCCTGCGGTGCTGACGGCGGTGGAAGACGCGCTGGTCGGCGACCGGCCCCTGCGCCTGCGGTTCCGGCGGGCCGATTCGTCGGTCAGCGAGCGCACCGTGCGCATCGAACGAGTGGTGCTCGAGCGCAGCCGCACCCTGCTCAACGTCGTCGACGTCGAGAGCGGAGAGCGCCGGCAGTACCCGCTGGACCACGTCGAGCGCGCAGAATTGGTGACATCACCCCACTGACGCGAGGTTGAAATCGGCGAGGCTCGTGGGCGATGATTCGCGCTTCATGGGCATTCTGTACGACAGCGTCGAGGCGGAGTTCGGCGGTCACCACTACGCGCTTCGCTCGACGATTGGCCCGTGGGGCCTCGCGGTGAAGTGCACGCTCTACGTCGACGGCCGCCAGCGTGACGTTCAGAACGCGTGGTTGTTCGGGCGGGCGGCCTCACTGCAGGCGACGGTCGGCGGCGAACTGGTGACGCTCACCGTGAAGCAGCGGCTGACGACCCGCTATCGACTGTTCCTCGGGGAACTCGAAGTGCCACTGCACGTCGAACCCGGTGAGTCGTCGTTCAGCATCGACCTGCAACCGCCTGCGCTCGCCTGGGCGCGCCTGACTGAGTTGCCGGTGCTCGAGACCGAAGCCCAGCCGGTGCCGTCGTCACGAGTTCGTCGCTGAGGGGCCCGAGCTCACCACCAGACCTCAAGCGGGGCGAACAGGCCCTTGCCGCTAGCGCCGAACCAGCGACCCACCGTCGTCGGCCACCCGCACCTTGCGACCGGTGAAGGGGTGCACGATGAGCCGCGACTTGCGCGGGTCGTGCGACACCTGCGGGCGGCCGACCAGCGCGTCGAAGCGGGCGTGAATGCGCTCGTCGAGGTCGAGGAAGGCGCGGCTGCGCTCGACCACGCCCAGGTCTTCGTTGGTGAGCCTGGCGAAGAGCGCTCGGCCACTGGCCACGGTGATGCGCTCGCCGAAGCGAATGCCCTGGTAGCCGTAGAAGGTCAGCTCGCCCGCGCCACCGAAGGGCGCCGACGACGCGAAGAGCAGCGCCAACGCGAGGCTGGTCTCCCGGTACGGGTCTTCCGACACGTAGCAGTCCACCGTCACGCGGCCGTCGACGAAGTTCACCTGGAACAGCTCGTGCGGCGCGACCGTCACCTCGCGAAGGAAGGCCACCAGCGCTTCGGGGGTCTGGTGCACCACGTCGGCACCGCCCAGTTCCTCGAGCCAGGGCAGGTCGTCGCGACCGACCACCGCGGTGAGCCATTCTTCGACGTTCCGCTCGGGAACCGACAACGAACCGAACATCACCACGTCCCAGGCCATGAGCGCTCCCACGCAGCACCTTGAAGACCACAGGCTGCTACAGGAGTGTCGCTCGCCCCCGAAGGCGCGCAAATTTTTGGCCGGCCCCGTCAGGTCAGTACGAGAGCGCCAGCCCGATGCTCACCACGTGCCGTTGGTAGACGAAGCCGTTGTTGGGCAGCACGTTGTGGAAGAAGGCGTACCGCAGGTCCAGCTCGAGGTGCGCGACCAGGGGGCGCACCAGCTTGACCGACACCGAGCTCGCGTTCTCGTCGTCTTCGAGCACGTTGAGCTCGGGGGCCAGGTACACGCCGTCGGGGTAGCTGGCCAACTGCAGCGCGCCCGCGGCCAGCAGCGTGAGGTCCCACGGCAGGTGCAGCCCCAGCGTCATCGAGAAGCGGTGGCGCCGAACCGTCTCGCCGAGCGAGTTCGAGGTCTGGTCGAAATACGAATAGCCGCCCGAGAGGTGGAACGGCCCCCGGTACGAGTAGGTCACGCCCGCGCCGAAGGCCACGTCGCTGCGCGTCTGGTCGGGCGGCGGCGGGTCTCCGTCTGCGGGCGGGTGCGGCACGGCCACCGCGTTGTAGGTGCGCGGGTTGTAGAGCCCCGACACGCTCAGGCTGTGCCGCCGGTCGAAGCGGTAGCGCGCGGTCAGTTGCGCGTCGGGCCCCCACCAACTGTAGGCGAACCGGTCCCAGTACAGGAAGCGGTGCGCCGCCACGGCCAGCCGGACGTCGACGTGCGGGTCGGGCAGGAAGTCGATGGCCAGGCCACCCTGCAGGTCGCTGTAGTCGCGCTGCGCCCCGCGGCGATCTCTCGCCCGACCGAAGACGCCCACGTTGAAGATGCGGCTGAGGCCGTAGAGCGCTTCGACCTGCAGCGCCTGCAGCACCGTGTCTTCGCTTGGAAGAAGCAGGAACTTGCGGCCCGCCACGTCGTAGCTGCCCTGCAGCCGAAACCCGGTGTCGAAGGTCACCTGCCCCTCGAGCTGCCCCAGCCCATAGAGGAAAGCGTCGGCGGCGGTCGGGTAGCCCGGGCTGACGAAGTCACGCCGCGCGTTCGAATCGAACCCCGGCCCCACCCACACGCGCGCGCGACCGTCGACGTCGGCCGCCCCGGCGAGGCCGGCCAGCACCACCACGCAGAGGGCGAAGGAACGAGCCACCGGGCGGTCAACTTAGCGAAGGCCCCGCGCACCGACGGGAAAAACCGGTTACAGCGTCGCTTCCGTGAAGCCCCTCAAGACCATCGCCACCGTCGAGAACTGGACCCTGCGTCAGCGCGGCGACGAATACCTCGTGCAGCGCGACGGCCGCATGGTGCTGACCAGCAAACGCCACGGCAGCGAAGACCTGCTCGCGTACGTGGGCTGCGCGCGGCTCGATCGCCAGGAATCGGCCAAGGTGCTGGTCGGTGGTCTGGGCTTCGGGTTCACCCTGCGCGCCACGCTCGAGGCCATGCCCCGTCGCGCGAAGGTGGTGGTCAACGAGCCCTCGAAGGCACTCGCCGCCTGGAACCAGGAACTGGTGGGCCACCTCACCCAGGACCCGTTGCTCGACGAGCGCGTGTCGCTCGAGGTGGGCGCGCTGCGCAAGACGCTCAACACCCACCAGGGCGAATTCGACGCCATCGTGATGGACGTCGACGACGCGGCCTTCGCGGTGGCGATGAACGAGACCCTGGGGCTGTATTCGGTGGCCGGGCTCTCGTCGCTGCGGCTGGCGCTGCGCAAGGGCGGTCGGCTCGCCATCTGGTCGCCCGGGCCCCAGAGCGGCTTCGTCAACCGGCTCAAGGAAGTGGGCTTGACGCCGTCGGTTCAGAAGCCCGAGACCGGCAAGCACCTCATCTTCGTCGGCGATTTGTGAAGTCGGAGGACCTGCTCGCGCTCGCGCAGGCCATCTCCCGCGGCGAGACGAGCTCCGTGCTCGCACGGGTCCGCGCCGCGCCGACGCTGGCCCGCACCCCGTTGATCGCTGGAGGGACCCGGCTCGACTCGAAGCGCTGGTTCCTCGAGGAACTGCGCCATCAACTCTACGCCGGCCACACCTTGCTGCACGTGGCGGCCGCGGCGCACGACGCTCGCGTGGCGCGCGCGCTGCTGAAGGCCGGCGCCGACGTGCGCGCCCGCAACCGACGCGGTGCCGAGCCGCTGCATACCGCTTGCGACGGCCCCACCGACCGCACTGCGCAGCGAACGATGGTCGTGCTGTTGGTCGAGGCGGGCGCCGACCCCAACGCACTCGACGACAGCGGCGTGGCCCCCTTGCACCGCGCGGTGCGCAATCGCAGCGTAGGCGCGGTCGAGGCGTTGCTCGAGTGCGGAGCGAGGGCCGAGTTGCCCAACGCGCGTGGCTCGACGCCGCTGAAGCTCGCCTCGTCGACCACCGGGAAGAGCGGGTCGGGGTCACCCGAGGCGAAGACAGCCCAGGCCGAGATTCTCGAACTGCTCACCGCGCGACCTCGACGCTGAGCCAGGCTCGGCGACGCTCGAACTCACCGCAGCGCACGCCCTGGCAACCTGCGCGTCGACGCTGAAGCGGTTCCGCCTCGCTTCAGCGTTCGAACCGCAACAGCCCCCGCGTCTGCCCGCTCGACGAATCGACGGTGTTCATCGCCTCGAACAGCCGGGTGGTCGGCACCAGCCATGGCCCATAGCTCGCGTTCACGTCGAGCACGAAGACCAGGTCCTCCTTCTCGAGGTAGCCCCCAATCGGTGAATGATGACCGCCGCCCGTGCCGAAGAGCGGAACGCGCGTGAAGTTCACCACGTAGCGGCGGCCCTCGTCGTTGGCGTGGCGAAGCTCGTCGCGCAGTGCGCCGAGCGAGGCGGGCCGCAGCACCGTCAACTTCCACCCCGGAGGCAGCACCTCGGCCGACGCCTTCGCCAGGCCGTCGAGCGTGAGCCCGCCGAAGCACACGCCAGCGAAGCAGCCAGTGCCGTGCGCGGCCACCTCATCGGCGCTGGCCTGCACCGTCATCGAGCGCAGCACATTGGCCACGCTGGTCGGCCCGCACGAAGAAGGGTTCGACTGTGAGAGCACCGGGTTGGCGTAATGCGCGGCGACCGGGAGCGCCCACGCGCGCGCCAGGAGCGCCGAGTCCTGGAAGGTGGCGTCGGTGCGCACCGACACGAAGCCGGGTGGTGGGCGCCCTCGCAGCGCCGAGACGACCCCGCCGATGGCGAAGAAGACCAACACGCCCAGCACCGGTAGCCGTCGCCGCGTCACGAACGGCAGCATGTCACGCCAGCGGTGGTTGACACGAAGCGAAGGGCCACCGATGACCGCCGGGTGATGCTCGTCGTGCTCGGCCTGGGCTGCCTGGTGCTCGTCTTCGCCTCGCTGGCGTGGGTCGCGCGTGCGCCGCCAGCCGCGCCGCCGGAAGCGACGGGGGAAGCCCCGCTGCCCGACGTCGCCGCCGAGCACGAGCAGGTGCTCGCCGAGATGACCCAGGTCGACCAGGCGCTCCACGCGGCCTACCTGCGCGGCGACCTGGCGCGCATGAACGAACTGCTGCCCATGGCCAGTCGCAGCCTGAGCGTGTCGCTCACCACGTCACTGGGTCGCTATGCGGAAGCGCTCGAGTGCCTCGGCGACGGGGCCGCCGAGCTCGACCCCGACGCCGAGCTGACCTGGCACGAATGGTTGGTGCGGGTGAACGCGTGCGAGGCCCTGGTCGAACTGGGCGAGTTCACGAAGGCCCGCGCCCTGCTCGAGCGACCGCACCCGACCGATGCCTTCATGCTCGCGGCGATCACGAACACCTTCGCCTGGCTGCTGGCGATGAAGGGCGAGCATCACGCGGCACTCACCCGCGCCGAGCAGGTCGTCGAAGGCGACCTGTCCGAGGAATACGCGGCCGAAGCCCCCATGGTGCACGCGCTGTGTCTGATGAACCTGGGTCGGCTCGACGAAGCGAAGGCGCCGCTGGCGCTCGCGTGGTCGCGGCTGGTGCGCGCGAGCTCGCGGAAGAACGTCGAACTGCTCGAGGCGCGCTGGCACGCGCTGGCAGGGGACCGCACTGGCGCGATGCAGGCGCTCCAGACCGCCCTCGCCGACCCGTGGACCGCGCAGGGAGGCTCGGGGTACCTCGCGCTCGGCGATGCCTTCGCGGCCCGCGGCTGGCTCGACGAGGCCCGTACCGCCTGGTCGAAGGCCACCGAGGACGCGGAGTCGAGTTCGGCGCGCACCGCCCACACGCGGCTCAGCACGACGACCCACTGACGACGCAGATCGTTCTTCACTCCAGCGTCGCCATCCGATGCTCCCCTGAAGAACGATTTTCACGCTCCACGAGGGTCCGACCTGCCCGGCGAGAAGCCCGCCCGAGGCCGAAGACCGTGTCGAGAGCAGGGGCTGCTCGTGCTCGGCGGTGCGAAGGCCGACCGTCGCCGTATCGGCCCTCACGGCGACACCCCGCGAGCCCGACACCACCATGCTCACCGACGCCGCCCGACTCGTGGTTGCATGCCGACCATGAGACTCGCGCTGGCAGTGCTGTGGCTCGGAACCGGGTGTGCCGGCATCTCGGCGGCGACGCGCGCGCACCAGGAGGCCGACGTCGCGCCTGCGGTCGCAGCGCTGGCCGCCGCGCGCTTCGACGAGGCCTCGACCCAGGCCGAACAAGCGTTGACCCGCGACCAGACCAACGCGCGGGCCCACGCCGTCGTCGCGCTCGCGCGCTTCGTGACCACCAACCACAAGCTGGTGGGCGACGTGATGACCCTGGGCTCGGCGATGATGCTCTCGGGTGCGCTGCGGGGGAACTTCGTCGACACCGAGCTGTTCGAGCCGGCGTTCGACAAGGCGGCGCAGCGGCTGACCGACCTCGACGCCCACCTGGGCCAGGCCGCTGTCGACGAGGGGGTCTCGCTCGAGCTGTGCCTCGCCTGCTGGGAGGTCGACTGGAACCGCAGCGGCGAGGTCGACGACCAGGACCGCCGCCTGCTCGAGGTCGAGCGCGACGCCGAGGGTCAGTTCCTGCCCGAAGGCGACCCGCGCCGCCGCCCGACCTTCCGCTTCGACGTGACCGACGTGCACTGGCTGCGGGCGCTGGTGGGCTTCGAGCGGGCGGCGCTCGAGCTGGTGCGCACGTGGGACGTGGCGCCGCTCGCGCAGCTCGCCGTGCGCCGCGGCAGCCTTCACACCGTCACCTTGCCCCTCAAGAGCGCCGAGCGGGCCCGCCACGCCCACCAACTGCTGCTGGGCGCACTCGACGAGTCGGCGGCGTGCCGGGCCAGCGCCCTGCGCGAGATCGACGACGACCGCGAATGGGTGCCCAACCCGAGGCAGCGCCAACACGCCGTCCCGCTGCCGGTCGACGACGCGCTCTATGCGACCTGGAGCACCCTTCTCGACGAAGCGCGCGGGTTGCTCGAGAGCCGCGCCTCGCTCGACGTGGGAGAACTGCTCGCCAGCGTCGACACGCCACGCAGCGACCTCCACGGCTCGGTCGACCTGGGCCGCTTCCTGTCGCTGCCCCACGCGGTGACGCTCGACCTCGACCGCTCGAAGCGCACCGACGCCGAGGCCTTCGACGCCTTCCTGCGCGGTGCGTTCGGTGACGCCTTCGGCGCGCAGCAGCCACGCTCCCCGCTCCCGGCCCACCTCGAGCGCATGCGCCGCGAGGTCGACGGCGGGCGCGAGACCGTCGAACACAAGCTGCGCTACCTCTTCTGGCTCAACTGACGAGCGGCTTCAGCGAATGTCGAGCAGCTCGACCTCGAACGAGAGCGTCGAATTGGGCGGAATCTTCGGCTTGCCTTCCAGCCCGTAGCCCATCGCCGGCGGCACGGTGATGGTGCGCAGCTCACCTTCCTGCATGCCCAGCAACCCCTCGTCGAGCCCGGGCAACACCTGGCCCTCGCCCACCCAGAAATCGAAGCTGGCGTTGCGCGCCCGGGAACTGTCGAACACGCCGCCGTCGACCAGCGTGCCGACGAAGTGAATGGAAATCTTGTCGCCCTTCACCGCGCCCCGGCCATCACCCTTGCGCAGCGTCTGCACCATCACGCCTCCGGGCAGCCAGACCGGCGGCTCGGGCGCGAGCGAGTGCACCGGCTTCTTCGAGCACGCCAGCCCCGCCAAAAGCACCAGCAGCGTCAATCGCCTCACGTTCGTCAGTCGAACACGGCGCGCCCGACCTGTCGCGGGTGGAATAGAGTCGTTCTCGTGCTGCCCAGCCCGAGAGAATTGTTGAGAACCGCCGTGGCCGGCGCGTCGGCCGTCGGAATCACCGGCACCCTCTCTCCGGTGGTGGCCGCGCTGTCCTTCGTGGGCGAAGAGGCCATGGACCCCGTGCTGCACCTGTGGGCCGACGCCATCTTGCGGACCTCGAAGGTGCGCACCGAAGTGCTGGGGCTCGAGAACCTGCCGGCGGGCAACTTCGTGCTCTGCGCCAACCACCAGTCGAACTTCGACGCGCTGGTGCTCTTTCGCCACGTGCGGCGACACATGCGCTTCGTGGCCAAGTCGCAACTGCTGAAGGTGCCGGTGTTCGGGTACGCGCTCAAGCGGGCGGGCAACATCTTCGTCGACCGCCAGGGCACCTCGACCGACAAGGCGGTGCTCAACGCCGCGGTGGCGGCGGTGCGCGAGCGGGTCAGCGTGGTCTTCTTCGCCGAAGGCACGCGCAGCGACGACGGGCTGCTGCGGCCCTTCAAGAAGGGCGCGGCGATGATGGCGCTCGAGGCGCAGGTGCCCCTGGTGCCAGCCGCGCTCGCAGGCACCCACCTCATTCTGCCCAAGGGCACGGCGGCGATTCACCCGCGACCCGCAGCGTTGGTCATCGGCACGCCCATCGAGACCGCGGGCCTGTCCATCGACGCGCGTGAGGCGCTGACCGACCGCGCGCAGGCCGAGGTGGCGAAGCTGTTGGCAGTGGGCAACGAGCACGTCGAGCGCATGTCGCGCTGACGGCCCGCCTCCTCGACGTCTCGCAC
>CAIWFK010000532.1 GCA_903911905.1 uncultured Myxococcales bacterium
CGCGCCGAGCTGGGCCTCGACGCCGACGGGTTGCGACGGTTGGCGCACACGGTGCTGGGGCGATGAAGAAGGAACGGCTCGACGTGCTGGTGGTCGAACGCGGGCTGGCCGAGTCGCGCACGCGCGCGCAGGCCCTGATTCTGGCCGGGCAGGTGGTGGTCGACGATCAGCGCATCGACAAGCCCGGCACCCGGGTCGCGGTCGACGCCGAGCTGCGGCTCAAGGGCGAGGTGCTGCGTTACGTCTCGCGCGGAGGGCTCAAGCTGGAAGGCGCGCTCGAGCACTTCCAGCTCGACGTCACCGGCGCGGTGTGTGCTGACATCGGCGCCAGCACCGGCGGCTTCACCGACTGCCTGCTGCAGCGGGGCGCGGTGAAGGTGCACGCCATCGACGTGGGCTACGGCCAACTGCACGAGAAGCTGCGCCGCGACCCGCGGGTCATTTCTCGCGAGCGGGTCAATGCGCGGCACCTGACCGACGACGACCTGCCCGAGCCGGTGTCGGTGATCGTGATCGACGTGAGCTTCATTTCGCTGACGCTGGTGCTGCCGCCGGTGCTGCCCAGGCTGCTCGAGGGCGGGGTGCTGGTGGCCCTGGTCAAGCCGCAGTTCGAAGTGGGCCCGGCGAACATCGACAAGGGCGGAGTGGTGCGCGACGCGGTGGCGCGCCAGCAAAGCATCGACGACATCACGGCCTTCGTGCGCGCTCAGGGCCTGACGGTGCGAGGGGTGATCGACTCGCCCATCGCCGGGCCGGCCGGCAACGTCGAAGCCTTGCTGGTGGCCGTCAGGGCGTGACGGTGGGGCCGCGCGCGGTGCGGTATTCGCCCAGGGTCAACGGCTTGACCTGATCGGTGCCCACGCGAAACCACGACTGCCCCTGATCGTCGAGGCCCATGGTGAGCCCGTCGATGGGCCCCGCGGTGCCGGCGCCGAAGCCGAAGCGGAACAGTTCGCCATTCTGTGGCGAGTCGAGCCCCACCACTTCACTGGGCCAGGCCGAGCCGGTGCCAACCACCGGCCCATCGAGCAGGTAGAAGTCGGTGCCCAGGCCCGCCTGCACGCCCAGAATCTGCAGCGAGCCGGTCGGGGTGATGGCCGCGCCCGACAGGTTGAGCACCGCGCCCGAGGGGTCGAGGAACCACGCCTGGTAGGGGCCGATCGCGGCGATCAGGTTGCCGGCCGAGAAGGGCATCACCAGGTTCACCACGCCGTCGAAAGGCGGGTCGGTGACGAACTTGCGGCCCGCGCCGTCGCAGCTGCCCACGGTGGCGCAGCCCAGAATCGAGGTGTGAATCACCCCCGAGACGTCCTTCGAGAGCAGCGGCGCGTAATAGAGCGACCCGTTGGCGTTGAAGGACCCCTGGGGCCCCCGGTTCTGCAGCGGCGTGTCGATGACGTCGAAGACCTGGTGAATGAGCACCGGCGGTCCACCGCCGTTGACGCCGTTGAGCAGGGCCGAGGTGTCGAGGTCGTACTTGGAAATGACGATGTCGCCGGCCGCGGTGCCGAGGTTGTAGATCCACGTCGAGACCCAGACTGCTCGGTTGCCGACGTCGATCACCGGGTCGGCGTTCATGATGCCCGCCAGCCGCACGATCCAATCGTTGCCGCCGGTGGCCACCGGGTCGACCTTGACCAACTGCTCGTCGTTGAGCGTGGAGTCCCACAGCAGGGCGGTGCCGTTGGCGCCCACCCCCATGCGATCGAGCTTGCCGGTGACGCTCTTGACCACCGTGAGGTTGGCGTCGAAGGCGTAGGCGGCCTGGCCAGGCACCAGCACCCACCGCGTGCCGGTGACCGTGCTGCGCGGCGAGAACACGCTGTTCGCGTCGCACGCAATGGCGGGGTTGGTGGCGATGACCGTGCCCGAGGTGTCGGCGCGCGCCAACTGCGTGCCCGTGCTCGACCCGATGCACCCCAGGAAGGTGACCGCAGCGCCGCCGAGACCCCCTTCGGCCACGAACGAATCGGGCAGCGCCTGGGGCGAGACCGACAACCGGCTGGCCACGGGGAAGAACTGCGCGCCGACCGGTTGGGAGGTGTTGGTACGGCCGTCGTCACACACCACCTTGGCGCTCAGGCTCAACTTCGCCGCCAACCCCAGCTTGCCGTAGAGGCCGGCGAACGAGCCGGGCGTCAGCGTGAAGGCCGTGGCGTGACCCGACCAGGGCACGTCGGTGAGGTACACGCCGCCCTGGAGCAGTTGCACCTGGGCCACCTCCGCGCAGCCAGTGACGTTCACCGTGCCGCGGAAGGTGGTGTCGATGACGTTCGGCTCGAGCAGGGTCAGGAAGACCTGCGGCGGAGGCGTCAGATCACCCCCGTCGTTGCCAGACGTCGTCGGGCACGCCGTCAACGCCACGGCGAGGGCCACCAGGGCTGTGCGCATCACTTCTCCAGGATGATGAACTCCACCCGACGGTTCAATTCGCGGCCCCGCGCGGTCAGGTTGGGGGCGATGGGCTTGGCATCACCATAGCCCGCCGACTCGACCCGCTGCGCGTCGATGCCCTGGGCGACCAGGTACTCGGCCACGGCCTTGGCCCGCGCTTCCGAGAGCGCCTGGTTGGCGGCCTTGTCGCCGCGGTTGTCGGTGTGGCCTTCGATCTTGATGCGCTTGACGTTGCTCTTCACCACCGCGTCGACGACCTGCTGCAGCAGGTTGAAGGAGTCGGCCAGAATCTGGGCCTTGCCGGTGGCGAAGTGCACCTGCTGCAGGATCTCGATCTTGCCGTCCTTGATCGACACCAGCGACTTCTTGGGCGCCGGCTGCAGGTCGAAGGCCAGGGGCACCACTGCGCCCGGCGTCACCTGCACGTCGCGGGTCTGCGAGAGGAAGCCCTCGCCGCTGGCGGTCACGTTGTACTGGCCGGCGGGCAATTCGTTCTCGACCGGAGCCGCCGCGTTGTCGGCGGTGTCGACGCGGGTCTCGCCAGCCGGGCCCTTGAGGAGCACGGTGGCCTTGACCGGCTTCTTGGCCGAGGTGGCGCTGACCTGGAACTTCGCCTTCTTCACGTCGGGCTCGAGGGCCACGTCGATGGTCGCGGGCTTGCCGGCCTCGATCGCCACGTCGCGCTCGGCGGGCTTGTAGCCGTCGCGGCTGAACTGCACCTTCACCTTGTCGGCGCCGAGGTCGAGCGTCTGGTATTCGCCCTTGTCGCTGGTGGCCGAGGGCTTGACGCCCGCCACCGCGATCACCGCACCGGCCACCGGCTTCTTCGTCTCGGCGTCGGTCACCACGCCCTGCACCCGCATCGGCGGCGGCGCCTTCGCGATCTCGACCTTCCGCTCGCGAATGGTCTCGACGATCTTCGTCTCTCCCCGCTGGGTGGGGTCGATGGCGAACGACGCGCCGAAGTAGAAGTTCCACGGCGGCGTCGCGGGCACCCCCAGACCGACCAGCCGCGCCAGGCCCACGTTCACGCCGGCCAGCAGCGTGAGGTCCTTCACCACCGTGCCCTTGAGCCCGAAGCCCAGGGTGTGGGCCATGGCCGCGGTGGGCGCGACCGCCGAGCCGTCGGGCCCGGTCAGCGAAGCGACGCCCAGCGGCAGGCCGAAGCCGTACTCGAGGAACGGGGTGACCACCGGCAGGGGCACTTCGAGCGCCATCGCGAAGTTGAAGCGGTTGTAGCGGTTGACGCTCAAGGCGAACTCTTCCGACGCGTTGAGCTTCTGGGTCGTCACCAGATTGCCCGTGGAGTCGAAGGTGAAGCCCAGGTTCATGGTGAAGATCACCGGCACGCTCTTCGAGAGGCTGCGGAAGTCGTAGGTGCCCAGCAGGGTGGGGCGGAAGCCGACCGCGAAGCGATCGATGCCCTGGTTGCCCACGCCCGAGAAGGTCAGCAGGCGCAGGTCGAGGCCGGC
>CAIWFK010000533.1 GCA_903911905.1 uncultured Myxococcales bacterium
GGAGTTCAGACGTGTGCTCTTCCCGATCTGGTCGGCAGCACCTTGTAGTACCTGCGCCTGCGCCCAGCCGAGATGAACTTCCTGGGCCGCAACATTCAGGCGTCGCTCGACCTGTTGCTCAAGCTCGATACCCTCGATGTCGGCGAATACCTGCTGTTGCCGCGCGTGCTGGGGCAGAAGGTCAGGTTGGCCGAGCAGGCCGACCTGGTGTTCAACCGGGACACCAGGGCGCTCGAAGGCACCGCTGGGTTCCTCCTGGTCGATCGCCCCTTCTATTCGCTCGACCAGCGATGGGCCTGGAGCGCCTTCGCGCAGTGGAACGCGCGGCGGCAGCGCATCTTCCGTGGCGATTCGGTGTGGCAGCTCGATTCGCCCCAGGGCGCGCCGGTGCCCTTCATCTACGACTTTCGAGACCTGCAAGCAGAGGCCACCGGCACCCGGCGGTTCGGCGAACGCCTGTTGGTCGACGTCTCGGCCGGCGCGTTTGGCTACGACACCGCGGCAAGCCCTCCGAAGGGCACCCTCACCGACGAGCAGGCGACGTGGTTCACGGCCACCTACCTGCCGCGCCCCGAGCGCGCCGCGGGGCTCGTGGCGCGGGTGCGGGTGTTCGAGCCGCGCTTCGTGGTGCTCAAGAACGTCGACACCCTCGAGCTCTCGGAAGACTACCAACTGGGCCCACTGGTGCAGGCGAGCACGCGGTGGGGACTGCCGCTGAGCTTCACCTCGGCCGCTTACCTCGAGACGGCCGCGTCGGTGCGCTACCGCTGGTACCTGGGCGGCGACCTGCTCACCCTGCAGGGGTCGCTCGCGGCGCGCTTCGTGAGTGGAGGCCTGCCGCTCAACCGCCGGTACGTCGCGCAGCTCGAGAACTATTCTCCGCTCTTCTGGGGCGGGCGCCTGGTGACGAAGGTCACGCTCGACGTTCGCCAGAATGATCTCAACAACCCGGTGGTGTTCCTGGGCGGCGAGAACGGCCTGCGCGGAGCCGCCCCCCAGGAACTGAGCGGCCGCAATTACGTGCTGGGGTCGTTCGAGTACCGCGCGAGGTCGTTCGAACTCGCCACGGTCTACACCAGCATCACGCTCTTCTACGACGTCGGCAGCGCCTTCGACGCCGAGCCCGTGCTCACCCACACCATCGGCCTTGGCCTGCGAATCTTGCTGCCCCAGTTCAACCAGGAGGTGGTGAAGATCAACTTCGGCCTCGAGCTGGGCGGCCCGGCCCCGAGCCCTTCACGGCTGGTGACCTCGGAGCCGACACCTGCCGGCCTCGCCCCCGACTTTCTCAACAACCCACCCTGAGGGGCTCGCGGCCTTCCGCGTCTCGAAACCGTGCACGCGCTCAGCGCCTCGTGATGCCGGCGCCGATCATCCGGTCGACCATGCTCTTGGTCGTGTTGCGCAGCCGCCGCGCGAGCACGCGAATGATTTCCCTGGCGATCTCCGGGCGTCGCTCCATCACCGCGTCGAGGTCGGCGCCGCCGATCTCGAGCAACACCGTCTCTTCGATGGCCCAGGCATCGGCCGAGCGCGGCTCCTGGTCGAACAACGCCAGCTCACCGAAGAAGTCGTTGGGCTTCTGCGTCGCGATGACCGTCTGGCGGTCGCGAATTTCGACCAGCCCGCTGACCACCATGCACAACATGTCGCCCGGGTCGCCCTCGCGGAAGATGACGGTGTTCGCCAGGTGGTGCGACGAGGTGGCGATTTCCGCCAGCTTCATCAGGTCCTCGGGGCTCAGTTCCTTGAAGACCGGCACGCTGCGCAGGAAACGGACCTTCTCGACCAGTCGCAACATCGCGTCCTCCTCATTCGTCAACGCAGGCAGGTGGTCCAACCGCCCCTTGAAGGCGGTGTACGCGACCAGCTTGAGGTGCTCGTCACCCAGCGACAGCAGCGCGGCCAGGGGGTCGGCCGCGAACGTGCTCGGCACGTTGAACTTCTCGACCCCCGATCTTCGTCTTCTTCTCGGCGCTCTGCCGCTCGAGGAAGGGCATCACCAGGGCTGCGAGGCTCGGCTCGAGCGACTGCTCGACCAGCTCGAGCACGCGCGCAGCCACCTGGGGGCTCGCGTCCCTCAGGTGATGCGAGAGCCGGGCGATGCGTGGGTCGGCCACCACGCCCACCAGCGCCAGCAACCGCCGCTCGGTCTCCTGCGCCCGTGACTGCAGTTCGGTCGCGACGAAGCGCATCTCGGCGTCGCCCGCCTCGAGTCGTGACGCCAGCCCTGCGAGTGCGGCGTGGTAGCGGTAGCCCGTGGTCAGCTCGGCCTGAATGAAGCGCAGCAGCACCGCCTCACCCGGCGGCTTCCACGACGAGGTGCGCCGCCGCTGCACGAGCGCGCGCGTGGCCCGGTAGCGAACCTGGGGGGCCTCGTGGTTCAGCCACTTCTGCAGCACGTCGGTGGCGCGCTCGCCGGTGCCCTGCGCCAGCGCCGCCGCCGCGCGCGCGACGAGATCCGGTGACGCGCCGGTGAGCACCTTCTCGACGCTGGTGACGCCGTCGTCGCGCAGGCGCGTGAAGGCGTCGAACGCCGCCGCCGACGTGGCCGGCTCCTCGAGCGCCGCGACCACGCGGGTGATGAGCTGCTCGTCGGAAAACTGCGCCGCGGCACCGATGGCCGCGCGCCGTACCTCGAGCGAACCGTCGCCGAGCAGCGGCGCGAAGCGGGCCTGGAGCCCGGGCGTCTTGAGCGGAATTCGCCCGATGGCCCAGGCCGCCGACTGCCGCTCGTCGTCCACGCTCGAGGTGAGCATGGCCTCGATGGCGAGCAGCTCGGCGTCGACCCCCGGGGTCCCCGCGATCTCGAGCAGCCGCGCGCGACAGACCCGAGCCAGCGCCCGCACCGCCGGAGCCGTGCCCTCGCACAGAGGGGCGACCAGCGGCAGGGCTTCGACCGCCTGCAGTTCGGCCAGCCCCTCGAGCGCGGCCGCGCGCACGTCGTCTTCGGTGGCCTGCTCGAGCACCGCGAGCAACGGCGCGATGTCCTGCGGCGTGCCCAGCCTGCCCACCGCCGCCGCCGCGAGCGCGCGCACCTCTGCCGAGCCGTGCCCGAGCGCCGAGTGCAGCAGCGGCCTCGCCGACGCGTCTTCTCCGGCCGCCAGCACCGAGACCGAGAGCAACGCCCGGCCCTCGTCTCCACTGGCCAGCTCGGCCTCGAGCAACGAGAGTTGCTCGCGGTACAGGGGCCGCTTCGAGCCGGGCCCATCGAGGTCCAGCCGACTGGTGTCGACCGAGCTCTGCAGCGCCGAGAGGTAGGCCTTGCGCAGCGCGCTCGCCGTCAACCCCACCAGCCCGACCAGCAACACCGCGACGCCTCCAGAGAGGTACTGCACCGGCAAGGTCGATGGCAGCGCCTTGAGCACCAGGGCGGCGAGGGCGCCGAAGACCGCAGCGAGCACGCCGCGCAGCAACGCCCCGGCCTGGGCTCGACGCTTGGCAGGCATCGCGCCGAAAATCTGCGCGCGCGCCGGACTGGTGAGCGCCTGCTTGAGGACGCGGTCTCCGCCGGTGAGCACCACGATGACGGGCAGCAGGGGGAACGCGAGGAACGTCAGCGCGCCCACCAGCAGCCAGAGCTGGCCCGCGACGAGCGCGCGCGTGCTGCCGAAGGTGGTCAGCA
>CAIWFK010000534.1 GCA_903911905.1 uncultured Myxococcales bacterium
AGGTGCCGCACCACCGCCTCGGCCGCTTCTCCCTTCGCCAGGTACGGCTGCACCGGCGTCGACGGGTACGCGTCGCTGAACGCGGGAATGAGGCGCACCGCGCCGAGCGCTGCCTTGGTCACGGTGAACTCGACCAGCGCGGTCTGCTTGTCCTTCGGGTCCCAGTTGCCGCCGAAGACGAAGTTGCCCAGCGAGTATACGATGGTCGCGCCCCGGTAGCGCTCGATGCCCTGCAGCACGTGCGGGTGGCTGCCCAGCACCGCAGCGGCGCCCGCGTCGATGGCCGCGTGGGCCAGCTCGTGCTGGTACGGCTCGGGCAGCGCGTGGGTCTCTCGCCCCCAGTGGAAGAAGGGAATGACGTGGTCGGCCTTGCCGCCCAGCTTCGCGGCGCGCACGTCGGCCTCGACCATGGCCTTCATGGCGGACAGATCGCTGAAGTGACCCGCGACGCCCGGGGTGTCGTCGGTGGCGATCACCGCCTTCGGCTCGAGGTTGTGCTCGCCCAGGAAGAAGTAGCCCAGGAAGGCCACCTTCACCCCGTGCACGTCGACGATGGCCGGTTCCCGCGCCGCTCCCAGGGTTCGCCCGGCCCCGAAGTGCGCGATGCCCGCCCGCTCGAGCGTGGAGATGGTCTCGGCCACCCCGGCCGGCCCGTAATCGACCAGGTGGTTGTTGGCCAGCGACACTGCGTCGACGCCGCCCGCGGCGAGCGCGGCGACGAACTCGGGGCGGGCGCGGAAGTTGAAATTCTTGGCCAGCTTCTCGTCACTGGTGGTGAAGGGGCACTCGAGGTTCACCACGAACGCGTCGGCCTTCGTGGTCAGCCCGCGCACCTGCTCGAAGCCCCAGGCGCGCATGGCGTCGACGGGCCGCCCGGCCTCGACCTGCTGGTCGACGTATTCCTCGTAGTGGAAGCCGAGGGTCACGTCGCCCGCCACCAGCAGGGTTCCGCCGGGGGGCGCGGCGGCCAACACCCCCATCAGAACGGTCAGCAACAGGAATTCCCCCTCGGCATCATTCCTTTGTTATTCCACCTCTCATGGCCCGCGAGAAGGACACCATCGGCGCGTCCGACGAGCACAACTCGAGAGGCATCGAGCTGGCAGACCGCGGCTGGCTCGACGAGGCGATCAAGGAATTCAAGAAGGCGATCGAGCTCGACCCCAACTCGGCCCACGCCCACGACAACCTCGCCACCGTCTACGCCGAGAAGAAGCAGTACCGTGAAGCGCTCGACGAATACCTGATGGCGATGCGGCTCGAGCCCGACAGCGCCACCGCGCACTACAACCTGGCCTGCTTCCTGTCGGCCCACGCGATGGACTTCGCGATCACCGAATACCGCGAGGCGATCGAGCTCGAGCCCGACTACCCCGACGCGCACCTGAACCTGGGGCTCACCCTGGCCGACGTCGATCGGGTCGACGAGGCCGTCACCGAGCTCAAGCGGGCCATCGAGCTCGACGCCACCGACGCCCTGCCGCGTCACGAGCTGGCCGGCCTGCAGATGGATCAGGCCGATTACCGCAACGCCATCACCCAGTTGAAGGAAGTGGTGCGGCTCGAGCCGAAGAACTTCGAGGGCTGGCTGGACCTGGGCATCTGCTACGCGCAGAAGGGCTTCTACGCCGAGGCCGAGAAGGCCTACGCCACCGCGCGCGAACTCAACGCCGACGACCTCCTGCTGACCTACAACACCGCCGCGCTCTTCGCGCTCTGGGGCCGCCCGAAGGACTCGGTCGAGCAACTTCGCCGCGCGGTGGCCATCGACCGCGAGCGGGTGCAGGCGTGGCTGCAGTCAGACCCGATGTTCGAGGCGCTCAAGGGCGACCCCGAATTCGAAGGGCTGACCTGACCTCATGGAGCTCGCGGCCGTCGGTCTGGCGCTGCTCCTGGTGCTGACGAACGCGTTCTTCGTCGCGGTGGAGTTCGCGCTGGTCAAGGTGCGCACCACCCAGCTCGAGTCGCTGGTCGAGCAGGGGCGGGCCGGCGCCGAACAGGCCCTGGTGATGCGCCGCTCGCTCGACGTGTGGCTGTCGGCCTCGCAGGTCGGCATCACCCTGGCCTCGCTGGCCCTGGGCTGGGTGGGTGAGCCGGCCTTCGCGAACCTGCTGGCGCCGCTGCTGCTGCGGCTGGTGCCCGACACCGAAGCGGCGCACGCCATCGCGGGCACGGTGGGGGTGGTGCTGGCCTTCGGGGTCATCACCTTCCTGCACATCGTGGTCGGCGAGCAGGTGCCCAAGACCCTGGCCATCGTCAACGCCGAGCGCACCGCCCTGGCCCTGGCCTGGCCGATGCGGGTCTTCCACTTCCTGCTCTTCCCGGTCATCTGGCTGCTCAACCGCGGCACGCGCGGGGTGCTGCTGCTCTTCGGGCTCGACCCCAGCGCTTCGGGGGGCGATCACGCCGACGCCCTCGGGGAAGACGAGCTCAAGCTGATCTTCTCGTCGTCGGCCCAGTCGGGCGCGCTCGACGGAGCCCGGGCCGAGCTGCTCGAGCGGGCGCTGTCGATGATGGAAAAGACCGCGCGCCAGGTGATGGTGCCGCGCTCGCAGATGAAGGCGCTCGATCTCGAGAGCACGCTCGACGAGAACCTGACCGCGTCGTTCACCGCCGGTCACACCTGGCTGCCCGTGGTGCGCGGCTCGCTCGACCGGGTCGAGGGCCTGGTCAACGTGAAGGACCTCTTCTACCTGCAGACCCGCAACGAGCTCAAAAGCGTCTCGCAGGTGCAGCGGCCGGTGCTCTTCGTGCCCGAGAACGTCACGCTCGAGCAGTTGCTGGCCGAGTTCCGCCGCCGCAACAAGCAGATCGCCATCGTGGTCGACGAGCACGGCGGCACTTCGGGCATCGTGACCCTGGCCGACGTGGTGGCCGAACTGGTGGGCAACGTGGCCGAGCTGGGCCGCAAGGTCGAGCCGATGAAGGCCCTGCCCGGCGGGCGACTCGAGCTGCCTGGCACCGCGCAGCTCGACGATCTCGAGCACACCCTCGAGGTCGAATTCGACGTCGACAAGACGCAGATCACCACCATCGCCGGGTTCCTGATGGCCAAGCTGGGCCGGGTGCCGAACGCCGGCGACGTCTGGGTGCTGGGCGAGCTGCGGCTCAACGTGGTGAAGACCGAAGGGCCGCGGGTGATCACCGTGCGCATCGAGCCGCGGGTGCCGATTCCCCCGCCGCAGCCCTCGAGGCCGCCGCTGGCCTGATCACCGAATCGGCACGCCCGCGCGCCGCAGCACCTCGAGCGCGTTGGTGGTGGTGACGATGCCCTCGCGCAGCGTGTAGTCGAAGGTCATGTCGCCGCCCGTCACTTCGTCGCGGAAGTGCACGTTGTGCACCAGGCCGGGCCGCTCGGAGGCCAGCTCGCAGATCGACAGATCGTGAGTGGTGACCGCGCCGATCGCGCCCAGGTCGAGCAGCATCACCATCAGTTGCCGGCTGGCGATCTGCCGCTCCTTCGTGTTGGTTCCCATGAACAGCTCGTCGAGCAGGAACAGGGTGGCCCGCGGGTGGGCCTTCGCCGCGTCGAGCAGCGACTTCATGCGCTGCACCTCGGCGTAGAAGTACGACACGCCGCGCTCGAGCGAGTCCTTCAGGCGCATCGAGGTCAATGGGTGCAGCGTCGACACGGTCAGTGACGTCGCGCACACCGGCAGGCCGGCCAGCGCCATCACGGTGTTGAGCCCCATGGCGCGCATCAGCGTGGTCTTGCCGCTCATGTTCGAGCCGGTGATCACCAGCGCCGAGCCGGGCGAAGGCAGCCGCACGTCGTTGCAGACCGGCTGGTCGAGCAGCGGGTGACCGAGCGCCACCGCTTCCAACCGTGCGTCGCCGTCGATCACCGTGGGGAACGCGTCGTGCGGCCGCTCGAAGTGCCAGGTGGCGAACGAGCTGAGCGCCTCGAGTTGTGCGAGCGCCTCGAACCAGCCGCGCACGCCCTTGCCGTTGGCCTCGCGCCAGCGGTCGACGCGGAAGAGCACGTGCACGTCCCACAGGGTGAGCGCGTTGATCAGCGGGTGCAGTTGCCCCGAGTTCTTCAGCTCGGCGAAGCCCATCAACCGGGTGAAGGCCACCAGCCGAGAGGTGACGCTGGGGCCCTCCTGCAGGCCCTTCTGCAGCGCCACCAGCGACGGGGCGGTGAAGCGCTGCGCGTCGATGGCCGCGAAGGTCTGCTCGAACCGCACGAAGCCCCGCTCGGACAACGACAGCGCTTCCCACAACTGGCGAATCGGGGTGCGAATGGCGACCACGATGCCGATCTGCAGGAAGAGGCCAACGTAGAAGGGCAGGGCCGAGACCACGTCGTTGGCCGACGCCAGCCCCGCGACGATGGTGAAGGGCGGCAGCACGTGGGCCAGCGCGAAGGCCCACCGAATTCGCCCCAGGGTGCTGCCCGCTTCGGCCCAGGCGATGAACTTCGACGGGTCGGCCTTGTCCTTGCCCGCCATGCGCGCTTCGGTGATCAGCGCCTGGCGGAAGTCGAGCAGCGGCCCCAGTTCGCGCACCGCTCCCTGCCGCGCGGCCACCGTCTTCGCGTCGGCGCCGGCCAGCAGCCAGCCCACCAGGGTGGCTTCGCCGCGCCTGGTGCCCGTCTCGTCGAGCCGCTGAAAGAGCGAGCCCTTGCCCAGCACGTCGAGGTCACCCGCGTACAGGTGGCCCTCGGGCAGGTGCTGCGCGCCGGTTTCGGGGAAGTTGCGCCAGGTGCCGTCGAGCCGCGCCAGCCCCTGCTCGTTGAGCGCCCGGTAGACCTTGGTGCGATCCTCGAGGCGAATGACGCCGGCGTGAATGACCGCCAGCACCACGTAGCCCACCATCAACGCAAACGCGCCCAGCATGCCGACGCGCGGCAGCTTCTCGAACACCACCGCGAAGAAGACCGCGGCTGCGCCGAGGAACGTGAAGGTGCGCAGGTTCGCCAGCCGTGCTCCGCGAGAATCGAGCGCGGCCAGATCGTCGGTCGCGCGCGTGCGTCGCGTTTCGTAGGCGGCTCTGGCGGGCGAGGTCTCGCTGTCGCGTTGCGTCATGAAGGGGCGACGTGGGGGCGAAAAGGAAGGTGAGCTGAAATCAGGCAGGAACAACACCAGGGTCGTGGGGACGACAACGTCCCACAGCATTGACCGGCTCGTCGTCTTTGTGTCAAGAGCCGATATTGTCTTGGTTTTTTGGCCGGGTTCGAGGGGTGTGTCGTTTTTACCCGATCGAACGAGATCCTCTCGGAGAAGCAGATGATCACACGCAGCACCTTCCGCTGGTCGTCGTTCATTGTCTTGTCGGCACTGCTCTCTCTGGAAGGGTGCAAGTGCGGCGGCACGGTGCACACGAGCTACGGCGAGCTCAACGTGCTGTTCACCGACTCGACGGGCGCGATGGTGTCGGCGACCGACCATGGCACCTGGGACTTCGGCGCGATCAGCATGGGCAAGACGGCGACCCTGCCGGTCAGCATTCAGAACACCGGCGCGGCCAGCCTGACCGTGAGCACCTTCGAGAAGGAATCGGGCGACCCCGTGGTCGCCGGCATGGTGCTGGTCGAGCCCAACCCCATCTTCACCCTGGGCTTCGACGGGGCGACCGACATCGCTCCTGGCGAAACGCACGACTTCACGCTGACCTTCGCGCCGCCCATCGACCCCACGCAGAAGGCGATCGACTACCTGTCGCTGGTGAAGCTGCGGGCCACCAACACCGACCCCACCAGGGACTTCGCCGACCTGACCTTCAAGGGCAAGGGCGTGTCGGGGGAATGCGATCTGCCGACCACCATCGACTTCGGCGCCGTCGCCCTGCACGACACGTTCTCGCAGAGCGTGATCATCAACAACACCCGGCAGATCGACACCACCGCCTTCGTCGGCGACATCACCTCGCCCATGGGCGCGGGCATCTTCACCGAGACCGCTGATTCGCCCACCGGCACCTTCTCGGTGCTGGCCGGGCAGATGAAGACCGTCACCTTCCAGTTCACGCCCACCGAGGCGCACGACTACTTCGCCACCGTCACCATGCGCGCGGCCGAAGGCTGCCCCCGAGAAGCCGGTGCGGTTGATCGGCACCGGCGTCGCGGCGGTGCTCTCGTGCGCCCCCTCGACGGTCGACTTCGGCTACACGCCGCCCGGGCTCGCGGTGGTGCGCGAGCTGACCTGCTCGAACCAGGGGCTCAAGGCGGTCAACCTCTCGAACCTCAACGCCTTCGAGAACGGCAACCCCAGCACGTCGTTCAAGGTCACCGAGGCGCAGACCATGCCCACGGTCGACCTGACGAAGTTGACCATTCCCGGCGCCACCCGCGACGCGACGACGCAGATGATCGTTCCGGGCACCGCGACCATGAAGCTGAGCTTCAAGCCCACCGTGCTCGGCCCCAAGACCGCGACGCTCAAGGCCGCGACCGACCTCACCTCGCAGACCGGCCTCGCCGTGCCGCTCAAGGGCGTGGGCGGTGGCCCCAACATCCAGGTGCGCCCGGCCTCGCCGTTCAACTTCGGCCGCATCGCGTACTTCGCGGGCGTCACGCCGGCCTCGTTCTCGACCCGCAACCTGACCGTGCAGAACATCGGCACGCTGCCCAACCCTCCGGACCCGATGGCCAACCTGCGCCTGGGCCCCAACGGCGTGGGCGGGGCAGGGCAGTACTGGAAGGTCGTCGCGAAGAACCCCAACACCCAGGAGTCCGAGCTGTGCCTGGGCGTATACGACGTGGCCACCGGCAACTGCGCGCAGGACCTGCCCACCACCG
The DNA here is from genome assembly GCA_903911905.1 of uncultured Myxococcales bacterium. Classification (GTDB taxonomy): domain Bacteria; phylum Myxococcota; class Myxococcia; order Myxococcales; family Myxococcaceae; genus Xiheilimnobacterium; species Xiheilimnobacterium phototrophicum. Next base: position 6,740 of record CAIWFK010000534.1, read on the forward strand.
GCCCGGGCGCCTATGACCCCGCGGTCGGCCTGCTGGCCTCGGGCCTGGCCGCGGTGCTCACCATTCCCGTGCGCATCACCCCGGCGTCGACCGGCATGAAGGAATGGGACGTCACCATCTACTCGAACGACCCCGACCAGCCGGCGCTGACGGTGAACATCACCGCTAACGCCGAGATTCTGCCCCCGTGCAACATCAGCGTCTCGCCGCTGAACCTGGGCTTCGGCGTGGTCAGCCCGCCGCAGACCAAGGACCTGGGCTTCGCCATCACCAACAACAGCACCACCGACATCTGCGTGCTGACCAACCTGCAGTTGCAGCCCGAGACCGGTACGCCGGCCGGCATGCCGCCGGTGTTCTCGCTGCCGGCAGGTGACGTGATCGAGAAGGAACTGCAGCCCGGAGAGGTCATGCAGGTCATCACCCGCGCCTGGCCGCAGGGCGTTCAGCCGACCACGCCGGCCACCGTGGTGGGCCACGTGCAGTTCGACGTCGCCAACCCCACCACGCCGCAGGTCAGCGTCACGCTCACCGCGACCGTGGGGCCCAGTTGCCTGACGATTGCGCCCAGCGACCTCGACTTCGGCACCGTCAAGGCCGGCTGCAGTTCGGCCGACAAGGAATTCGCCATCTACAATACCTGCACCAGCTCGGTGACCATCAACTCGTCGACGCTGATCGCCGGCGCCGGCGTGCCGGTGGGCGTCGGCGGCTGCGCGGGCCCGGGCAACTGCCCCGAGTTCATCGTGGTGCCTCCGGTGCTGGCCAACGGCACCGTGGTGCCTGCGGCGAACTCCACTGCGGCGCCGCCCAAGTTCAAGATCAAGTACCACCCGCTGAACCTGGGGCCCGACACCGGCTCGTTCGTGCTGCACGTCACCCAGGGCGCCACCCAGGTCGACTACGTCGTGACCCTGCACGGCGTCGGTGACACCGCAGGCCTGAACGTCGACACGTTCAAGCAGGACGCCAAGCCCAAGGCCGACATTCTGCTGGTGATCGACGACTCGGGCTCGATGTCCGACAAGCAGGCGGCGCTCGGCTCGAACCTGGCCTCGTTCCTCCAGTACGCGCGCAGCTCGCAGGTCGACTTCAACATCTCGGTCACCAACACCGAATTGACCGACCCCACGCTGGGCGACTTCCGCACCTCGCCGGGTGGCTTCAAGGTGCTCAAGCCCACCACGCCCAACCTCGACGCCGAGTTCGCGCAACTGGTGCAGGTCGGCCTCAACGGCGGCACCGAGACCTGCCTCGAGGGCGCGCGGTTGGCGTTGACCGCTCCCAAGATCACGGCCGGCAACGCGGGCTTCCTGCGCAACGACGCGGTGCTCGCGGTGGTCTGCGTGTCGGACGCCGGTGACCAGGGGCCGCTGCCCGCGGCGACGTACCTGAACACCATGTTGGCCATCAAAGGCATTCAGCACGCCAGCCAGTTCACCTTCAACGACATCGGCCCGTACCTGCCTTCGCCGCCGCTGCCCCAGTGCGGCTACGACAACTACACCGACGTCGCGAGCTACCTGTACATGGTCACCTCGACCAACGGCGTGAAGGAAGAAATCTGCACGGTGGACTGGGCGACCGCGCTGCAGAACATCGGCAAGAGCGCTTTCGGCTTCCGCACCAATTTCTACCTGACCGCGCACCCCGACACCTCGGCCGCCGCGCAGCCGATCGAAGTCGGCATCGACGCCGCGCCCTGCGGCATGGGGTTGCCCGCCTGCGCCACCGGCCAGGTCTGCAGCACGTACACCTCGAAGTGCGTGTTGCCCGCGACCGACAGCCGTGGCGCCCCGGTGTGGACGTACGACACCCTGGCCAACTCGGTGAACTTCGAGCCGCTCTACGTGCCGACCCCCGGCACCACGCTGACGGTCAGCTACCAGGTGCAGTGCCTGCCCTGAGCTGAGCCCTCGAATCGAGCGCAGGCGAGTGCCGACGTGCCTGGCCCGCCTGCGCGCATGAACCCTTTTTGCTGGACCAGGAGATGCTCGTGAAGAAGTTCCTCATTGCCCTCGCTGTCGTGGCGACGCCCGCGCTGGCGCAGGTGCCGACGTTCACCACCAGCAGCCAGACCTACACGCCGCTCGACGCGAACTCTCCGGGGTACACCTACGCGCTGCTGCCTGCCGGCGACGACGTGGGCACCGTGGTGCAACTGCCCTTCGCCTTCCCCTGGTTCGGGGCGAACTACTCGAGCATGTTGGTCGACACCAACGGCTTCATCAGCTTCGACACCGTCAACTGCCACTCGGGCTGCTACACCAACGGCACGCTGCCGGCGTCGGGCACGCCCAACAACGCCATCTTCGCGTACTGGGACGACCTGTCGACCGCCAGCGCAGGCACCATCACCACCTATTCGTCGGCCACCGAGTTCGTCGTGCAGTACAGCGGCGTCGACAGCCTCAGCAGCGGCGCCACCGTGAACCTGCAGATTCACCTGACGCCCAGCGGCACGGTGACGGTGATCTACGGCGACTTCGGCACCGGCGGCACCAGCGGCACCGCGGGCTACGAGAACGCGGCCGGGACCCAGGCCAGGTACATCTTGCCCTCGCTCGGCGGCACCTGCAGCGCCTCGAGCCAGGGTGGCTGCTGCACCACCAGTTGCGACGGGCCGGGCAACGGGTACCAGGTGGTGATCGGGCCGCCCCAGCAGGCCGACCTGATGGTCGACTCGGTGACGGTCAGCAACCTGGTCGTCGACGGGACCGGGGTGTGGAACTTCACCGTGCAGGGCGTGCTGCGCAACTACGGGCAGACCGCCGCCAACAACTTCACCTGGAAGGCGTTCCTCTCGACCGACACCCTGTTCGACGCCACCGACTTGCCGGTCGCCACGGGCGCCATTCTGTCGATTGGGCCCACCGCCACGGCCACCGTCAGCGCCTCGGCCACCAGCTCGGTGCCGGTGCCGACCGGCTCGTATTACGTGCTCATTCAGGTCGACCCCACCAACGTGGTGACCGAAGCCAATGAAGCCAACAACGTCGGCTCGACCACCGCCCCCTTCATTTCGGGCGTGGACCTGGTGGCCAACTCGGTCACCGGCGTGGCGAACTCGGGCGGCGGCAACGTCGACAACCTCACGGTGAACTTCACCAACCGCGG
>CAIWFK010000535.1 GCA_903911905.1 uncultured Myxococcales bacterium
CAGCCGGCAGGGGCTGTATTCGAAGCTGCGACGCTACGGCCTCGGGTCCGATCAGTCGTAGTCAGTCGCGGGCCGCCTGGCCGACGGCGTGCGAGCCGAGCTCCTGGCCAGCCAGGCCTTCCTTCACCACCCGGGCGTAGAACGCCTCGAGCGTGTCGGCGCCGAAGCGCGGCGTGCGGGCGTCGTCGTAGCGCTGGGTGGCTTCATCGAACACCAGCATCGATTCGGTCGCGTAGTACCGACCGATGCGCGCGTATTCGGCCTTGTCGGCCAGGCGTGGCCACGCCCGCCCCAGCAGGGCGAGCACGGCGATGATGGTGTCGAGCAGGGCCACCGGCACGTGGCGGTAGCGCGGCGCCCGGCCGCAGGCTTCGAAGAGCAGGGCCCCTTGTTGCAGCGGCGTCATGGCCTGCCCGGGACCGCCCACCGGGAGCACCGCGTCGTGCCTGCGCGGGTCGTCCAGACAGTCGGCGAGGAAGCGCGCGAGGTCGGCCTCGCTGATCGGCGCGCAGGCCGTCAGCCGCCCGTCGCCGAAGACCAGGAAGGGCTTGCCCTGCTTGACCCGCTCGACCTGCCCCGAGAGTGACTTGAAGAAGGCGGTGGGCCTGACGATCGACCACCGCAGGCCCGAGGTGCGCAGGGCCTGCTCGAACTTCAGCTTGGCGTGCTGGAAGGCGAGGGTGGGCTTCTGCACGCAGATCGCCGAGAGCAACACGAAGTGGCCTGCGCCCGCCGCGCGCGCGACCTCGAGCACGTCGAGGTTGGCCTGGTGTTCGATGCGCCAGGCGTCGGCGACCCCGCCGGTGCGGGTGGCCAGGCACGAGAAGACCGCGTCGAGCCGAACGCCCGTGAGCGCGCGAGCCATCGACGCCGGGTCGGTCACCTCGGCGACCAGCACCTGCGCTCCGGCCAACGCGCGCGCGGTGGCGCCGGTGGGGGCCGAACGAACCAGGCATCGCACCTGGTGGCCGCGCTGCACGAGCTCACGCACCAGGTGCTGCCCGATGTACCCGGTGGCGCCCGCCACCAGCACCGAGCGCGGGGTGGTCATGACGACTCCGGCGAGGCGGCGGCGGCGCGCTTGCCCAGCTTCGGCCGCCACACGCCCAGCACGATGTTCACCACCGCCAACCCGAAGATGACCCACAGCCCGCCCCATTCGTGGCGGAGCACGTCGTCCATCGCCGAGGCGGGCAGCTCGCCCGCGGCCACCTTCGCGGCCAGGGCCGAGGCGTCGCGCGCGGTGGCGTTGACCGCGCCCAGGGTGCCCTCGAAGACCGAGACGCCGAGCGCCAACTTGATCCACGCCCAGCCGGCGCTGTGAAACGGGCGGTGCACGGCGATCGCCAGCAACCCGCTGACGATCACCACGCCCAGCGAGGGCAACATCACGTACTTCGTGATGGCCTCGATGCCCCGGCGCACCACGGCGTATTCCACCGCCGAAGCGGTCGCCAGGCTCACCAGCACCAGGTGCGCGCCCAGCGCCCCGATCATGCCGGCCGAGCTGATCTCATGGAGGATCTTGAGGACCCGACGGGTGTCCAGCATGCGGCCCTTCGTATCGGGGTCGGTTCGCTGCCGCCAGCCGAGCCGCACTCCACCCGGCGCAGGAATTGCTGCGAAGTGTCAATTTCGGCTGACTCCAGCAAGTGTCACCCTGGCTTGACACTTCGGGGCGGGATCCCTAGTTTGTCGCGACCTTCATGACGACCAAGACGCCTGACACGACTCCCATTCGGGTCTGCATCGTGACCATGGACACGCACCTGGCGACCGCGACGAATCGCGCCCGTCAGACGCTCCAGCGTGAAATCCCCGGGTTGAGCCTGTCGATGCATGCCGCCTCGGCCTGGGCGGCGTCGCCGGCGGCGCTCGAGCGGGTGAAGGCCGATCTCGAGAGCGCCGACCTCATCGTCGCGACGATGCTCTTCCTGGAAGATCACTTCCTGCCCATTCTGCCCACGCTGCAGGCGCGCCGCGACTCGTGCGACGCGATGATGTGCGCGATGTCGGCGGGCGAGGTGACCAAGCTG
>CAIWFK010000536.1 GCA_903911905.1 uncultured Myxococcales bacterium
CGGGCTGACGCTGCAGGCGCGGCGAGCCTGCTCCGTCGGCTAAGGCCGATTGACCGCGTGGCGCTCGTGACGTTCTCGGCCTCGGCCCAGGTCGTCGTGCCCTCGACGCAGGCGAACCCCGAGGCGGTGGAGCGCGCGATTCGGGTGCTCTCAGACATCCAGGCCGACGGGAACACGAACCTCTTCGGCGGCTGGGAACTGGCGCGTCGCGAGCTGCGACAGGAGCCGGGCGTCCAGTCGCGGCTGTTGGTGCTCAGCGACGGCATCGCCAACTCGGGCGAGACGAACCCGCGGGTCATCGCCTCGGCCGTCACGGACGCACGGGAGCGTGGCGTGCGGACCTCGACTCTGGGCGTCGGCGCGGACTTCGAGGAGACCCTGATGTCGGCCATCTCGCGCTCGGGTGGTGGCAACGCCTGGTTCGCTGATGTTCCACGGCGCATCGGCGAACTGGTTGCGGTCGAGCTCGGTGAGGCGCTCGACGTGGTTCACCGCTCGGTCCGCCTGGTGGTCGATGCGCCGGAGGGGTGCGTGGTGCGCTGCCTGAACCGCTTCGACAGCCAGCGACGGGGAAGTCGTACCGTCATCGACCTCGGCGCAATGGTCTCCAGGCAACAGCTCGAGCTCGCCGTGGAGCTCCGCTTCGCGCCGGGCGAGGAGGGGAGGCGAGCCGAAGTTCGCGTCCACCTCGAGGTTGACGGGCAGAGCACGGCGCCAAGCATCGCGGAGTTCACGGTGGCGACCAACGCCGAGAACGACCGGATGCTGCGGGACCCGCACGTCGTGCGAGTGGTGGCTCGCGCCCTGGCGGCGTCGGCCCGACTGGAGTCGCTGGAGTTCAACCGTCAGGGCGAGTTCCGTCGGGCGCGGGAGGTGCTGCGCTCATTGGCTGAGCGCATCTGGCGTTGGTCTGAGGGGAACGATGAGTTGGAAGGGCTCGCGCGCGAACTCGAGCATGACGCGGAGGCCCTGTCGGAGCGCAGGTCGTCGATGGAGCTGAAGCAGCGCCACTATTCCTCGGAAGCGGTCTCGCGAAGCCGCGAGCCGAGCGGTCGCCGTCGGTGAGGGCGCCATGACGACTCCAACGGTTGGAATTGGGCTGACCTGGTACGACGCTCCCTCCGTGCCGGGCACCGTCATTCGGGTCGCGCGCCGTGGGCGACTGGCGTGGTTTCGGGAGGACGACCCGAAGCAACACCAGTGGCTCCACCGGGCCATCCGCATGCCCGACGGGCGCTGGCGCGAAGACTCCGAGCTGCGGCTGGTGACGCTGGGCACGCGGGAGGCAGTCGAGCTCCCGCTGCACCCGGCGTTGCCCGCGCACGAGCAGCCGTTCCGGGTTCGGGCCGCGCGGTTCGAAGCGGGGTTGTTGCGGAAGCGTTGGTACCCGATGTCGTACCTGGTGATTCCGTCGATGTTGACGCAGGTCGACGTGTTGATCGCCGAGCTCTCCTCGGCGGCGCCAGTACTCGCGGCGCACCTGAAGTCGCTTCGTGACGGGTTCAGGAGAACCGCCTGATGCGCCAGGAGTCAGAGGTCAGACCTCAGGGAGTCCTTCAACCAGTGAACGACACGGAATTGCTCAGAGACGCAGCGAGAACCTTCACTGCCGGGGGCGTACACGTGCTGCGCGACGCGCTGCTCGAGCGGAAGGTCGGCTCGCCTGAGCTGCAGGAGTTCTTCGAGCTGGCGGGGGTGATGGAGGAGGTTGGAGGGCACCCTCCGTTCGAGGTCACGTTCCGGTACGAGCGGCTCAAGTGGCTTTGCTTCCCGAAGTGGGCGGCGGCCATCGACCAGGGGGAGGGTGACGACGAGCCGGTGCTCGGTTTTCCGGCGTACTTCGATGCCAAGCGAGGGCTGCCGGAGGCGCAGCGCTGTGTAATGTCGCTCGACTGTCGGATGCTCGATGAGCAGCAGACCGAGGTCGTCCTCGGGTCGGACTACGCGCCACACCTGCTCCGGCTTGGACTGTTTGACGACCGCTCGTCCCCCATGATTCTGCGCTCGGCGCGGTTGTCGTCGCTCGAGTCAGTGCGAATGCCGCTGACGTACGCGTTCGTCGAAGCGTTGGCGGCGTGTCCGCGCTTGCCGGCGCTCAAGTCGCTTGTGGTCGACTTCAACCTCGCGGACCCTTCGGTCCTCGCGGCGCTTGCGCGCTTGCCGATGCCGTCGTTGCGCGCGCTCACCATCACGAGTCACTCGGAGCATGTGCTGCCGATGGGGGTGCTCGCCACGCTACGCGCGAAGCTTCGGTCACTTACCTTGGAGGGCGTGGGGCTGTCGCCGATGCATGTTCGTTCGCTCTCAGGCGGGGCACTGTGGTCGTCGCTAGAGCAGTTAGACCTCAGTGGCGCCGGGCTCACGCCGACGGCGTTGTCGACCATCTTTCGGTCGACCCCGGAGTTGCGCCGCTTGCGGCTGGTCGAGCAGCAATCGCCCTTCCCATCGTATTTCGAGCGTGCGCTCGAGACGACAAGACTCCCGGCGCTCACGGAACTGCGTTTCGAGGGATTGCAGTTGACGGATGAGGGCGCCGCCGCGCTCGCAAGCTCCGAACTCGGAAAAGTTACGTTGCTTTCGCTCAAGTCGTGCGGATTAAGCAGTCGCGGGCTGGCAGCTCTCTGTGCGAATCAGTCACTCACGGCGCTTCGCCACTTGGGCATCGACGGGAACTTCGTCAATGACGCTGGGGCCCGGGCGCTCGCCCGCTCGCCGCTCGCCTCGCAGTTGGTGGCGCTGGAGGTTCGGGACAATCGAATGACCGAGGCGGGGCTGGGCGACCTGTTCAGCGCGCCCATGCCCCGGCTGCGCGCAGTTCGTGCTTCAGGTCCGACCGACTCGCTGTGGGCCGCACGGCTCTACGCGAACCCGAGTCTGACCGAGCTCGAAGACTGTGATGTGGTCGACGCGTCGGCCTGGGCCCGAAGCGTGGTGCCCTTGTATGCCGTCGAGTAACCGTTCAGGGGGTGGGTTGAGGTCCAGGTCGGCGCGTGTGACTTCTGGTGGATGACCAAGAGACGGCCCGAGGCCGAGACGTTGGAAGCGAAGGTCGCGCGAGTCGTGCGCGAGCACCTGGCCCAGC
>CAIWFK010000537.1 GCA_903911905.1 uncultured Myxococcales bacterium
CACTCCGCGCAGCGCGTCGGCCAGGCGCTCTCGCACGGTGGTTTGATCTTCGGGAGGGAACATCGACCACAGCCGGCCGATGGTCTGCAACACCGACCCGGTGTGGAAGGTCGAGATCACCATGTGCCCGCTCTCGGCGGCCTGCAGCGCCACCTCGATGGTGGGGCGATCGCGAATCTCTCCGATGAAGAGCACGTCGGGGTCTTCGCGCATGGCCGAGCGCAGCCCTTCGGCGTACGAGCGGGTGTCGCGGCCCACCTCGCGCTGCGAGATGCACGAGGTCGCGTTGAGAATGCGGTACTCGATGGGGTCTTCGATGGTGACGATGTGCACCGGCGCCGCTGCCGCCAGGTGCTTGAGCATCGAGGCGGCGGTGGTGGTCTTGCCGCTGCCGGTCGGCCCGGTCACCAGCAACAGCCCCGGGCCGCGTTCGACGAAGGCCTTCACCGCCACCGGCAACCGCAGTTCCTGGAAGCCGGGCACCAGCGCGCGAATGACCCGAATGGTCAGCGCCACCTGCCCGTTGGCCAGGAAGACGTGCCCGCGGTAGCGCGTGCCCGAGACCTCTTCGAACGAATATTCCCATTCGGCGGCACCGCGGTCGAAGGCCCGCCCCGAGGTGTGGGTCACCAACTGCTCGATCTGCTCGGCTGACATCGCCGGTCCGGCGACCCGCTGAATCATCCCGTCGATGCGTACGAAGGGCGGTACGTCGGCGCGCAGGTGCAGGTCCGACGCCCCCACTGCGTTGGTGCCCGACAACAGGCTGGTCAGAATCGCTCTGGCGCTTGCGGCGTCCACACCCCCGTCATCGACACGGCGGCGCGGAAGGTTGAGGGGGCGTCACCGCGTTGACGGTGACGGTGACGGTGACCGCTACCGGCAGAGGCCGTTGGTGCACGTCTGCCCGGCCTGGCACTGGGGGCTCAGCGCGCACGTCTGCCCGTTGAAGCGGGCCCGGTTCGCGGTGAAGGTGAAGAAGGCCGAATAGGCGTCGGTGTCGTTCGCCGTGTTCTGGGTGACGTGGGCGTTGGTGCCGAGAATGAGCGGCGCAATCGCGCCAGCCTGCGGAACGTCGGGCTGCGTTGGCGCGATGACCTGAAGCGCGCAGTTGAGAATCGAACACCCCCCCACCACCACGTCGAGAAACGAATTGCAGCCCACGCCAACGGTCTGCCCCGCTCCGCACGCCGTGTAGGTGTGCGACGTGCCCGAGCAGTCGCCACAGGCGCTGGTCCCGCCCACCGCGAGCGAGGCCGGCACGGGCATCTGCCCGAGCGACCGCACCGAGATGTTTCCACACAACCCGTTGTTGCCCGAGTTGGCCGTCACCGTCTGGAACACCGTCAACCCCGGGCTCAGGGCCGGCGGCGCAGCAGGCGTGGTCGCCGAGGCATCGATGGTCGCGCTCACCTTCGCCTGGAGCAGCTCGAACACCGCTTCCACGCCCACGAGCGCCACCGGCAACTGCAGGGTTCCGGGGCCAGCCAACAGCACGTTGTTGCTGACGGACCCGGTGAGGACGTTGGTCGGCTGACCCATCGAGACGAAGGTATGGTTCGCGTCGAACCACCAGTCGAGCGGGTTGCTCATGCCCGGCCAGGCGCCCTTCGCGGCGTCGGGCACGGCGTCGAGCAACGCGAGTGAGACCACCGGGCTGAGGCCTCCGCCGGTCAGGTTCTGCAGGCCCGAGAGCGGCATCATCAGGTTCGTGGTGCCCGAGGTGATTTGCGTGGCCAGCGGCTGATTGAGCTGGCTGACCGCGACTGAGGTCAAGACCCTCGTCCCAAACGCATTGGTCGAAGGAGCGCAGGTACCGGGCGCCGTGGTCCCGCCGATGGAGAGGGTGGTGAAGCGCGTCACCACCTCGTACCGGCACTGGCTGTCGCAGCCGTCGAGCGTCAGGCGATTGCCGTCGTCGCACTGCTCACCCGACTCGATGATGCCGTTGCCGCAGATCGCCGTCCCCGAACCGCCGCCCGTCGCGGTGCCGCCGCCCGTCGCGGTCCCGCCACCCGTCGCGGTCCCTCCGCCCGTCGCGGTCCCTCCACCCGTCGCGGTCCCGCCACCCGTCGCGGTGCCTCCGCCCGTCGCGGTCCCTCCACCCGTCGCCGAGCCACCGCCGGTGCCGCCGAGGCGGCAGACGCAAAAGCCCCACGCCCGCCCGTCAGCCGAGCAGGTCTGCTGGCCCACGCAGCCCGCGCTCAGACAGTCCTGCGTCGCGCCGGGTGAACACACCTGCGCTGCCGGTTGACCGCACGCCAGACCGACGATCGACAATCCCAACAGGCACCAAAGCCGCATGAGTGCTTCCTTACAGGGAGCGCCGACGGCGAGCTACTGACAGAGGTTCGTGGGCGAACACGTCTGCCCCGCCTGGCAGTCGGCGTTCACCGCGCAGTCCTGGCTGGTCAGGTGCACGCGGTTGGCGGTGAACGAGAACGAAATGGAATACCCGTCGAGGTCGGTGTCGACGGGCGCCGACACCTTGCCGGTCGTGGAGTCCAATGTCAGGGCCGTCACCGTGCCGCCCGCGGTGGCCGCCACGTCGGGCTGGGTCGCGGTGACCGCGGTCAACTGGCAGCCGATGACCTTGCAGCCGCCGACGATCAGATCGAGCAGCGAGTTGCAGTTCGCGTCGACCACCCCGGTGGCGCAGGCGGTGTACGCGTGCGAGCCGGCGCAGGTACCGCACGCCGTCGAGCCGCCCGCCGCCAACTGCGCGGGAATGGCGACCTTCGCCAGCGAGGCCACGGTCGCCGCGCCGCACAGCCCCTGCGTGGCCTGGGTGGCCGACAGGCTCTCGAACACGGTGAGGCCCGAAGCGAGGTGCGCAGGCGGCGGCGCCGGCTTGCTGGGCGCGGGCGAGGAATCGACGCTGGCCGCGATGGCCACGTTGCGCAGGTCGAGCTGGGTCGGCACGCCGCCCAGAATCATGGGCAGGGCGAGCGTGCCGGGGCCCGCGGCGAGCTCCCGCGCGGTGAGGCTGCCCGCGACGGTCTGCCGCACCGCGCCCGCCAGCACGTACGAATGCGCCGCCGTGAACCACCAGTCGAGCGAGGCCGCGGCGCCCGGCCAGACCCCCTTCGTCGCGTCGGGCACCGCGTCGACGAAGCCCAGCTTCAGCGTGGGGCTGGCCACGCCGGTCAGATCGGTCAGGCCCTCGAAGGCGACGAGAATGTTCGACAGGCCGCCGTCGATGGCGTCGGAAATGGGCGCGTTGAGCTGCGAGAGCGCCAGGCCGCTGATGGCCGTCGAACCGATCGCGTTGCCGCTGGTGGCGCAGAACGACGGAGAAGGCCCCGCCAGAATCTGCAGCGAGGTCATCCGGGCCAGCACTTCGTAGTGACAGGTCGCGTCGCACCCGTCGAGCCCGCGCAGGTTGCCGTCGTCGCACTGCTCGTCGCCTTCCACCAGGCCGTCACCGCAGATCTGCAGGCCGCCGTCAGGCAGGCGCAGGCCCGCGTCGACCGCCGAGCCGCCGCCCGCCGCCGAACCGCCGCCCGTGGCCGCCGTGCCCCCTCCCGCACCCGCGTCGCTGCTCCCCGCGCTGCCACAGGCCGACCCCACCGCGAACACCACTGCCAGAACGAACGCCTTCGATGACATGGGACTCCTCCAAAGGCGGCGCACCGTAGTCCCTGCCTTCGGAAAGTCACCTGCGGCCCGACTGGAAAAAAGAAACAGTCGAGGCGGTTTGGCCTTCAGGGACCGGCGTCGTTCCCCAGCCGCGGCACCCCACCCCGCCACCCGGGCGGCGGGCCCGACTTCTCGGGTTCGGGCTGCGCGGCGGCCACCGACTGCACCACCGAGATGGTGAAGAAGGTGACCACGATGAACACCACCACCCCCAGCATCAGCCGGGTCGTGGCGTTCATGCCCTCGAGCGGTCGGGCCAGGTGGGTGGCGCCGATGGCCTCGCTGACCCCCAGGTATTCACCCGCGTATCGGGCCTGCCGCAGGAACTCTTCGCTCACGCTGGCGCTGACGCTGGTGAGCACGGTGTTGAGCTGCGGGTCCATCACCCTGAGTCCCAGGGGGCCCGCCAGCTCGAGCGCCCAGCCCACCGCCGCTTCGACCACCTCGGTGCGGTCCGAGAGCGGCACGCGGCACTGCAGCGCCAGGGCCACCCCGTTTTCTCGCAGCACCGAGACCTCGAGTTCCTTGAACTTCAGGGTCAGCAGCCACACCCCGTCGGCCCGGCGGGTGAGGTTGGCGGCGGTCAGCGCGGCCTCGACCGGGGCCAGCTCGAAGGGCGTGTCGGGCGAGCCAGGCTGAAGCAGCAGATCGTAGGAAGGAGCCACGGGGCCGCCAGTCTACCCCGTTTCTGGTAAGAGCCCGCGCGTGACGACCACCACGCTTCCCCCCACCGTACGGCTGTCGAAGAAGGGGGTCGACCGCTGGAAGTTCGGCCACCCGTGGATCTACGCGGCCGACGTCGAGAAGGTGCCGGCCACCCTGACCGGCGGCGAGGTGGTTCGGGTCGAGGACGGGCGCGGCTACTTCCTGGGTCAGGCCTTCTATTCCCGCGAATCGAAGATCTCGCTGCGCTGGCTGTCGTGGGACGACGTGCCCGTCGACGCCGAGTTCTTCGACAAGCGCCTGCGCGCCGCCGAGGCCCTGCGCCGCCGCGCGTACCCCGACGACACCGCGTACCGCGTGGTGCACGGCGAGGCCGACCTGTTGCCCGGGCTGGTGGTCGACCGGTTCGGCGACTGCCTGTCGGTGCAGTTCTTGATCAAGGCCACCGAGCACCGCAAGGCGATGATCGTCGACCTGCTGCAGAAGCTCTTCTCGCCGCGCGCCATCGTCAACCGCAGCGACGCGAACGTGCGCAAGCTCGAAGGCCTCGAGCCCGAGAAGGGGCTGCTGGTGGGCTCGCTCGATGGGCCCGTGCAGTACCTGGAAGGCCACGTGAAGATGGAGGCCGACCTGCTGCACGGCCAGAAGACCGGCGCCTTCCTCGACCAGCGCGACAACCACGTGATGGCCAGCGAATGGGGCACCGGCGAGGCGCTCGACTGCTTCAGCTATGCGGGCGGGTTCGCGCTGCAACTGGCGCTCAAGGCGAAGCACGTCACCGCGGTCGAGATCTCGGAAGCCGCGTGCGGCCTCATCAAGGCCAACGCCGCTCGCAACAACCTGACCAACGTCGACGTGGTGACCGCCAACGCCTTCGACTACCTGCGCGACACGCTCGACGAGGGGAAGCGCTTCGACACCATCGTGCTCGACCCGCCGTCGTTCGCGAAGAACAAGACGGCCATCGAAGCGGCGGTGCGCGGGTACAAGGAAATCAACCTTCGGGCGATGCAGTTGCTCAACCCGGGCGGCACGCTCATCACGGCCAGTTGCACGTACCACGTGAACGAAGAGCGCTTCGAAGAGATGCTCGACGCTGCCGCCAACGACTCGAAGCGGCGCGTGCAGATCGTCGAGAAGCGCGGCGCGGGCAAGGACCACCCGGTGCTGATGGCGCTGCGCGAGACGCGCTACCTCAAGTGTTACGTGCTGCGCGTGCTGTAGCGCTGGCCAGGTCGCCGAGCGGCGGCCCACGCGCCTCGTTCAGCGCCCGGTGGCGAGCAGGGGCGCGCGGAACTGCACGACGTATTTCTCGTGCGTGCTCTCGTAGAAGGTCACG